>DASTGF010000334.1:0-6667 GCA_035719255.1 Microlunatus sp. | reverse complement strand
AGATGGCTCGCCGTTGGGCGACGAGTGGGCAGAGGAAGGGGTCCTTGCCCTTGAGCCCGACGGTGTTGAGGTAGCTGATCACGCTGCGATAGGCCGACCAGAGGCTGGTCTGGGTGTAGGGCACGCCCTCGGCAGCGCAGTAGGCGGCGACCAGGGGTTGGATCTTGCGCAGGTGTGGTCGGGCCATCGACGGGAACAGGTGGTGCTCGATCTGGTAGTTGAGACCGCCCATGAAGATCGAGATCGGCGGTCCACCGGTGATGTTGCGACTCATCAGCACCTGACGGCGCAGGAAGTCGAGCTTCAGCTTGGGTGACACCAGCGGCATCCCGATATGGTTCGGCGCGAACGAGGACCCCATGTACAGGCCGAACAGCGCCAGCTGGACCGCGAGGACGGCGACCGCCTTCTCCGGCGGCAGGACCCAGAACATCAACGCCACCAGGCCGCCGAGCCGCACGGTGAGAAAGGCCAGCTCGACCCAGCGGCGGTTGACCGGACCGGCGCCCAGCACGCGTTTGATGCCGTCGACATGGAGCGAGAGGCCTTCGAGCAGCAGGATCGGGAAGAAGTACCAGCCCTGGTGGGCGACCAGCCAGCGCAGCAGCCGGTTGTGGTGCCGGGTGGCCATCGCCGGTGTCATCGCGATCGCGACCAAAGCGATGTCTGGATCTGCCCCCACCTTGTTGGGGGCGGCGTGATGGCGGGTGTGCTTGTTCTGCCACCAGCCGTAGCTGAGCCCGACCAACAGGTTCGCCACGATCAGGCTGATCCAGTCGTTCCACCGGCCCGACTTGAAGATCTGCCGGTGTGCGGCGTCGTGGCCGAGGAACGCGGTCTGGGTCATGATCACGGCGAGGACGCCGGCCCAGGCGAGCTGCCACCAGGAGTCGCCGATCCAGACGAACCCGGCCACCCACAGAGCGAGGACAAGGACCGCGCCGATCAACTTGGCCCAGTAGTAGCCGTATCGCCGGCGCATCAGACCCAACGCGTGGACCTGGCGGGTCAACGCCGTGAACGAGCTGCCGACCTTCGGCGGCGCGGTGTGGCTGGCGCGAGAAGCAGCAGGCGCCGTGGCGTCCGCGATCGTGGCGGTCGGGTCGGTAGCGGCGTCACGCACAGGGTGGTGCGCTGGAGTAAGGACGGACAACAGGAAGCGCCAATCGTGGCAGAGAATTCCGGATTCACCTGGGCGCGAGCGAAATGCTCGAGGATGCGCGGCGTGTCACGGCGACTCCGGCCCCAGGCCGGCTGCGTACTGCAGTAGTGCCCAGTTTACGACATAAACGCGGTTTTGGGTAGCGCCGAGATCCGCGACCCGGTCGCCGGCGGCACGGGCGGTGGCGGCCGCATCGCCGCCCGATCCGCGGTGATCCGGTCGACCGGGGCGCAGCCCAACGCGCGGCGTCGGCGCCGTTCACAGTATCCAGCCAGCCCGCAACGGGGTTGACATCGGCCGCGCCGGTGAAGACCCGACCGGGCAGGAACGCCCGCTCCAGATTGTCTGCGTGAGGCCGAGGGTGGTCATGACCACGGCGTAGCCGGGGTGAGGGTTCGCTGTCTGGAGCGAGCGTCGTCAGCGGTGGATGGCAACCGTGGATGTTGGCTTCACGCCAAAGGGTAAGTGCGTCGGGTGACGGTCGACGGGGCGGCACAGTTCGCCAGCGAGCATCGGGCCGCGTTGCAGCCCACCGCCGCCACGTTCGACCTGTCCGAGTCGGAGCCGGTGCTGGACCGCTGGTGGGGGATCGCGCACCTGCGGCTGAACCCGCCGACTGCGGAGGAGCGTGGCCTGGTGCGCCGGCTGAACGCGGGTGAGGACGTTGGCTGGTCTTCACCGCAGGAGCGGCTGGGTGCACACGGTCGCGGAATGGCCGGTTACGCGCTCGGCTGGTCCGACCTCGCCCTCGACCATTACCTCGCCCTGCCGGCGGACACCCAGCAACTGGTCGACAGCCGGATCGCCCAGTTGCTCCAGACGCCTGACGGGCCGGGCAGCAGCGACGATCCGCTGCTCGATCGGTGGACCACCACCGCGTCGCCGAGACGGCTGTTGCTGGTGTATGTCTTCCGGGTCGGCAAGCCCGGGCTTGCCATGCAGCGTCTGATCCAGATCTAAACCGCATCCGGACGACCATCCGCTCCAAGCCGGCAGTGTTGATCTTGTGCATCGGGTCGCGGTCTCGGCGCTTGCGATCGTCGTCGGTGGTTCGATCTTGTGCGTTCTGGCGCTCTCCATGAGCGGTCGGAGAGGGCTTCGACGCAGCGAGTGCAAATGGGGTGCAGGCCGGCGACGTGACCGAGACCTGGCCCGGGCCGCGCCGAAAGTACGCCGGCCGATCGGCGGAAGAGCGATCCCGGCTAGCAGGAGTCGAAGGGTCACTGTGGCGGGTCAGCTGCGCTCGGTTGCCAGCTGGTGACAGAGGATCCAGCCTTCCGGGTCGGGAGCCGATCCCGGGCCTCCTCGGAGCTGCTGCCCTTAGTTCCCGATGAAGGTCCGCGGGATGTGCTTGATCGGCTTCCCCCTGACGAACGAATCGTCATCGTCGACGCCGGGACCACGATCATCAACAGCGCCAGATGGCCCTATTCTCACAGCAACCCGGTGGTCTCATCACGGTGCACGACACGGCAGGTACGTCGTGCGGGCCGGTATGTGATCCTGGATCTCTTGAGGGGGTCGAATGAGCGTCATCGCTCCGTGGTTGTCCGTTCGCGATGCCAGTGCTGCCGTTGACTTCTACCGCCGTGCCTTCGGAGCGACGGTTGGCGAACTCGCCGAGGGCGGGGGTGAGCTCCAGGTTGGGGAGCTGTTCGTGGATGGTGCGCGGTTCTGGGTGCAACGTGACGCGGAGCTGCCGGCCGGACTGGATCCCGGTCGTGCGGTCAGGATGATACTGACGGTGGCGGACCCCGATGGGGCGTTCGAACGTGCGCTCGGAGCCGGAGCCGTCGAGCTCGCCAGTGTGCACGAGGAGGGGGGCTGGCGGACGGGGCGACTGGTCGATCCCTTCGGCCACCAATGGGAACTTGCCCGAGCAATCGCGTAAGCCTCGCCCCCGTCCGCTCCGTGGCTTTCGGCTTGCAGGGATCTACGGGAATGAAGCGACGGCTGGCTCCGGATGCGCCACCGGTCACCGGCGTGGGCGAGGAGCAGCGCCGGGCCGGGCCAGCTGACCAGCTGTCCCTGCTCGAGGGGTCCGCGCGGACGACGACACAGTGAACGTGCCTTGCGTATGAGCCAACGCAATCGCCCGACCCGCGACGTCGCGCAACCTGACGTGGGCCCGGACTCTGCACCCCGCATCGGGCTGGTCGATGCCGTTCATGATCTTCATAGACGTCGACCTACCTGCACCGTTCCCGTCGTAGACCCATCGGGGGCCGAGCGTGGTGGTTCAGGCTTTTGGGACGCTGTGGGGCTCGCGTCGTCCGGTCGAGGTGAACCATCTCGAGACAGTGGACCGGCGTGGGAGGCGCAGATTACCTCGCATCAGTGCGTAGCGAGCGGACGAGACGTGCGTACGGACTCGACGACGTCGTGGATTGCCTGGCTGGCTGCGGCGGAGTCGGTTTCGTCGTCGAGCAGCGATTCGTGGGTGGTGGCGAGAGCGACACGGTGCAGACTGTTGGTCGACAGGGTGGCCAGGTGGTCTTGCTGGGCTTGCCATCCGGCGGCGTTTCCGGTGTCGGCGGTGACGACGATGAGCGGTTTGCCGTTGAGGTCGGTCAGCTCCGCCGCTTGCTGAGTCGACGTGTTTCCCTCGAGGAACTCCTCGATGAAGCTGCCAAGATTGCGGGCGGTCGACGCGTTGGCCCGTGCCTCGTCCCGCGTGCGTGGCGGGAGGCTGGCATAGGAGGATTGGGCGAGCAGGCGTCCGGCTCCGAGGTGGGCGACCGCGGGCACCAAGGCGGAGACGCGACCGAGGATGTTGCTGGAGACGGAGCTGTCTGAGGTGCCCGGGCCCGGTTTGGGAGCGGTGGAGTCGAGGAGCACCAGGCCCGCAACCTGGTCTGGATAGCGGGCGGCGAAGCTTTGTACATACAGACCGCCGAACGAGTGGCCGGCCAGCACGTACGGACCGGGAACGTGTGCGCGGTCCAGCAGGGTGTGCAGGTCCGCGGCTATGTGGGCGCCGTCCTGCGGGCCTTCCGCGGCATCGCTCCAGCCGCGCCCGGCGCGGTCGTACACGCAGACCCTGCTGTCACGGGCGACGGCCGGCGCGATCCACGCCATGTCCGAGGATGCTCCTCCCAGGCCTGGCTCCAACACGACGGTGGGACTGCCCGAGCCGGTGCAGTTCAGGTGCAACCGGTGCCCACCGACGTCGATCAGTTGGCCGGGCATCGGGTAGGCCCTGGTGTCGAGCGACTCGCGGACGGTCTCGTACCCGCCACCTACGGAGGAGATCGCCAGCGCTGTGAGGACCGGGTACAGCAGCCAGCGGGCGCTTCGACTCCGCAGCTGGCCTCGGACTCGAAGGACCATCCAGACGACCAGCCCGAAAAGGGCCGGCGGCCAAACCCAGGCAAGCACGTGGTGCACGGCGGCCGAGCCGCTGAGTCCAGCAACGCCCGCCACGGCCAGAAAGACGGCCGGCGCGGCCGCCCACCGTTGGGGCTGGTCGGTGAATCGTACGGACAGGACGGCCAGCAACGCCCATCCCAAGGCAAAGCCCAACAGCACCGCCCCGGTGAGGATGTCTTCCTTGGCGGGAAGGAACGGAACGGTGACCATGGCCGTCATCAGGCCGGCGGCCATCGATGTTGCCACGATCACCCCGATCCGACTCTTCGGTGGGGCCGGCACGCTTCCGGCCAGGTCAGTGTCTTGAACCGTCGTGGTCATGATGATCTCGTTTCCGGTGCGATGTGCGAGGTGTGGTTTCAGCGTGGTCGCGGACGGGTGCGCTCGCCCCGGTCAAATGACCGGCTTGTGCTGGCAGGCCGACTATCGGACCGCTCATCCCTGTCTTGAATCACCGTCGCCCGGGATGCTGAATCAAGACGAGCAGAATCAACGCCCCCGGCGGCATGATGTCCGCTTCACCGTCGACTCGACGGCAACCGATGTCGGCGACGCGCGAAACTGACCCCCGGGCCGACCTCGGTGATCATGGTGTTCGCGATGGCGACCAGCTGCTATTTGTCGACGGCGATCCGCACGCCGGGGAGGGCGGCCCGGATCCGGACGCGTACGGGGCCGGACGGGTCGATCACGACGATCTCGATCCGCGTCCGGAACGCGTCGGACGGCACCGCCAGCCTGTCCTTCAGACCGCCGCCGTTGCGGCCGGGGGCGAGGCCGAGCAGCGGCCCGTACCTGCCGGGGGTGCAGTCGGCGATGCTGGTCAGCCACGGATCCGAGCATGTCCAGCCGGTGTCTTCCATCAGCGCACGGACCGGAACCGCGTCTCGTCGATCCCCAACACGCGGGTCGGTCGGCCTCGGGTAGCCACCGGGCCGCGGCGACGATCAGCGCCTTGTGCGCGGTCGGCGACGGCACGCCGTAGTCGGTTTCGAGATCCGACACGGCCCGGTTGCTGGTCGTGATCGCCGACGCCAACTGGTCGCGGAGCCGCTCGGTGATCCGGACCCGGGGGCGGGCCGCGTCAGCGGGCTCGGTGAACGATCGTCGTGGACAGAGCGGCTCGCCGCACGGCAGCTGCGTTTGCGCCACCACAGCACCAGGAGCGGCCCCGAGGCGGGCAAGTCCTTGAGCCGGACCAGCGGCCGGTCCTTCACCGTCGAACTGACCGCACCGCTGACCGGGCACGGTCCCTCCCGCGCCGTCTGCTCCATGATCAACCGGACCGCCGCCGGCCGAGTGCGCTCCACCGACACGACCCGCAAGTCGGCCTCCAGGCCGAACAACACCGCCGCCGGGTCGGACAACACCCCGGACAACACCTGGAAGGGGTCGGTCGACGTCGCATCCGTCATGCTCGTGGCCTCGCTGCTGGACGTTGTGAGAGACCAACAGCATGTTGGGGCCACGAGCACACCAGAAGCAACGACTCGAAGCTCATCCCAGCCGGCACGCCCCCGCTAAAGATCGAAGAGCCGGTTTGTCAGCGCATGGCGACGATCTTCCCGAGCAGGCCATGCGTTTCATCGGCCGGTCCGGCCGAAAACAGCAGTTCTCCAGTCTTGGCAGCGTTTCCGTTACCGAAGCGCAGGGCCCACAGCCCGTCGATCACAACGGGTTTCCCGTTGGTGCTGCGTAGCTGGCCGAGGTGTGTACCGGTGGCCGGGTCGTACGCATTGATATGTCCGTTGCCGAAGTTCCCGACGAGCAGTGCGCCGCCGAACCTGCCGAAGTCGGCTGGAGCCAGCGCAAGTCCCCAGGGGGAGTCCAGCTGGCCGCGGGTGACCAGTCGGCGGATGAATGCGCCGTCGTTGCTGAATACGTCGACAAAGCCGTGCCCAGGGCCGGCCACGTCATCCTTGAGGAGAGGGTCTTGTTTGGCGTAACTGACGTACAGTCTGCCTCCGAGCTCCTCCACGTTGAACGGCGCGTAGCCGACGGGGATTCGCCGGTCGACGAACAGCCCGCCGGGCAGCTGAACCGGGGTGAACGTGTCGTCGTAGGCCTCGACCCGCCCGGAGCGGAAGTTGGCCGCATAGAGGTAGGTGCGTCCGTTGGATGCTTGCGCCATAGCTA
>DASTGF010000333.1:0-20027 GCA_035719255.1 Microlunatus sp. | reverse complement strand
ACGACCAGGCCGAGACCGTGCTGCTCGGCCTCGCCCGAGGCTCCGGCCCGCGCTCCCTGGCCGGGATGGCCGCGCGCGCCGGGATCTTCCTTCGCCCGCTGCTCGATGTTCCGCGGGCGGTGACCGCGGCGGCGTGCGCGGAGCTGGGTCTGCGGACCTGGACCGATCCGCACAACACCGATCCGTCGTACGCCCGCAGCCGGGTCCGCAGCACGGTCCTGCCGGTGCTGGAGGCCGAACTCGGCGGCGGGATCGCGGAGGCGCTGGCCCGGACCGCCGCGCTCGCCCGGGAGGACGCGGACCTGCTGGACCGGATCGCCGCCGACACCCTTGCTTCAGTGGCCGTCGGTGCCGATCTGGACTGCGAAGCCCTGGCGACGGTTCCGGCGGCCCTGCGGCGCCGCGTCCTGCGGAGCTGGCTGCAGGCCGGGGGCGGTCGGGACCTCGGTCACGTCCATCTCGTAGCCGTCGATGCTCTGGTCATCGACTGGCACGGGCAGGGGCCGATCGATGTGCCCGGACTGTCGGTCCGACGTGCGTCCGGGCGGCTCACCCCGGCGCGGTGAGCTGCCCCCGGGGCCGCCCTCGGGCCACCGTCCGGCGACCCCTAGCCTTGGCCCCGTGGACGATGCACAGATCGCGGGGGATCTGACCCGGGTGCTGATCACCAAGGAACAGATCGAGGCGCGGATGGCCGAGCTGGCCGCCGAGATCGACCGCGACTACGAGGGCCGCGAACTGCTGCTCGTCGGGGTGCTGAACGGTGCGGTGATGGTGATGGCCGACCTGTCGCGCGCGCTGCGCAGCACCGTCAAGATGGACTGGATGGCCATCTCGTCGTACGGCTCGGGCACTCAGTCCTCCGGCGTGGTGCGGATCCTCAAGGACCTCACCACCGACATCTCCGGTCTGAACGTGCTGGTCGTCGAGGACATCATCGACACCGGCCTGACCCTGTCCTACCTGATCAGCAACCTGCGCAGCCGCAACCCGGCCAGCCTGGAGATCATGACCGCATTCCGCAAGCCGGAGGCCCAACAGATGGCCGTCGAGGTCCGCTACGTCGGATTCGACATCCCCAACGAGTTCGTCGTGGGCTACGGCCTGGACTACGACGGCCGATACCGCAATCTGACCTCGGTCGGCACCCTCGCTCCACGCGTCTACAGCTGACCCGCGCTCGTCGATCGCCACGCAGGCGGGCGCGCGCCGCCCGCCTCGAGGGCGCCTCCGTCCCGGCCGTCGACGTCCGCAGCCCGTGCCGTGGCCCGGGCTGCGGACGGCCACGCGCGCCCGGAAATCGGTCACGGCTAGGGCACAGTTGGGTCTCGACGCTAGCCTTGGGGCTGATCGGTCTGTCCTGACCCGACCCCGAACCTCGACCCGTGCGTGCTTGTTCTCACCTAGGCAGGTCATGAACCTCAAGAAAATCTTCCGCGGACCACTGGTGTGGATCATCCTCGCCGTGATCGCGATCGGCCTGCTGATCGACTTCAGCGGAAGCCTCGCCGGGGGATACAAGCAGGTCCCCACGTCCCAGGTGGTCACCCTCATCAACGGCAACGACCCGTTGTCGGAGGTGCGCATGATCGACCAGGAGCAGACCATCCAGGTCACCACCAAGGGTGATCCGCAGGAGAAGTTCGCGGCTACCTGGGTGGGCAACCAGAGCCAGCAGATCATCGACCGGCTCAACCAGCGGGTCGCCGACAAGACGCTGGACAGCTGGGTCGGCCAGAACAAGACACCGGGCTTCTTCTCCTCCCTGCTCGGCACCTTGATCCCTTTCGTCATCATCGGCGTGCTGTTCTTCTTCCTGCTCAACTCCGTGCAGGGCGGCGGCAGCCGGGTGATGCAGTTCGGCAAGTCCAAGGCCAAGATCGCCAACAAGGACACCCCGAAGACCACCTTCCATGACGTCGCCGGCTGTGAAGAGGCGATCGAGGAACTGGAGGAGATCAAGGAGTTCCTGTCCGAGCCGGCCAAGTTCCAGGCCGTGGGCGCCAAGATCCCCAAGGGCGTCCTGCTGTACGGCCCGCCCGGCACCGGCAAGACCCTGCTGGCCCGAGCCGTGGCCGGCGAGGCCGGCGTGCCGTTCTTCTCGATCTCCGGCTCCGATTTCGTCGAGATGTTCGTCGGGGTGGGCGCCTCCCGGGTCCGCGACCTGTTCGAGCAGGCCCAGGAGAACGCCCCGGCGATCGTCTTCATCGACGAGATCGACGCCGTCGGCCGGCACCGAGGCGCCGGCATGGGCGGCGGTCACGACGAGCGCGAGCAGACCCTGAACCAGCTCCTGGTCGAGATGGACGGCTTCGACGTCCGCGGCGGGGTCATCCTGATCGCGGCCACCAACCGGCCGGACGTGCTCGACCCGGCGCTGCTCCGGCCCGGACGCTTCGACCGCCAGATCGCCGTCGATGCTCCCGACCTCAAGGGTCGGTTCCAGATCCTGCGGGTGCACGCCGAGGGCAAGCCGATGGCCCCCGACGTCGACCTGGAGGCGGTCGCGCGCCGGACCCCAGGCTTCACCGGAGCCGATCTGGCCAACGTACTGAACGAGGCGGCGCTGCTCACCGCCCGCCAGAATGCGCGGATGATCACCGACGAGGCGCTGGACGAGGCGATCGATCGGGTGGTGGCCGGTCCACAGAAGCGCAGCCGGCTGATGAACGAGAAGGAGAAGCTCGTCACGGCCTATCACGAGGGTGGTCACGCCCTGGTGGCTGCGGCGCTGCCCGGTACCGACCCGGTGCAGAAGGTGACGATTCTCCCGCGCGGGCGAGCGCTCGGATACACCATGGTGCTTCCCGAGAACGACAAGTACTCCAACACGCGCTCGGAGCTACTCGACCAGCTCGCCTACATGATGGGCGGTCGGGCGGCCGAGGAGCTGGTCTTCCACGACCCGACCACCGGTGCCAGCAACGACATCGAGAAGGCCACCAACGTGGCCCGGGCGATGGTGACGCAGTACGGCATGACCGAACGGCTGGGCGCCATCAAGCTCGGCTCAGGTGACGCGGAGCCGTTCCTCGGCCGGGACTTCGGTCACCAGCGCGACTACTCCGAGGACATCGCCGCGATCGTCGACGAGGAGGTGTCGAAGCTGATCAGCAACGCGCACCAGGAGGCGTTCGACATCCTCACCGAGAATCGTGCGGTGCTCGACGACCTGGTCCGTGCACTGTTCGAGAAGGAGACCCTGGACCGCCAGGAGGTGGCCGAGGTCTTCGCACCGCTGAAGCACTGGCCCAAGCGCCCGTCCTGGACCGGCTCCGACCGGCGGGTGCCCTCGGCCCTCCCGCCGGTCACGCCGCCGCCCCCGGCGGTGCAGACCACCAACGGTCACCACGCCCTCTCCGGCTCCGGAGCGAGGGGCTCGGGCTCCAACGGGTCCGGCGGCAACAACGGCTCGGGTAACGGTCACCATCCCGGTGGCTCCGCCCTGCCCCCCGGTCACGTCCAGGGCACCCCGCAGCCCCCCGGCAGCAGCCGGCATCCCGGCCCGAGTGGCGCTCCGGTGCCCGGTGGGCAGCCGATGCCGCCGATCGGCGGACCCCTCGATCCCGACCGGCCCGAGACCTGGCCGCCGCCCGTGCCGCCGCACCGGGGTGACGGCTCCTCGGGCTCATGGCCGGGAGAGACCGGTCAGGGGGACCCCGGCCAGCCCGGTGGTCGCCCCGGCGACAGCGTCCAGCCGCCGCGAGGACCGGACTTCCGATGACCGTGGAGCAGGTCTTGACCCCCGCGGCGACCGGCGTCTTCGATCACGACCGGATTGCCGCAGCGGTCCGCGAGATCCTGATCGGGATCGGCGAGGATCCCGACCGGGACGGCCTGCGGGACACCCCGGACCGGGTGGCGCGGGCGTACGCAGAGATGTTCGCCGGTCTCCGGCAGGATCCGCGCCAGGTGCTCGCCACCACCTTCGACCTCGGTCACGACGAGTTCGTGCTGGTCCGCGACATCGAGGTCTGGAGCTGCTGTGAGCACCACCTGGTGCCGTTCACCGGTGTCGCTCACGTCGGCTACATCCCCAACTCCGATGGCCGCATCACGGGCCTGAGCAAGCTGGCGCGCCTGGTGGATCTGTACTCGAAGCGGCCGCAGGTGCAGGAGCGGCTGACGACCCAGGTCGCCGACGCCATGATGGAGATCCTGGAGCCGCGCGGGGTGATCGTGGTGTTCGACTGCGAGCACCTGTGCATGACCATGCGTGGGGTGCGCAAACCCGGCTCCAAGACGATCACCAGCGCCGTCCGGGGCCAGCTGCGCGATGCGGCGACCCGTGCCGAGGCGATGAGCCTCATCATGAGCCGCTGAGCCGCTGAGCCGCTGAGCCGCTGAGCCGCTGAGCCGCCCTCTAGGGTGGTGCCGTGCCGCCGCCGCTGCCGATCGTCGCGGGTCTTCCCGCGCCCGGTCGCACCCTCGTCATGGGGGTCGTGAACGTCACCCCCGACTCGTTCAGCGACGGCGGGGAGTTCCTCGAACCCGATGCGGCGATCCAGCACGGTCTGGAACTGCTCGCCGAGGGCGCCGACATCATCGACGTCGGCGGGGAGTCGACCCGCCCGGGGGCCGAGCGTCCCACGACCGACGTCGAGCTGGCTCGCGTCCTTCCGGTGGTCGCGGCGCTGGCGGAGGCGGGGGCGGTGGTCAGCATCGACACGATGCGGCCGGTGGTGGCCGAGGCTGCCATCGGCGCCGGCGCAGGTCTGGTCAACGACGTCTCCGGTGGCCGGTCCGAGCCCGCGCTGCTGCGCCTCGTCGCGGAGGCAGGGCTGCCGTACGTGTGCATGCACTGGCGCGGGCACTCCGCCGACATGCAGAGCCGGGCCGTGTACGAGGACGTCGTCGCCGAGGTCACGTCGGAACTCCGCGGACAGCTGGACGCCTGCATAGCGGCGGGCATCGCCCCGGAACGGCTGATCGTCGATCCGGGGCTGGGCTTCGCCAAGACCGGCGAGCACAACTGGCAGCTGCTGCGACGACTCGACGAGCTGGATGTGCTGGGGGTCCCGCTGCTCGTCGGCGCGTCCCGGAAGCGATTCCTCGGCACGCTTCTGGCGGCGCCCGACGGCACACCGCGCGCCGCCCGCGACCGCGACGCGGCCTCGGCAGCGCTCTCCGCCCTCCTCGCCGAACGCGGTATTTGGGGTGTCCGGGTCCACGCGGTCCGGGCCACGCTCGACGCCGTGCTGACCGCGGACCGGCTGAGCGAAAACGGACGGCCCTGAGGTCTCGCCCGTGCGAGATGGCTCACAGTTCATGCACGGCAAACGCTCAGTTCCGCTTTGGCCGGACCGGATAGGGTCGGGTTGGCCGCAGGGGCCAGGGCGTCCCGTCGCTACACGTCCCCCGAAGCAGACTGCGAGGTGAGTGGTGCCGATGACGAGCCTGCCGAGGGCGGGTGGCCTTTCGCCTGCCTCGTCGACGAGCGCAGTCCGGCCCGTCCGTGCGGTCGGGAGCGGCCGGATCGCGGTCTCCGGCATCGCCGCACGCGGCCACCACGGGGTGTTCGAGCACGAACGCACCGACGGCCAGGACTTCGTGATCGACGTCGTGCTCGAGGTGGATCTCGAGGATGCGGCGACCAGTGACGACCTCGCCGCCACGGTCGACTACGGTGGCCTTGCGGCAGCGGTGGTCGCCGACATCGAGGGCGAACCGCTCAACTTGATCGAGGCGCTGGCCGCGAGAGTTGCCCAAACATGTCTGCGCTTCGAGCGCGTGACGACAGCGGAAGTGACCGTGCACAAGCCGCAGGCACCGATGCCCGTCCGTTTCTCGGATGTCGCCGTCACCCTCGTCCGGACCCGGTCCGACGGCGAAGCCGACCTGCACGAGATGGAGACTTCAGATGAGCAGTCCTAATCCCTATGCCATCGACGCCGACACGCTGAGCGGGATGAAGCCGCTGCGCAAGGTCGTGTACTCGGTCGGCTCCAATCTGGGCGATCGGCTCGGCAACTTGCAGGGAGCGGTGGACGCGATCAGCGACACTCCCGACGTGATCGTCGTCGACGTCTCCTCGGTCTATGAAACCGAGCCGGTGGGGGTCGGCGAGGACCACGGGCCCTACCTGAACCTGGTCATCGTCGCCGAGACCACGCTGGAGCCGCAGACGCTGCTGGAGCGCGCCCAGGCGATCGAGGACGCCTTCGGCCGGGAACGGACCGGCAACCAGCGCTGGGAGCCGCGCACGCTCGACGTGGATCTGATCTTGGTCGGCAACACCATCGCCGAGAGGGACGATCTCACCCTGCCGCATCCGCTCGCCCACGAGCGTGGCTTCGTCCTGGTGCCCTGGGCCGAGGTCGATCCGAGGGGCGAGCTGCCCGGCAAGGGTGTGGTCGCCGACCTCGCGGCCGACATAGGCAGCGCGGGGGTCGTCCGCCGCGACGACCTCGCCATCGACCGCGACTGACCCCTTGGAACGACCTCGCGAGCCGGTCCCGACCGGCTCCATCACGACGACGCCGCCGCTGGCTCTGGTCACGGCGGCGTTGACCGGCGCGGGCTGCGGCTGGCTGATCGTGCTGATCGCCAACTCGTTCGGGTTGGTACCGCCGAGCATCCCGTGGACCGCCCCGATCGCCCTGTTCGGGATCACCGCCCTCGTCGGCGTGCTGGCCTTCACGACGTACCAGCGGATCCAGGTCCGTCGGGAGCGCGTCGAACCGGAACGCGCCGTGACCTTCCTGGTCCTCGGCAAGGCGGCCGCTCTGGCCGGCGCGCTGGTGGCGGGCGGGTATCTGGTGTATGGCCTGATGTTCGTCACCCGCTTCGCGGCCGAGGCCCCACGCGACCGGGTGATCAAGTCCGCGATCGCCGTCGTCGCCGGGATCCTGCTCTGCGTTGCCGGTCTGCTGCTCGAACGTGCCTGCAAGGTGCCCGGCTCCGACGAGGACGATGACCGCGCCGCCAGCCCACCCCCGGGCGAGTCCGCCTGATTCGCCCGGCCCCAGTCCTCGCGAACTGTGCGCGTACGACGGCGACACGCCGTGCGGAACTGTCGTTTGGGCACAGTTGCGAGGGATGGGCGCCCCTAGGGTGAGCCCGTGGTGACTTCCTCCCGCACAGTTCAGCCCGCTCGCAAGGATGCCGACGCCACGGCGGCCGCGCGGTATCGAGCCGAGATCTCCGCGCTGCGCCGCTGGAGCCGGGCCGTCCTGGTCGCCGGCACGGTGCTCTCGCTGGCCTGTGCGTTCGGCCCGCTGTGGGTGGCCCGGATCGGACTCATCCCGGCGCTCGGGTCGGCCCTCGTCTGCTGCCTTCTGGCGTGGCGTGAGATCGAGCTGGAGCGCCGGGCGCACAGCGCGGCCATGCTGGCGGCCTCGCGCCGGCACGGTGAGCAGCTGACCGAGGAGCGCCGCCACAACGCGGTCGTCGTCGACACCGTCAAGCGCCGGCTGCAGGCCGCCGACACCGTCGCGGCGTCGCGGGCGGCCACCATCTCGCGCCTTCAGGCCGACATCCGCCGGCTGCGTGGTGACGTCAACGGACTGCGCGGGGCCAACTCGCGGCTGACCCGGGACCTCAACTTCCGCGATCTGACGATCCGCGAGCTGCGCGAGACCCTCGCGCGACGCGAGGCCGAGTTGGCCGAGGCCGAGACCGCACTGGCCGTCCAGCTCGCGGACGCGAAGGCCGGGCGCGGCACCGCGTACCTCGATGCCGAGGCCGGGGCGACCGGGGAGTTGCACGTGCTGCCTCGCCGGCCGCTGCGTGACGCGGTCGAGGTCGACACCGTGGCAGTGCGCGATCTGGCCTACCTGGAGGCGCAGTCGGTGATTACCTTGCCCAACTACGAGGACGACCGCCGTTTCGCCTGACCGGGGTGCTGTTCGGCATCCGACCCCGGCGTGCCTTCGCGCTCCGGGTGGGACAGCATGGCCCTCATGGTCCTCGACGATGTGACCGAGGCTGCTCCGAGCGGCCCGGCGATGCCCGACCTGCCACCCCTTCCCGACCTGCCGGGCAGGCTCGCGGCCGAAGCGCCGGGCTGGGTGAACACGGTCGATGTCGTGGTGGTCGGCTCCGGCATCGCCGGGCTGACCGCAGCCCTGGAGTGCCGGGAGCTGGGCACGGTGCTGATCGTCACCAAGGACGTGATTGCCTCCGGGTCGACCAATTGGGCCCAAGGCGGGATCGCCTCGGTCCAGGCCGAGGGCGACACGGTCGAACAGCACGTCACCGACACGCTGGTGGCCGGAGCCGGGCTGTGCATCGAGGAGGCCGTCCGGGTCCTCGTCTCCGAGGGTCCCGACGAGGTCGCCAAGCTGATCGCCCGCGGCGCGGAGTTCGATCGCGACGCCGCCGGTGAGCTGGCCCTGACCCGGGAAGGCGGTCATCTGCGCCATCGGATCGCGCACGCCGGTGGTGACGCGACGGGCGCCGAGATCGAACGAGCACTGATCGCTGCGGTGCGGGCCGACCGCGGGATCGAGATCGTCGAGCAGGCGCTGGTGCTCGACCTCATTCCGGCCGAGGTCGGACCGGGGGAGCGCCCGGCGGTCGCGGGAGTGACGCTGCACGTGCTGGGTCGGGGCACTCGGGAAGGTGTCGGCGCCGTGCACGCGCGCGCCATCATCCTCGCGACCGGAGGCATCGGGCAGATCTACGCCGCCACCACCAACCCGCCGGTCTCCACCGGGGACGGGATTGCCGCCGCGTTCCGGGCGGGGGCCCGCCTGCGTGACATCGAGTTCATCCAGTTCCACCCGACCGTGCTCTATCTCGGTCCCGGTGCCCGCGGCCAACTGCCCCTGGTCAGCGAGGCCGTCCGCGGCGAGGGCGGCCACCTGCTCAACTCGCGCGGGGAGCGGTTCATGGTGGGCCAGCACGAGCTCGCCGAGCTGGGGCCCCGGGACGTGGTGGCCAAGGCGATCATGCGGGAGATGGCGATCGAGGGTACCGACCACGTGTACGTCGACGGCCGGATGCTCGGCGAGGAAACCTGGCGGGTCCGCTTCCCGACCATCCTGCACAGCTGCCGTCGGGCCGGCATCGATCCGGTGGTGGACCTGATCCCGGTCTCTCCGGCCTGTCACTACTTCTGCGGCGGTATCGAGACCGACCTGGATGGAGCAACAACACTTGACGGCCTGTACGCGTGCGGCGAGGTCGCATCCTCCGGTGTGCACGGCGCGAACCGCCTGGCATCCAACTCATTGCTCGAAGGCCTGGTGTTCGCCCGCCGCATCGCGGCCCGGCTGATCGCCGAGCGGCCGCCGTTCCGTCCCGCGGCGGTGGATCCCCGCCGGCCGGGCTTGATCGACCGATCGGTCGTCCCGGCGATGCAGAAGTCGATGAGCCGCGACGCCGGCGGACTGCGTGACGCCCGGGGACTCGACCGGTGCGCCGGCGACCTCACCCGGCTGGCCCGCCAATCGACGGCGGTTCCCGGGGTCGCCAGCTGGGAGGCGACCAACCTGCTGACCGTGGCGACGGCGGTCGTGGTGGCCGCGCGGACTCGCGAGGAATCTCGGGGAGCCCATTGGCGCGATGACATGGAGGGCCGGCGGGACGCCTGGTTGGGGCACCTGTTGCTCGAGCTCGTCGCCGGCGGCGACGGCGAACCGCGGCTGCGCCGCAGCTTCGTCCCGGTGGGCGGCCAGACGCCGGCCGAGGCCCGCCGGCCCGAGGCGGTGTCGCGATGACCACGATCGGTACTGTGCACGAGGCGGTGGCGCTGCTCGGGCGGCACGGCCTTGACCTGGCCGGGGTCGAACCGATGGTGGTGATGGCCCTGGCCGAGGACCTCGGCGGATACGGCGTGCTTCCGGCCGGCACCTCGCTCGGTGTGGACGTCACCTCGGTGGCGACCATTCCGGCCGATGCGGAGGCGGAGGCCGAGATCGTGGCGCGCGCCGCCGGGCGCCTCGCCGGGGCGCCGGTGGCTGCGTACGTCCTCGCCCTGGTCTGCGCCGAAGCCGGACCGGTCCGGATCGAGGTTCTCGCCGAGGACGGCGACGACGTGGCCCGCGGCGATGTCGTGTTACGGGTCCGGGCCAATACGCGGGCGCTCCTGCGCGCCGAACGGGTCGCCCTCAATCTGCTCACCATGATCTCCGGTGTCGCAACGGCGACCGCGGCCTGGGCGGCCGCCCTGGAGGGTACCGCGACTCAAGTCCGGGACTCCCGAAAGACTGTGCCCGGGCTGCGGATGCTGCAGAAGTACGCGGTCCGTGCCGGCGGGGGCGTGAACCATCGGCTGTCGCTGGCGGATGCCGCCTTGATCAAGGACAACCATGTGGTCGCCGCCGGTGGCGTGGTCGCCGCATTCGAAGCCGTACGCCGTGAATTCCCCGATATCGGTGTTCAGGTGGAAGTCGACTCCGCCGAACAGGCGCGGGCCGTGATCGCCGCCGGTGCGACCGAGATCTTGTTGGACAACATGAGCCCCCGGGAGATGGCCGCGATGGTGTCGGCGTACGGCGAGGAGGTCATCTTCGAAGCCAGCGGCGGACTCACCTTGGCAGCGGCGGCAAAGGTCGCCGCGACCGGTGTGCATTTCGTCGCCGTCGGCGCAATTACTCACTCCGCGCCGATTCTCGACTTTGCCCTGGATTTCCGCGGCTGAATCCGGGATATGCGCTAAGCTCCGAATTCGAGCGGTCCAGCTCCAGCGCGCGGTAATTTCGATCGGAGGATTAATGGCTCAGCGTGTCCAGGTCATTCTGGAGGATGATTACGACGGCTCCGAGGCCGACGAAACGGTGACCTTCGCCCTCGAAGGTGTCGAGTACGAAATCGATCTGTCGGCGGAGAATGCCGACAGCCTGCGGAATTCTCTGGCTCCCTGGGTGGCCCACGCCCGTCGGGTCGGCGGTCGTCGCCGACGGGTGGCCGCCAAGGCCGCCACGAGCAGTGCGAGCAGCTCCACGACCAGCGACATCCGGGCCTGGGCCCAGGAAAACGGATACGAGGTGAGCAGCCGGGGCCGCGTCTCCAGCGAGATCCGCGAGGCCTACGAACAGGCTCACGCCTGATTCGCCGGCAGCTCCCGATTGCGCCCTGGGCGAACATCACGTTCGTCCGGGGCGCTTGTCGTGTTGCGGGGGTGTTGCACCCGGCTTTCCGCGGGCCTCGGGCCCCTGGCCGAGGGTGCGACGGCTACTAGAGTGGGAAACCAGCGGCCTCGGCTCGACGTCAGCGCGGCGCGGCACGAGGTTGCTAGCGAGGAGCAATCACATGTTCGAACGGTTTACCGACCGAGCTCGCCGAGTGGTCGTCTTGGCCCAGGAAGAGGCTCGGATGCTGAACCACAACTACATCGGCACCGAACACATTCTCCTCGGCCTCATCCACGAGGGCGAGGGCGTGGCGGCGAAGGCTTTGGAGTCTTTGGGCATTTCGCTGGAGGCCGTACGTCAAAAGGTTGAGGAGATCATCGGCCACGGCCAGCAGTCGCCGAGCGGCCACATCCCGTTCACGCCGCGGGCCAAGAAGGTCTTGGAGCTGAGTCTGCGCGAAGCGCTGCAGATCAATCACTCCTACATCGGCACCGAACACACCCTGCTCGGCCTCATTCGCGAGGGCGAGGGCGTGGCCGCTCAGGTGCTGGTCAAGCTCGGCGCGGATCTGAATCGGGTCCGAAACCAGGTTCTGCAACTGCTCAGCGGTTTCCAGGGCAAGGAATCGGCGACCTCGGGCGCACCGGAGCAGGGCAACGCACCGTCGTCGTCGATGGTGCTCGACCAGTTCGGGCGTAATCTCACCCAGGCCGCTCGGGAGAACAAACTCGACCCGGTGATCGGTCGCGAGACCGAGATCGAACGGGTGATGACGGTTCTGTCGCGCCGGACCAAGAACAATCCGGTCTTGATCGGCGAGCCGGGTGTCGGCAAGACCGCCGTGGTCGAGGGCCTGTCCCAGGCGATCGTGCGCGGTGACGTGCCCGAGACGCTGCGCGACAAGCACATCTACACCCTCGATCTCGGCGCTCTGGTGGCCGGTTCGCGGTACCGCGGTGATTTCGAGGAGCGGCTCAAGAAGGTGCTCAAGGAGATCCGCACCCGAGGCGACGTCATCTTGTTCATCGACGAGATCCACACGCTCGTCGGGGCCGGTGCGGCCGAGGGCGCGATCGATGCCGCCAGCATCCTCAAGCCGATGCTGGCGCGCGGCGAACTGCAGACCATCGGCGCGACCACCCTCGACGAGTACCGCAAATACGTCGAGAAGGACGCCGCACTGGAGCGCCGGTTCCAGCCGATCCAGGTCGCGGAGCCGTCGATCGCCCACACCATCGACATCTTGCGCGGGCTGCGGGACCGTTACGAGGCCCACCACCGGATCACGATCACCGACCAGGCCCTGGTGGCCGCAGCGCAGATGGCCGACCGTTACATCTCCGACCGGTTCCTGCCCGACAAGGCGATCGACTTGATCGACGAGGCCGGTGCCCGGTTGCGGATCCGCCGGATGACCGCTCCGCCGGACCTGCGTGAGTTCGACGAGAAGGTCGCGAGCGTACGGCTGGAGAAGGAAGCCGCGATCGACGCGCAGGACTTCGAGCGGGCCGCCGGGCTGCGGGACGACGAGAAGAAGCTGCTCGCCGCCCGTGCCGAGCGCGAGGCCCAGTGGAAGGCCGGCGATCTCGACGTCGTGGCCGAGGTCGACGAGGAGATCATCGCCGAGGTGCTCTCCACCGCCACCGGCATCCCGGTGTTCAAGCTCACCGAAGAGGAGTCGGCCCGTCTGCTCCGGATGGAGGACGAGCTCGGCAGGCGCTACATCGGTCAGCACGACGCGGTGCGGGCGTTGTCGCGCTCGATCCGCCGCACCCGTGCCGGCCTGAAGGACCCCAAGCGCCCCAGCGGGTCGTTCATCTTCGCGGGTCCGTCCGGCGTCGGAAAGACCGAGCTGACCAAGGCGCTGACCGAGTTCTTGTTCGGTGACGAGGACGCGCTGATCCAGCTCGACATGAGTGAGTACTCCGAGAAGCACACCGCCTCCCGGCTGTTCGGCTCCCCGCCCGGTTATGTCGGCTACGAGGAGGGCGGCCAGCTCACCGAGAAGGTGCGGCGCAAGCCGTTCAGCGTGGTCTTGTTCGACGAGGTTGAGAAGGCACACCCGGACATCTTCAACTCGTTGTTGCAGATCCTGGACGAGGGTCGGCTGACCGACGCCCAGGGCCGGGTGGTCGACTTCAAGAACACCGTCATCGTGATGACCACCAACCTGGGCACCCGGGACATCGCCAAGAGCGTGTCGCTGGGCTTCAGCTCCCAGGGGGACACCGAGGGCGGCTACGAGAAGATGAAGGCCAAGGTGGCCGACGAGCTCAAGCAGCACTTCCGCCCCGAGTTCCTCAACCGCGTCGACGAGATCGTCGTGTTCCGCCAGCTGACGCAGGAGGACATCGAGCGGATCGTCGACCTGATGGTGGCCCAGATCGAGGTCCGGCTGAAGGACAAGGACATGGGCATCGAGCTCACGCCCGCGGCCAAGACCTTGATCGCGAAGCGCGGGTTCGACCCGGTGCTGGGCGCGCGGCCGCTGCGCCGTGCGATCCAGCGCGATATCGAGGACATGCTCGCCGAGAAGATCCTCTTCTCCGAGTTGAAGTCCGGTGAGATCGTCGTGGTCGATGTCGCCGATCCCGGGTCTGAGTATCCCTTCACCTTCACCGGCACGCCGCGGGGCTCCACTCCCGACGCGCCACCGATGGAGTTCGACCGGCTGGTCGACGGGATCGCCGACGGCGACGGCGAGGCCAGCGCCTCCTGACGCGCCGGCAGAACGCGAGTGGCGAGGGCCGCCCCCACGTGGGGGCGGCCCTCGTGCCGTTCTGCGGACCCTTCGTCGTCCTGTCGTGAGAACGGCGTGCCTCAGCTTGCTGTGTCCAGTTGCGCCGCCAACCTCCGCAACGCAGCCTCCGCGCCCTCGATCGCAACGGTCCCGCGCGGTCGCGCGGGTCCCGTCTGGCACAGTGGCGTTCGTGCCGCCCGACCGTTCGCAGCCAGGGGCTGGGCGGCTGGACCGGATCCCTGCGGTGTGGCTGGTGATCACCGGCATCTTGTCGGTGCAGTTCGGGGCCGCGATCGCGAAGAGCCTGTTTCCGCTGGTTCCGCCGACGGCCATGGTCTGGTTGCGACTGGCGACCTCCAGCATCATCTTCTGGATCGTGGCCCGGCCCCGGCTCCGGGGACGCACCCGCGGCGACTGGCTGGTGGCACTGGGTTTCGGCGTCAGCCTGGTGACCATGAACTGGGCCATCTACCAGTCCTTCGCCCGGATACCGCTCGGCATCGCGGTGACCATCGAGTTCCTCGGACCGCTGACCGTCGCCGTGGTCGGATCGCGCCGGCTGCTCGATCTGCTCTGGGTGGTGTTGGCGGGAGCGGGGGTGGCACTGCTGGGCCTCTCACCGGGCAGCCTAAATCTCGCCGGCGTGCTGTTCGCTCTCCTCGCGGGGATCGGCTGGGCCTGTTACATCCTGATGAGCGCGCAGACGGGCCGGCGCTGGCCAGGGATCCAGGGGCTGGCCATCGCCAGTCTGGTCGGGGGTATCGGGCTCGCGCCGCCTGCCGTGACGGAGGCAGGAGCGGCGTTGCTGCAGCCGGAGGTGCTGGCGCTCGGCGTCGCGATCGGGTTGCTCAGCTCGGTCGTCCCGTACAGCCTCGAGCTCAGCGCGCTCCGCCGGATCCCGCCACGCGTGTTCGGCATCTTGATGAGTCTCGAGCCGGCCGCCGCGGCGATCGCGGCGATGATCCTGCTGCGGGAGTTCCTCAGCTGGAGCCAGTGGGTGGCGATGGCCTGCGTCGTATCCGCCAGCGTCGGGGCGACCCGGACCAGCCAGCGACCTGCCGAGCCGACGGCGATCTGATCGACACGCGCGGAGGAGGTCGTGAGCGCTCGCCCGGCCGGCCGCCGCCGGATTCAGTGGCCGAAGACGTCGGAGTCGGTCAGGCCTGCCTCGCCGCGATCCAGCCCGTTGATCGCGGCCATCTCATCGGCGGTCAGCTCGATGCCGAAGATGTCGATGTTCTCGGCGATCCGGCCCGGGTCGCCCGACTTGGGGATGGCCACCAACCCCTGCTGGACGTGCCAGCGCAGCGCGATCTGAGCGGGAGTCTTGCCGTACCGGTCGCCCAGCTCGACCAGCAGCGGGTCGGAGCGCAGGTCCTCCCCCGCGCCGCCGATCGGGCTGTAGGACTCGGTGATCACACCGTGCTCGTCGGTCCACGCGCGGGTGGCCGTGCGCAGCGCGTACGGCGTGAGATGGATCTGGTTCACATCCGGCAGGATCCCGGTCTCGTCCAGCACCCGCTGCAGATGCGCCGGCTTGAAGTTGGATACCCCGATGGCACGGATCGAGCCGTCGTCGAGCAGCGCCTGCAGACCGCGGACCGCGTCGATGTAGGTGCCCTGGTCCGGGTTGGGCCAATGGACCATGAAGAGGTCGAGGTAATCCACGCCCAGCCGCTCGGTGCTGGCCTTCCAGGCCGCGCGGACCCCGTCGACGCTGTGCCAGACCCGGTTGAACTTCGTGGTGATGAACACCTCCTCGCGGGATAGCCCGGAGTCGCGGATCCCCTCACCCACGCCGTCCTCGTTGCGGTAGTTCTCGGCCGTGTCGACGAGCCGGTAGCCAGACTCGATCGCCGTCCGCACCGCCGCCGCGCACTCGGCCCCGCGCAGGGGCCAGGTGCCCAGACCGAGGACCGGGAGCTCGGCCCCGTGGCGGAGGGTGACGGTGGGCGCGTACGGCATGGACTCTCCTCGGATCGGTGCTGACGTCCATGGAAACACGGACCTCGCCGGCTCAGCGCCGCGCCCTTGCGGTCCATCGCGGCAGAACCGGCTCCGGGACCGGGGCGGTCAGGGCAGCGCCAGCCATCCCGAACCGGTGCGGACGACCAGGCCGTCGGCCAGCAGGGATGCGATGGCGCGATCGCGCTGGGCGGGGTCGGGCCAGTCACGCAGCAGGTCGATCTCCGCGGTACTGCCGACCGTCCGCAGCACGTGGAGCACCGCTCCGCGGCACTGGCGGTCGGTCCCCTCGTACGTCTGGCCCCGGCGGGGCGGACCGTCCCAGTCGGGTCGCCCGGCCCGGTTCCACGCGCACGCGCTGCGGACCGGGCAGCTTTCGCACCGCGGGCTGCGGGCCGTGCAGACGAGCGCGCCGAGCTCCATCGACGCGACCGCCCAGCGCGCGGCGCGATCCGGCCGGGAGGGCAGGAACGACGCCGCGAGGGCGGTCTCGGCCGCGGTCGTCGACGGGGCCGGGTAGGCGACGCCGAGCGACACCCGGGTCAGAACCCGGCGGACGTTGGTGTCGAGCACCACATGACGCTGCTGGAACGCGAAGCTGGCGATGGCCGCCGCCGTGTAGCTGCCGACCCCGGGGAGGGCGAGCAGCGCAGCATGATCAGGTGGGACCTCACCGCCGTGCCGCTCGACGATCGCGACGGCGGCGCGATGCAGCCGGAGGGCCCGACGCGGATACCCCAGCCGGCCCCAGGCGCGGACCGCCTCGCCGGGCGCGTCGGCGGCCAGGGCGGCCGGCGTGGGCCAGCGGGTCAACCACGCCGCCCAGGGCTCGAGCGCCCGGGACACCGGTGTCTGCTGCAGCATGAACTCGCTGACCAGTACGCCCCAAGGAGTGGTGCCCGGCCGTCGCCAGGGGAGATCGCGCCGATGCTGCGCGTACCAGTCGAGAATCCTGCACACCACCTCCCGCGTCGCGATGGAGGATGTCACGCGGCCACCGTAGTTGTCCGGCGGCGACGTGCCAGTGGTTCCCGGCCGGAGTTCGGCACGACCGGTCTCCCGCGGGCATCCGCGTGAGACGTCACGGCACGGTCACGGGCCCGCGGCGTGGCAGCCCGGATCGGGCCGGATCGCTGCCTAGGCTTCGGCCATGAGCGGTGTTCTGCACCCTGTCGGTCCGGAGCCCGTCGGTGTCTACTGGCTCCGCCGCATCGTCGTCTTCGCCTCGGCAGTGCTCGCCCTGGTCCTGGTCATCGCGGTGGTGGTGAGCCTCAACAGCGCCGCGAGCGCGAGCGGTCCGGAGGCCGTCCCCGCCCCAGTGGACACGAACTCGCCGTCGCCGTCGCCGTCGCCGTCGCCGGCCGCCGTCAGCCCGTCGCCCGCCACCGCCAGCCCCACGCCGTCGCCCGTGCCGAGCAGCACCCCGAGCGACTCGGCCTCCTCCTCGGCCAAGGGCATGCCGAGTGCCAAGCCCGGTCCGAAGGCCAGCAGCAAGACCGCGCCCCCGAGCCCGACCACCCCGAGCCCGACCACGATCGCAGCCTGCAAGGCCGTCGATCTGCGCCCGACGCTGACCGGCCCGCAGAGGGTCAAGGTCAAGGCGAAGGCGCCCTTGGACCTGTCGCTGATCAACGGCGGCCCGCAGCCGTGCCGTTTGAAACTCACCTCCGACAACTTCAAGCTGACCATCACCTCCGGCCACGATCGGATCTGGAGCACCGCCGACTGCACCGACCTGGTGAAGCCGACGTCGGTGAAGATCGCCAGCGAGGACGCGTACGCCTGGCGCCTGACCTGGGATGGTCGGCGCTCGAGGAAGAGCTGTGGGGCGCGACCGGAGATCCCGGGCGCGGGGACGTACGTGGCGACGGCCGATTTCGACGGCGCGGCTCCGGTATCGTTCCGGTTCTTCGTGAAGAAGTGACGTCTTGCCGGGCGCTCCTCAAAGCCCCGGATGGCGCTGCCTGATCCGGCCGCTCAGTCCACGTGCTCGCTGTAGGCGGCGTCGGCCAACCGGACCAGGCCGTCGCGAATGGTCCGGGCACGGCTCTCGCCGACGCCGTCCACCTCCTGCAGGTCGGCGGCGCTGGCCGCGAACAGACCCTGCAATCCACCGAAGTGTTCGAGGAGCCGTACGCCGAGGGCCGGCGGGATCCGGCCCAGCTGACCGACCTGGCGGTAGCCGCGCGTGACGATCCGTCCGTCCAGATGCGGACCCAGCCCGATGGCGCGGCACACACTGAGCGCATCCAGCAGCTCCGGCGTGCTGAGCGAGGCGAGGTTGTCCAGACCGAAGTCGGAGTCGGCGTCGGGCCGGTAGTCGCGCTCGAGCAGCTCACGCAGCTGGTCGACCCCCGCGCTCAGCTCGAACAGTTGCAGGCTGAGCAGCCGCCCGTCGGTGCCGAGCTCGAGCACGTAGCTCTCCAACTCATGCTGCAGGCGACGGACCATCTCGATCTGCTGGGCCACCACGGCAACGTCCTTGACGGTGACCTGGTCGTGCACCTCGAGCGCGGACAGCCGGTTGGTCAGCTCGCTCAGCCGGCTGCGATACCGCTCGAGAGTCTGGAGGGCCTGGTTCGCGCGGGCGAGGATGTGCTCGGAGTGCTCGACGATCCGGCGCTGACCACCGACGAACAGCGAGATGGTCGCCATCGAAGCAGAGATGCTGACCACCGGTACGCCGGTCTGCTGGGCCACCCGGTCGGCCGTCCGGTGCCGGGTACCGGTCTCGATCGTGTCCAACGCAGGGTCGGGCATCAGATGGACACCCGCCCGGACGATCCGGAAACGCTGCGTGTCGAGCACGATCGCGCCGTCCATCTTCGACAACTCGCGGAGCGCGGTGGGGGTGAACGCGACATCGAGCACGAAGCCCCCGGTGCACAGCTGCTGCACCTCTCGGGTGTTCCCCAACACCACCAGGGCACCCGTCCGCCCGCGCAGGATGCGCTCGAACCCATCACGCAGTGGCGTCCCGGGTGCCATGGTGGCGACGTGGGCGAGCAGCGGGTCGGGCAGTGTGTGGTCGGCCGGCACCCTGTATCTCTCCTGGTCGTCTCGGCTGACTGCGGACCGGGGAGGCGACTCCGTCGGACCGCGTCGGCTTGGCCATCCTAGTGGGGATCCCGCCGACGACCAGAGGCTGCGGACGGTCTACCCGTGGGCCTGACCACCCGCTCCGGTCACAGAGACCAGGCGGGGGCCGTCCTCGTGATCGGAGCGTCGCTCCAGGCGAAGTGCAGCCAGGGCGTGGACGATGGTCGGGGCCGGGTGGAGCCGCAGCCCGTGCTGGGTCCGTGGCCCGGCGTCGTCCGGTTCGGCGGGCACCACCGCGTCGGTGAAGCCGAGACGGGCTGCTTCGGCCAGCCGGCGATCAAGGCCGGGCACTCGGCGCAGCTCACCGGCCAGCCCGACCTCACCCACGGCGATGAAGCCGGGCGGGACCACCGCGTTGATGGTGGCCGAAGCGACCGCGATCGCCACCGCCAGATCGGCCGACGGGTCGCTGACGCGGGCGCCGCCGACGGTGGATACATACACGTCCTTGGCGGCCAGCGCCATGCGGGCTCGTCGTTGGAGCACGGCCAGCACCATCGAGACTCTGCTGGAGTCGAGCCCGTGCACGGTCCTGCGCGGACTCTGCAGTGCCGAGGGGGCGACCAGGGCCTGCAGCTCCGCCGGAAGTGGTCGTCGGCCCTCCATCGTCACGCCGATGCACGTGCCGGGGACCGGTGTGGCGTGTTGGCTGGTGAACAGCCCGGACGGGTCGGGCACCTCGAGGATCCCGCGATCGACCAGCTCGAAGCAGCCGACCTCGTCGGCCGGCCCGAAGCGATTCTTGGTGGCGCGCACCATCCTGAAGCCGGAGTGCCGGTCGCCGTCGAAGGCGAGCACCACATCGACCAGGTGCTCCAACAGCCGAGGACCGGCGATGGCACCGTCCTTGGTGACGTGCCCGATGATCATCACCGCCATGCCGCGGCGCTTTGCCACCCGGACCAGGGCGCCGGTGACCTCGCGGACCTGGCTCACACCGCCGGGCGCCCCGTCGGCCTCCGCGGTCCCGATCGTCTGGACCGAGTCGACCACGAGCAGGGACGGCTGGACCTCCTCGATGTGACCCAGCACGGTGCTCAGATCGGTCTCGGCCGCCAGATAGAGCTGGTCGGCCAGCGCATCCGTCCGGCCCGCTCGCAGCCGCACCTGCGCGGCCGACTCCTCGCCGCTGACGTACAGCGTGCGGCGATCGGCGCGGGCCCACCGCGCCGCCACCTCCAGCAGAAGCGTCGACTTGCCGACGC
>DASTGF010000332.1:0-2395 GCA_035719255.1 Microlunatus sp. | reverse complement strand
GACAGTCTGCCCGGCCCGGCCGGGATGCCGGGCGGCAGTTCCTACCTGCTGAAGTTCGACGGCTTCCGCCTGGTGATCACCCGCGGCGCCGCCGGTGTCCGGCTCTGGAGTCGCCGCGGCGCCGAGTTGACCCGGACCTTTCCGGAGGTCGCATCGGCCGCCCGCCACCAGATCCCGCTGGGCTCGGTCGTCGACGGAGAAGTCTGCTGCTGGAACGGCTCTCGCCTCGACTTCGACCTGCTGACTCAACGGCTCAGCGCGGGCCGAGTCAGGCTCGCCCAGCTCCGGGAGGAGCGGCCGGCGTCGTTCGTCGCGTTCGATCTGCTCGCCGCCGGCGGTGTCGACCTGCGGCGCCGGCCATGGCGCACCCGCCAGAAGGTCCTCAACGAACTGGCCCCGTGGCAGCCGCCGCTGCAGCTGTGCCCGAGCACCACCGACCCCGGCGAGGCGCAGACCTGGATGGACCGGTACGCGGCCGCCGGCATCGAAGGCTTGGTCGTCAAGGGCCTGGACAGCCTGTACCGGGGCGGGATCCGGGACGACTGGACCAAGATTCGGTTCCGGGACACCCAAGACGTGATCGTGGGCGCCGTGGTCGGACCGGTGCACCAGCCGACCGCCGTGATCGCTGGCCGTGACCGCGACCGTCGGCTGGTCATGGTGGGTCGCACCGGCATGCTGACCGCCACCCAAGGCCGATCGCTGGCCGAGGACCTTCAGGACGCCGACACCACCCACCCCTGGCCCCACCATGTCCCGGCCAACCGTTTCGGAAGCAGTAGCCGGGTGGCGATCACCCTGGTCGATCCCACCGTCGTTGTCGAGGTCGACGCCGACGTCGCCCTGCACGCCGGCGCCTGGCGTCACAGCCTGCGATACCGACGTCGACGGCCCGACCTGACACCATCGGATGTACCGCCTGCTCCGTGAGAGGCCCGAGCCCCAACGTCCCCTTGATCGCCCGGATCGGGCCGTGTCGGGATGACGACCAGAGTCCGCCGAGCTGGTCTGGGAGGCCACGGCAGGGTTCGGGGTCAGCCGCCAGTACCGACATTTGAGTCAGCGCCGGAGCGCCGTCGGCCACGACGTGGTGTTGTACATTTCGGCGTCCATCCACTGACAACTCGGGTGGGGTGTCGCCACCGGGCAGACCGAGCCGAGCTGAGGTCTCCGCCCGCTGGGAGGCCGCCTCACCTGATCTCAAAGACTTGGGCCTACCGTTGTCGGTCGAGGCGTCGACGACCATGTCAGGAGCTGAAGTGCCCGACCACCAACCGAAGTCGTCGCCCCGCTTCCTCAAGATCGAGGACGTGGCCCTGGAGCTGGCGACGTCGAACAGTCAGATCTACGCCGTGCTGCGCACCGGCGAGTTGCAGGGAATCCAGATCGGCGGTCGCAAGCAGTGGCGGATCGAAAGATCCAAACTCGAGGAGTGGATCCAGGCGCGATATCGGGCCACGCAGCAGGGCTTGGCCGCCCTGCCCGAATCTCTCGAGGACGCCGATCAGGAGTAGCTGGACAGAAACCGGGACAACGGCAGATAGCCGGCGACGGCCGCACCGCCGGCGCTGTCGGTCGGTTGAGGCAGGATCTCGGGTGTGGCGACCAGCGACGATGGCGAACGCAGTAGTGCGCTGGCGCCCAGTGGCTATGACGAGCTGTTGGCGTTGCTCAAGCAGCGAGTGCAGGCGTCGCGGGCACGGGCGATGCGGGCCGCTAACGTCGAGCTCCTCCGGCTGTACTGGTCGATCGGGCGGGACATCCTCGACCGCCAGGAGCAGTCCGGGTGGGGAAGCAAGGTCATCGACCGTCTCGCCGTCGACCTTCGTCAGGCGTTTCCGGATATCCGAGGCTTCTCGGTCCGCAACCTGCACTACATGCGAGCGGTCGCTGCGGCGTGGCCCACGGAGGTCGAGTTTCTGCAGACACCAGCTGCAGAATTGACCTGGAGCCACGTCACGACCCTGCTCAGCGGCGTCGACGACCCGAGCCGACGACTCTGGTACGCCGCCAAGGCCGTGGAGCACGGGTGGTCCCGCAACGTCTTGGCGCACCAGATCACCACCGGACTGGACCGCCGGACGGGGGCGGCCCCGTCGAACTTCACCGCGACCTTGCCGGCTGCCGACTCCGAGCTGGCTCAGGAGCTCACTCGCGACCCGTACGTGTTCGATCACCTTGGCCTGACCGAGCGGGTCAGTGAGCGGAGCCTGGAGCAGGCGTTGATGGACAAGCTGCAGTCCACTCTCACCGCGTTCGGGTACGGAATGGCCTTCGTCGGACGACAGGTGCGGTTCACCGTCGGCGGTGAGGAGCTGGTCATCGACTTGTTGCTGTTCCACTTGACCCAGCTGCGGTACGTGGTGGTCGAGCTCAAGATCGGGCCGTTCCGACC
>DASTGF010000331.1:0-11446 GCA_035719255.1 Microlunatus sp. | reverse complement strand
GCGCGGAGTGGGCTCCGAGCCCTTGTTCGATCGGGGGCAGCGTCGAGCAGTCCAGCTTGGAGCCGTCGGCGTTGGTCTGTACGTCGCGGACGAACGGCCGGTTGGCGTAGGTGAGGGCCGTCCCTGGCGCGCCCGGGTCGACGTCGGGATCGGGATTGCAGTACGGCCACCCCAGATCGCGGCCGGCGGTCAGCTTGGCCAGTGGCTCGAGCGGGTGGTCGTTGACGTAGCGGGTGATCACCGCACCCAGGTCGGAGCGGCTGTCGCCGGTGTAGTCCCGGTCGTAGGGATAGGCGACGTTGTCCCGGTTGTTGACCGCGGTCCACACCGCGCCGTCGGGGGCGACCGCCAGCCCGGTGCCGTTGCGCACGCCACGGGCGTACACCGTCGCCCTGCCGCCGCCCGGCGGCACCCGGAGGATGGTGGCCCGCTGCGGTGAGGCGGAACGGTCGCCGGGGGAGAGATTGCCGGTGGACCCCACCGACACGTACAGCGCCTTGTCCTGGCCGACCGCCACGCTCTTCAAGGCATGGGCGTATGCCCCGCCCAGCTCGGGGCTCTTGGCGTCCGGCAGCCCGCTGAGCACGGTCCGGCGGTTCGACACCTTGCCCTTGCTGTAGGTGTACGCGCTGACCTGGTGGCTCTCGGCGACGTACAGCGTGGATCCGGAGAAGGCCAGCCCGTGCGGTTGGCGCAACCCGCTGATCAGTGTCCGGGAGGTGGGCCGGCCCCGCTTGTTCGGGGTCAGCAGGGTGACGATGCCGTACTGCGGGCGCGACACCAGCAGCCGTCCATCGGGGGCGAAGGCCAGCAGCCGGGCCTTCTTCGGCCGCGCCCAGACGCTCACCGTCCAGCCGGCCGGGACCTGCAGGGTGCGCTTGGTGTTCAGCGGAGCCCAGCCGATCGCTGGCGGCACCGACACGGTGACCGTGGAGAGCGTGGCGTGCACCTGGGGTGGTGGCGCGCTCCGGCTGCCCGATCCGCCCGTGGGGCTCGTCGTGGGATGGGAACTGGCCGTTCCGACGCAACCGGTGAGGATCAGGACACTGGCGCCGGCCACGGCGAGGACGCGGCGACGGAGAAGGCTCACAGACGGCACGTCGACTCCTGAGGTGGGGGAGAGATCGGGGGAGCGAACCCCCCTGCACTTTATCCGGCCAGTGCCCGAATCGGCAGTCTCACCTCGGCCGATGATTTCCGGCCGCCGCCACGGCTCAGAGCGTCAGACCGGGGTACAGCGGATTCGCGTCCAACAGCTCCGCCGCAGCGGACTTGGTCGCCTCGGCGAGTCCGTCGGCCAGGGTGTACTTCGCCTTGCCCGGCTGACCGGTGGAAGCCGTCACCGGCGTGGTGCCCTTGAGCACGTTGACGATCAGCTCGGCGACGGTGTCGAACTCGTCGGCCCCGAAGCCGCGGGTGGTCAGGGCCGGGGTACCGATCCGGACACCGGAGGTGTACCAGGCGCCGTTGGGGTCGTTGGGGACCGCGTTGCGGTTGGTGACGATGCCGCTGTCGAGCAGCGCCGACTCGGCCTGGCGACCGGTCACCCCGAAGCCGGAGACGTCGATCAGCACCAGGTGGTTGTCGGTGCCGCCGGTGACCAGCGTGGCGCCACGCCGCTTCAGACCCTCGGCCAGCGTCTGGGCGTTGTCGGCCACCGCCTGCGCGTACGTCCGGAACGCGGGCGTCCGCGCCTCGGCGAAGGCAACCGCCTTGGCCGCCATCACGTGACCCAGCGGACCGCCGAGGACCAGCGGGCAGCCACGATCGACACTCGGCGCGTACTCCTCCGTGGCCAGCACCAGACCGCCGCGCGGGCCGCGCAGGGACTTGTGGGTGGTCGAGGTGACGATCTGGGCGTGCGGCACCGGGTCCTCGTTGCCGGTGAACACCTTGCCGGCGACCAAACCCGCGAAGTGAGCCATGTCGACCATCAAGGTGGCCCCCACCTCGTCGGCGATCTCGCGCATCTTGGCGAAGTCGATCCGGCGCGGATAAGCCGAGTACCCGGCGATCAGGATCAGCGGCTTGAACTCGCGCGCCGCCGCGGCCACCTGGTCGTAGTCGAGCAGCTGCGTGCCGGGGTCGGTGCCGTAGGAGCGCTGATGGAACATCTTGCCGGAGATGTTCGGCCGGAAGCCGTGGGTGAGGTGGCCGCCGGCGTCCAGGCTCATGCCGAGTGCGCGCTGGTTGCCGAACTTGTGGCGCAGCGTCTCCCACTGCTCCTCGTCGAGGTCGTTGACGTTCTTCGCCCCCAGCTCGGCCAGCTCCGGACTCTCGATCCGGTGCGCGAGGATCGACCAGAACGCGACCAGGTTGGCGTCGATGCCGGAGTGCGGCTGCGCGTACGCGTACTCCGCGCCGAACAGCTCGCGGGCGTGCTCGGCGGCCAGCGCCTCGACGGTGTCGATGTTCTGGCAGCCGGCGTAGAACCGGTGACCGACGGTGCCCTCCGCATACTTGTCGGACAGCCAGGTTCCCATGGTCAGCAGCACCGCCGGGGAGGCGTAGTTCTCCGAGGCGATCAGCTTGAGCGAGGCGCGCTGGTCGGCCAGCTCGGCCCGGGTGGCCTCGGCGATCCGCGGCTCCACGCTCTCGATGACACTGAGAGCGGCGCGATAGGCCTCGGATGCGGTGGCGGAGTAGTCCGCGGAAAGATCGTGATTGGCGAGCGTGTCGGTCACTGCCCGAATGTTACCCGCGGTCCAGCCCGCTCCTCGCCGCATCGTCTGCCCTGAGCCGCTCGTGCTGTGCCCTGAGCCGGTCAGACCCGCACGTGCCCCGAGCCCTGTGCGCTCTGCCTGTGCCCGAGCCCGTCGAAGGGCCAGTGCCGGCCGTGACCGCCGCTCGGCCCTTCGACAACCTCACGACACGGAACGGGGTTCAGGGCACTGCCGCGAGCGAAGGAGGATCAGCGGCGGCGGGAGATCTCGTACAGGGCGATCCCCGCGGCAACCCCGGCGTTGAGCGACTCGACCTGGCCGCTCATCGGGATGGCGGCGAGGGCGTCGCAGCTTTCGCGGACGAGGCGGGACAGGCCGGCACCTTCGCTGCCGACGATGAGCACGAGCGGCCCCGACGCCTCGGCCAGCTCGGCGATGTCGGTGTCGCTGCGCCCGTCCAGCCCGACCAGGAACAACCCGGCGTCGGCGTACGTCTTGAGGGTCCGGTTGAGGTTGGTGGCGCGGGCCACCGGGATGCGCGCGGCCGCACCCGCCGAGGTCTTCCAGGCCGCAGCCGTGATGCCAGCGGACCGGCGCTCCGGGATGAGGATGCCGTTCGCGCCGAAGGCGGCCGCGGACCGGATGATCGCGCCCAGATTGCGGGGATCGGTGACCGAGTCGAGGGCGACGATCAGCGGTTCACCCTCGGCCTTGATAGCGGCCTCCAACAGGTCGTCGGGGTGGGCGTACTCGAACTCGCGCAGCTGCAGGGCGACACCCTGGTGGACCGCGCCACCGGTCAACCGGTCCAACTCGGCGCGAGTCACCTCGAGCAGCGGGATGTGGCTCTCCGCGGCGAACTTGAGGATCTCCCGGAGCCGGTCGTCACGCTCAGCGCCCTCAGCGACGTACGCGGTCCTGGTCGGAACTGCGGCGTTGAGAGCCTCCAGGACGGGATTGCGGCCGGCAACCCATTCAGGCCCCGATCCGGGGCGACCGGTTCGAGAGCCGCCGCTGCGGCCCGGCGGTCCGGACCGGGACGTGCGGCGGGCCGCCGCCTTCTTGGCCTTGTGCGCCGGGTGGTAGGGCCGGTCCTCGGCCTTGGGCGTCGGGCCCTTGCCCTCCAGCCCGCGACGAACACGACCGCCGGAGCCGGCCGTGTTGCCCTTGCCTCGCTTGCGGACCGCGCCCTGGCGTTGGCTGTTCCCTGGCATGTCCTAGGCCTCCGCCCGGTTGTGCCTCAGTGACCACTTCGGCCCCTGAGGGGTGTCGGCGATCTCCAGGCCGAGCTGGGACAGTGACGATCGGATGGCGTCTGCGGCCGCGTAGTCCTTGCGCCGGCGGGCGTCGGCCCGCTGTTTGAGCAGCTCGCTGACCAGTCCGTCGACCACGGCGTCGAGCCGGGCATCGTCGGCGCCGGACTGCCAGATCGGATCCCGATCGTCCAGGCCCAGCACGTCCAACATGCCTCGAACCGCACCCAGCTGGGCGGCGGCTTGGACGAGGTCGCCGGCGTCGAGGGCGACGTTCCCGTCGCGGACCGCGGCGTAGAGCACGGCGACGGCCGCCGGTGTGCCGAGATCGTCGTCCATCGCCTCGGCGAACGCGTCCGGCAGTGTGGGCGAGGGCTCGCCCACGGCGTCGGCAGCGCGCCGGACGAAACTGTCGATCCGGTCCAGCGCGGCGGTGGCCTCGGTCAGTGAGTCGTCGGAGAACTCGATCGCCGAGCGGTAGTGCGGGGCAGCGAGGTAGAAGCGAACCGCACGTGGCGGGAAGCGCTTCGTCACCTCCGAGACCAAAGCGCCGTTGCCGAGTGACTTGCTCATCTTCTCCCCGGCCGCGGTCACCCAGGCGTTGTGCATCCAGTACCGGGCGAACGGCTTGCCCGCCGCGGTGGACTGGGCCAGCTCGTTCTCGTGGTGCGGAAAGCGCAGATCGATCCCGCCGCCGTGGATGTCGAACTCGTCACCGAGGTACTTGCCGGCCATCGCCGAGCACTCCAGGTGCCAGCCCGGGCGGCCGCGCCCCCACGGTGTGGGCCACGAGGCCGTGGCCGGTTCTTCGGGCTTGTGCCCTTTCCACAGCGCGAAGTCCCTCGGATCACGCTTGCCGCGCGGGTCGGCGTCGGCGGCCGGCTCCATCTCGTCCACCCGCTGACCCGACATGCTGCCGTACGCCGGCCAGGAGCCGACGTCGAAGTAGACGTCGCCCGAACCGTCCGGCGCGAGATAGGCGTGCTCTCGCTCGAGCAGGACCTCGATCAGCTCGAGCATCTCGGGGATGTGGCCGGTGGCACGCGGCTCGTAACTCGGCGGTTCGCACCCCAGGGCGGCGTACGCGTCGTGAAGTTCGCGCTCGAACCGGTACGCGTGCACGAACCAGGGCACGCCGGCCTCGGCCGACTTGGTCAGGATCTTGTCGTCGATATCGGTCACGTTGGCGACCACCATGACCTCGTAGCCACTGCGGGTCAGCCAACGTCGCAGCACGTCGAAGACCACCTCCTTGCGGATGTGGCCCAGGTGCGGTGCCGACTGCACGGTCAGACCACAGTGGTAGACCGAGACCTTCCCGGGGCGCACGGGAACCAGGTCGCGCACACCGCGGGTCGCGGTGTCGTACAGCCGGAAGGTCACCGGCGAAGCCTATCCAACGCCCGGCCGGCCGGCCGTCGGAGAAGACGCCCTCGTCGCATGCGCCCGCCCCCGTCGTCGCCGGACCCTCGCCGACCCCGCTCGCCGGACCCCCTCGCCGGACCCTCGACGACCTCCCCCGCGGGGCCCTCGAAGACCTCCCCCTCGCCGGACCCGACCTCCCCTCGCCGGACCCGACCTACCCCCGGAGTGTGCGCAGACGACAGGTGCGCCCGGCGTGTCGCTGTCGTACCTGCACACTCGCGGAGGGCCGGGGGACCCGGGGGATCAGGGGGTGGGCTGGACCAGCATCAGGCGGCGCATGACCTCGATGCCACGGGCCAGCGCGGCGCGGTCGTCGGCACTCAGCTGGGCCAGGTAGGGCTCGACGTTGGTGCCCATCAGCCGGCGGAGTTCGGCCAACCGCTCGCGGCCCCGGGGGGTCAGTTCGATCATCCATGCGCGAGCGTCGGTCGGATCGGCGGCCCGGGCGACCAGTCCGGCCGCCTCGAGCCGCTTCACGTGGTTGGTGATCGTCGGCTGGGAGCTGTTCTCGGCCACCGCGAGATCGGAGATCCGCGACGAGCCGTTGTCCAGCAACCGGGCGAGGATCCGGGCGGCCGACAGGCTGAGATCGCTGTCGGCAGTGGGAGCCCAGCGGATGACCCGTGCCGCGGTGCTGACCAGAGCCTCCCCGAGCGCGTGCAGGTCATCGTCCATGTCCGGTGAGGGTAGCGGTTGTCCGCCCCTCGCCGACCGAGGCGCAGCGAGCGGGCCGGGAGTTTCGGCGGCGGTCCGGATCGGAATGATCACCGCAGCGCCGGGTGGTCAGCGCCGGACGGCCGCCAGGACCAGCTTGGCCAGCTCCCGGTACGCCGCCGCATCATCCAGACCGGTGGCCCCAGCGAGTTCGCCGGAGGTGATCCGGCGCATCGTGGCCGTCACTACCTCCGCGACGAACGTGCTGTGCACGGTGCGGAACGCTCCGGCGGCGCGGCCCTCGTCGATCAACTCGCGGACCCGTCGGGCGGCCGCCTCGGTGTTGTGCTCGTAGATCTCACGAGCCGGTGCGAACGCCGCCACGTCGTCGGTGAACTTCCGACTGGCCGGGGCCAGAGCAGCGGCGACCGCCTCGAGATAGCCGGTGAGCCGGCGGCCCGGCGCCCGCGTCCGCGCGATGGCGCTCTCCACCTGCTCGGTGGCGGCTCGGAAGAACTCACGGACGGCAAGGACGACGAGCTGCTCCTTGCTGGACGCCAGAGCGTACAGCGTGCGCTTGGAGCAGGACAGCTGGGCAGCGATGTCGTCGAGGCTGAGATCGCGGAATCCGTTACGCAGAAAGAGACTGACCAGCTCGTCGCGCAGATCCGCTTGCCGCGGCGTCAGTGTCGCGATGATCGGGGTGGAATTCATGGCGGTACTAACGTACTCTCGTCAGTACCGCCGACGGGTTGGCTGTGCGTTCGGGATATCAGTCCGTGGACAGGAGATGGCAGGAATGGCCGTGGATCGGGTGCTCCCGACCGACGAGGGGGCCGAGCTGGTCGGTCTGGTGCGCGAGATCGCGCAGGGCGAGCTGGCCCCGCGCGCAGCGCAGGCCGAGGCGGAGTCGCGGTTCTCCCGGGACGTCTTCGGCCTGCTTGGTGAGGCCGGCGTGCTGGGGATGGTCTATCCCGAACGGTACGGCGGGCTCGACCAGCCGTACGAGGTCTACTTGCAGGCCCTGGAGGAGATCGCCGCCGCATGGATGAGCGTCGGCGTCGGGGTTTCGGTGCACACCATGACCTGCTACGCGATGGCCACCTTCGGTAACGGCGACCAGCGGGCAGCGTACCTGCCGGAGATGGTCGGTGGTGGCGCCCTGGGCGGCTACGCGCTGTCCGAGGCGCAGGCCGGTTCTGACATCAGCTCGATGACCACGCGAGCGAAGGCCGGGGCGGACGGCTACTCCCTCAGCGGGGCGAAGGCGTGGATCACCCATGGCGGCGTCGCCGATTTCTACACCACCTTCGCCCGGACCAGCGACGACCCCAGGCACGGCGTCAGCTGCTTCCACGTGCCCGCGAGCGCACCCGGTCTGGAGTTCGGACAGCCCGAGCACAAGATGGGTCTGACCGCCTCGCCGACCACCGCGATGTACCTCGACGCGGTACCGATCGAGACCAGTCGCCGGATCGGCGCCGAGGGGGACGGGATCCGGATCGCGCTGTCCGCGCTCGACTCCGGCCGGCTCGGCATCGCCGCGTGCGCAACCGGTCTCGCCCAGGCCGCTCTGGATGCGGCCACCGACTACGCCCGCCAGCGACAGCAGTTCGGACGTGCGATCGCGCAGTTCCAGGGCCTGCAGTTCCTGTTGGCCGACATGGCGGCGGCCGTCGACTCGGCGCGGGCGACCTATCTGATGGCGGCGCGCAGGCGGGACGCAGGCCGGACCTTCACGCGTGAGGCCGCGGTGGCGAAGCTGGTGGCCACCGACGCCGCGATGAAGGTGACCACCGACGCGGTCCAGGTCCTGGGCGGCTACGGCTACACCCGGGACTTCCCCCTGGAGCGGTTCATGCGCGAGGCGAAGGTCACCCAGATCTTCGAGGGCACCAACCAGATCCAGCGGCTCGTCATCGCTCGTCAGCTGTTGCGCTGAGGACGGCCCCACGTGTGGGCGGCTCGACCGCAGGAACGGGGCCGCGACCCTCGTCGAGCGCTGCCTCACCCCGCCCGGGCACTCTTTGATCGACTCCGGCACCGGCTGCAGACGCTGGGAGTTGCCGTGCGGGTGCCTGAGCGAGCCGGGTGAGCCATCGGCCGGGTGGGATGCCGGGGCGATTGACGAGGCGCCGGACGGGGTCGGCGAGACTAAGGGCATGCAGCTGACTTCGGTCGACGTCGTCCTGGTCACCGGTGGAGCCTCGGGTCTCGGGGCCGCCACCGCCCGACGGTGGGCACGACGGGGAGCGCGAGTGGTGATGGTGGACCTGCCGGGCACACCCGGGGCGGATCTGGCCGCCGAGCTGGGCGCCAGGGCGCGGTTCGCGCCCGCCGACGTTCGTGACGAGGCCGAGGTGCAGGCCGCAATCGACGACGCCATCCAGCTCGGCCCGCTGCGCGTGGTGGTGAACTGTGCCGGTGTCGCCACCCCCGGCCGGATCATCTCCAAGCGGGGCGTACTGGCACTGGAGGACTTCCGTCGGGTCGTCGACATCAACCTCGTCGGCACGTTCAACGTGCTGCGGCTGGCGGCGGTTGCGATGACCACCAACGAGCCGCGCGACGGGGATCGCGGCGTGATCGTGATGACGGCGAGCGTCGCCGCGTTCGACGGTCAGATCGGCCAGGCGGCGTACGCGGCCAGCAAGGGTGGCATCGCCGCGCTGACCCTGAGCGCCGCCCGCGATCTGGCCGACAAGGCGATCCGGGTGATGACCGTCGCTCCCGGGGTCATGGAGACCCCGATGATGGCGGGCCTGCCGGAGCAGGCGCGGATGACGCTGGAGGCCCTGGTCCCGCACCCGGCACGTCTCGGGCGTCCCGAGGAGTACGCGATGCTCGTCGAGCACATCGTCGCCAACCCGTTGCTCAACGGCGAGACGATCCGGCTCGACGGAGCGATCCGGATGCCCCCGCGCTGAACTTCCCGGCCCACCCTCCCCCATCCCCGGAAACTGTGCTCGAACGACGGCGACACGCCGCGGAGAACAGTCGTTCGCGCACAGTTGCGGAGGGATTGCGCAGCGAAGCTCAGGCGCCCGGGAGGTCGCCCTTCGAAGTTCGCTTGCGCAGCGCGGCGATGTCGAGGTACGCCACCGCCTGCGAGGCATCGTCGTCGGACTCGGACTCCTCGACGTCGTCCTCCCACGGATCGTACGGCTTGACGTAGGTGTCGTCGGCGAATCCCTGGGAGGGATCGAACGGGTTGGCCAGTCCGAGCATGGTGGTCTCGCTGGCCAGGGCGATCTGCTCGTCGGGCAGCTTCGACAAGACCTCGCGCATGTAGCTGGCGGCCGCGTCCTCGATCGGGATCTCCCGGCCGGCGTTCTCGCTGAGGAACCAGCGATGCTCCAGCACCTCGTGATAGAGCTCGGCCGGCTCCAGCTTGCCGCGCAGGTCCGCGGGCACGCTGGTGACCACCGGCTCGAAGCGGTCGGTCAGCCACTGGTGCGCGACGATCGCCTCGTCGGCGTTCTGCTGGTCGGTCCGGGCCCGGTAGGAGTCGAGATCGTTGAGCAACCGGCGGGCCTGGTTCTCCTCGGTATCCAGTCCGGTGAGCCGGATCAGACGCCTCGAGTGGTGGCCCGCGTCCACGACCTTGGGCTGGATGCGGATGGTGGAGCCGTCGAAGTCGGTGGTGATGTCCAGCTCGGCCACGTCGAAGCCGAGGGCGTTCAGTCGACGGACCCGGCTCTCGATCCGGTGCATCTCGGTGCCGTCGAACTCCTCCGCGCCGGTCAGCTCGGCCCACAGCTCGCGGTAACGGCTCTCGATGGTCTCGACCAACACCAGCGGGTCCAAGGCATCATCGAGCAGACCGCCCGCCTCCAGGTCGCAGAACTCGCCGAACAGGTTGGTCCGGGCGATGGTCAGGTCGTGCTCGCGCTGACCGTCGCTGAGCTGGTCGTGCAGTTCCCCGGTCTCGGCGTCCACCAGATACGCGGCGAAGGCGCCGGCGTCGCGTCGGAACAAGGTGTTGGACAGCGACACGTCGCCCCACAGGAACCCGATCAGGTGCAGCCGGGCCAGCAACACGACCATGGCGTCAACCAGCCGGTTGACCGTGTCCTGCCGGACGCCGCGGCTGAACAGGGAGCGGTAGGGCAGCGAGAACTGGAGGTGGCGGGTGATCAGGATCGAGTCGAGCGGATTGCCGTCGGGGTCATAGCGCTCGGTCACCACACCCTGGGCCTCGACCGACGGAGTGTCCAGCCGGGTCAGATCGCGCAGCGTCCGGTATTCGTGGATGGCGAGGTGTTCCAGCACCTCCTTGACCGCATAGACCTCACGGCCGACCCGGACGAAGCGCACCACGTGCCGGGAGATGCCGCGGGGCAAGGCCACCAGCGTCTCCGGGGGCCAATCGGCCAGCGGTGTGCTCCACGGGAGCGTGATCAACCGGGTGTCGGTCTGCGCTGAGAGAAACCGGGGCACCGGACCATCTTGCCAGTACGAGGTCGTCAGCAGGCAGAGTGGAATCGGGTGATGGACGCCACGTTGGCTGTCCGCTCCGACCCCGGACATGCGGAAGGCCCCTCGCAGGGGCGAGGGGCCTTCCGACGGGAGCCGAGTCGCGATCGCACGTCCGGGACTAGCCGGAGATGCGATCACCGGTCTTCTGCGAGAAGACGTGCACGTGGCTCGGGTCGATCGTCAGCCGGATGGTGGTGCCGCGCTGCGGAGGCGTCCGGGACGAGACGCGCCCGACGATCTGCTGAGCGGTGAGCTGCTCGTCCTCCGACAGGCCCGACAGGGTGCCGTAGACAAACGCGTCGGCACCGAGCTCCTCGGTGACAGCCACGTCGATCGGAATTCCGTCGGCGCCGCTGCCCAGCTCGAAGTTCTCCGGCCGGATGCCCAGCATGAGGCTCTTCTCGTCCGCGGCCTTTGCCAGGGTCTCGCGTGGCACGGGGACGGTGTAGTCGCCCAGCTTGACTCCACCGTCGGTGACGGTGCCCTCCATCAGGTTCATGGCCGGCGAGCCGATGAAGCCCGCGACGAAGAGGTTGCGCGGCTTGTCGTACAGCGACAGCGGGCTGTCCACCTGCTGCAGGATGCCGGCCTTCATGACGGCCACCCGGTCGCCCATCGTCATGGCCTCGACCTGGTCGTGGGTGACGTAGACGGTGGTGACGCCGAGCCGGGTCTGCAGCGCGGCGATCTGGGTGCGGGTGGAGACGCGGAGCTTGGCGTCGAGGTTGGACAGCGGCTCGTCCATCAGGAAGACCTGGGGGGAGCGGACGATGGCACGGCCCATGGCGACCCGCTGACGCTGGCCACCGGACAGAGCCTTCGGCTTGCGGTTGAGGAAGTCCTCCAGGCCGAGCAGGTGGGCGGCCTCCTGGACACGCTGCTGACGCTCGGCCTTGGGTACGCCGGCCATCTTCAGCGCGAAGCCCATGTTGTCGCCCACGGTCATGTGGGGGTACAGGGCGTAGTTCTGGA
>DASTGF010000330.1:0-2027 GCA_035719255.1 Microlunatus sp. | reverse complement strand
GTTTCATTAGCCAACATCGTCGGGCTCCGGGGCGGCTGGGTGGTGCTGGTTGTTCCGGTGCTCGCGGTGCCAGGTTAGCCGCCGCTGGCGGGCGGTTTCCAGGCCGGCCTGGCGGGCCTTGCGGATCTGTTCTCCTCGCCCTTCGTGTTCGTCGTTGGGACACACATATCGCAGGCCCTGGTGCAGCCGGACCCCGTTGTAGTGCGCCCGCACCTGGTCAAGTTCGGCACGCAGAGTAGCCGGATCACGGATCGCCAGCAGGTGCGGATACTCGGCCTTGAGGTGGCCGTTGAGACTCTCGATCCACGCCTGGTCGGTCGGTGTGCCGGGCCGCCCGAAGTGCTGCGCGATCGCGCACAATGCCATGAACTCGCGGGTCGACCCGGACGTCATCTGCGGGCCGTTGTCGGAGATGGCGAGCAGGATCGGCCGGTCCTCGTCGTCGACGCCCAGGTCGACGCGGCCGTCGCCGTGCCGGCCGTCGACGAGCTCGAGGAGCCCCTCGGCGTCCAAGGCCCGGGTGAAGCCGACCTCGACCTGCGTCGAGGTCTCCTCGGCCGACACCACGGTGCTCAGCCACTTGCGGGAGACCAGGTCCTCGATGATCAGCACCGCCATCCCCGCCCGGGTGAAGTGCGTCGTATCGAAGATCCACAGGCTGTTCGGCTGGTACTCGGCCCAGGCCGGGAACGGCCGCTTCGCGCTGCGCCCGGGTTTGGGCAGCGGACGGAAGTGCTTGTCCGCAAGGAACAACACCCGACGCACCGTCGACGGTGACACCCAGACCCGGCCCAGGTAGGAGCCGCGGTGGGCCAGCTTGCGATGGCTGCGGTCGGTCTCGCCCCACTCGTCGAACAGGGCCAGGACCGCCTGCACCTCGTCGTCGAGCAGGCCGTGCATCGGTGAGCCGCCCGGCGGGGCGTCGGCCAACCGGCCGCGCTCCCGGCGGTCGATCCAGCGGTACGCGCGGCGTTCGGGAAGCTCCAGCACCGCGCAGGCGTCGCGTACTGACCAGCCGGCGGCCAGGGCCTGGTCCAGCAACTGCAGCAGCTGATCTTTGATGGCCGCGTCGACGCGGCGCGGGACCCGGCCATCTAGGCCCAGCCGCCTTTTCCCTCGACCAACGTGAGCTTGACCGCCATCTGTTTGACCGCCTCGGACAACCGAGCGATCTCGGCCTTGGCCGCCTCGAGTTCGTAGTCCCGCTGCACCGCCTGCACGCCGGGTTTGGACGCGGCGAGCGCGGCCAACGCGCCCTCCTTGGCCACGGTGCGTATCCGCATGATCGTCGATCGGTCGACCTGCTGCTGCTCGGCGGCCTCGGCGATCGTCACCTCCTGCCGGACGATCTGCAGCCAAATCTCGTACTTCTCCGAGGGCGTCAGGAACCGCTTGGCGCGCCGGCCGGCACGGTCCTTGCCACGGTCGGGTTCGGTCATCATCGGATCCTCCGAGACGGGTCGAAGGAGCCGTCGGACGTTGGCTGATCAACACGCCGATGTGTGACACGAAGCCAGACGCAAACCATCACCATGGCGTTCGACCCAGCCGCACCGGTCGTGTTGAGCAGGTCGGTGATCCAACGCAACACTGTTGTCGACAACGGTACGAGCGGGATAGTCCTCAACCGGGGCAGTGTCAACAACCGGTTGCTCGCCAATACCTCCAGCCGGAACCTGCGCGGCATCCTGCTCAGCGGGGCGACCGGCACCACGGTGCTAGCGAACGCGCTCACCGAGAACAGGCAGGTCGACGCCCGCGATGTCTTGCCCGACCAGAACACGTGGCTCGGTAATCGGTGCGCGACCGACGACCCCGCCGGTGTCCTGTGCGTACCGCCAGGGGACCGGAGTCACTGATCATCGTCGCACCTCCACGCTCCACAGTCGTCGCGGGTCCTGGGTAACCGGTGGACGGGCGTTGAAGCCACGCGGCCAGCGGTCGACCATAGACGGTGCACCTGGTCAGCGCGTCCGTCTGTCCATCAGCGCGGAGCGACTGCGTCATACAGCTGGAAGATCCACTGG
>DASTGF010000329.1:0-6075 GCA_035719255.1 Microlunatus sp. | reverse complement strand
GATCGTCGCAGGGCTGGGATCAGCAACGGCGAAACCGATGGGTGCAACCGGATTGTCGAGCACATCGGCCGAATCGCGGTCGCGGAGCAGATCTTCATGGGCGTGGTAGCACAGCAGCCAGTGGAGCCGGGACTCTCCTAGAGCTTCCGGTTCACCCGCTGCCCGTTCTCCCGCACGATGTAAGCGGGATACACGCCCACGACCGTGCAGCGGGCCGGGACGTCCTTGACGATCACAGCGTTCGCCCCCACGGTCGTCCCCTCCCCGATGGTCACCGCGCCGAAGATCCGCGCTCCGGGTCCTACCCGGACGTGATCGTGCAGGACGGGCCGGTCCGTCCTGTTGCTATAGCCGATCGTGACCTGCTGATTGATCCAGCAGTAGGCCCCGATCCGCTCCCCGTTGATCCTCGCTCCCTCGCCGTGCTGGATGAACAAGCCCGGCCCGATCTCCTTGGCGTTGAGCCGTAGCGTCGGCAGCGGCGAGTAGATCTCGCGCAGCAGGTAGGCCCAGGGCTTCACCCGGTAGTAGAAGAGGTTCCGGAACTCCTGGTGCTCGAACAGCAGGGTGTGCAGGCCCAGCAGCGTCGACCCGTTCAGCTCGTGCTCCCGCATCCACACCTCGAGGTCGACGTCGATGGCCGCTCGGCGGGGCGCCAGGGCGTAGGTCAGGAGGTGGAGAGACGACACCGGCAACGAGACGTACCGCCCGACCCGCTTCAGCAGCCGCTTCACGGACGCTCCCCCCGGCCCTGCATCGGTCACTCGGCTCGCTATCACGCTCATGGCTGACTCCAATGGACCCTGGTGTTGTCCTGCCCGAGGGCGCAACAACAGTAGGATCCAAACACCCTAGTCGCTGGGTGCCGTTCACAGAGGCGCCCAGCGTGCCCACACAGTTCCGGCCGGGAACTGTGAGGCCCGCAGAAGCGGAAGGCACCGCCTGACCCGCCGACCCCAGCCCCCTGCTGACGCATATGCGGCTGATTGTGCTGTCTATCGGCCGGCTGCGATCTCGACAAGGAAGGTCTACTCGCGCCGCGCATAGGAAAGGTGTCCTCCAAGGTCCAAATGACTCAGTGAGCGGCGTCGTACGCTTCCCGTACTTGGCGGCTGATGCGCCCGCGCTCACTAACGGTCAGTCCGGCGTCCTTCGCCCACTGACGGATGTCGTGAGTCAGGTCTCGATCAACAGCCTTGCGGATGGGCTTCGCTTGGCGGCTGCGCTTTCCCCCGCCGACCTGGCGAGCTGACTCGATGAACTTGGCGAGGACGCTTTCCAGCTCCTCTCTATGCGCTGCGTTCAGGTCGATCTCAAAGTGGCTATCGGCGAGCCCGAAGGCGCAGGTGACAACGTCCTCAGTCGATCCGTCAATATCGTCGACGACCGTGGTTTCAGTTCTGGTAGCCATGACGACAGCGTACGTGGTCGCGCAAGGGAGCTTGAGAATTCCGCAGATGTGTCAGGCCGGTCCCTGCACGCAAGATCCGAACCCCGCAGTTCTCCGTGACACCAGGTGCTGATTTCACGGCGTGACTAATCCAAGCCAAGGGGGCTCTTCGGAGTTAGCAGGGCGTCGGTCCGCTGGTTGACGCCCGGGATTTCCGGGTGCAGGCGTAGCGTATCCGCCGTTTGTGGTTGTTCTGGTTGCGGAAGCCAAAGGCGATTCGGCCGATGTGTTTGACGATGCGGTTGTAGCCCTCGGTGCGGCCGTTGCTGATGCCGGTGTGCAGGCCGGCGATGATCGAGTTCTGCCAGGCGTGCACGGTCCACGCCAGCCGGCGCAACTGGGCGACCTCGGAGTCGGCGCAGTGCGTGTAGAAGTCCGTCAACGCGTTCCAGATCCGTCCACGGTCCGGGTTGGTGCCGGCCAGCTTGAGCAGGCTGCGGAGCATTTCCTTGCCCTGCCAGCACTTCTCGAGGCCACCGGACGGGTCGGCCAGCCGCATCGCATCCCGCACCTTGGCCAGCTCATCGGCGGTCAGTGTCTCGGCGGCGCGCAGCAGCCGGTTGCGTTGCGCCCACTCCGGGTCGCATTTGCGGCCCCGCCGGCCGCGGCGCGCCCAGGCCAGCTCCCGCCGGTACTCGGTGACCGCCTGGTTGGCCAGGGCCGTCAGGTGGAAGCGGTCCACCACCACGACGGCGTCCGGGAGAGCGATGCGCGCGGCGCGGGCGTACGTCGCGCTGGTGTCCATCGATACGTGCGTGATCCGGGCCAGCCAGTCCGGGTCCTGCGCCTGCAGCCACTCGATGAGCACCTTGCTGGTGCGGCCGTTGACCTGCGCGAACAGCCCTCCGTCGCCGCTCAGATCGACCAGGCCGGTGTCGAACCGGTCCACCCAGGTCTTCTCCCCGGTGGCCGGGTCGATCTCGTAGTGGGCCTTGCCGCGGCGGGTCTCGTCGACCCCGAGGACGGTGACCGGCGGCGGCGCCTCGGGCAGCACCACCGAGGCATGAGCGACGAACGCGTCGTGGGCGATGCGCCAGTCCATGCCGAACTCGGCCGCCACGCTGGACACCGGGCGGGTGTGGTCGCCAATCGCCTCCGCCGCCCGCCGGCGGGCCCGGGTGGTGATCCGCGCCCGGGCGGGGATCTGGTCGGGCAGGCATTCGGTGAACACCTTCCGCTCGCACGAGTCGACTTGGCACCGCCATTTCCGCTTGCGCCACAACAGGATCGGCCGATCCTCGCCGATCACCACGTCCCGTGGGCGGGTGGTGACCCACGCCTTCGGTGTCGTCGACTGCTCACCGCAGGCCGGGCACCAGCCGGCCAATAGCGGGTCGGTCGAGCAGTGCACGACACGTCGCCCGGCGTCGTCGCGGACGACCCGGTCGACGACCAGCCCGTCGATGTCCAACAACAGCGAACTACCCTGGTTCATGCTCGTGGTCCTTCGACTGATTGCGTGAGAACAACCAGTTTCGAAGGCCACGAGCCCTCACCTCATCCGACGCGCCGCCGCACGTTCTGAGAGCCGGAGCCCCATCAAGTCCGAAGACCCTGCAAACCCGAAGCCGGCCGCTCCGAAGATCGCCCTGGCCGCCGGCCCGAAAACCAACGAGGTTGAACGTCATCCTGAAGTCGCCAAGGTGCGGACCACTTCGGTCTTCGTCGGGATTCCACTGAACCCGACGATGCCGAACACTAGCCCGGTCAAGTACAAGTGCGGCCGGCGCCGACCGGGCCAGCCGGAAGGCTGCACAATGACCAGGCCAGAACCGACCGGCTGGACATGGCCAGGATGGACGCGGGCGCCACGATTCGTCCGCGGCCGGACCATTGTCGAAGCGCGGAGGCTGGGATAGCGAGGATGCCATACCGCCACGCATAGGGCGCTACGTGGATCCCGCTCCGGTTGAAGGCCTCAGCCCGGGGAATGGGTCAAGTCGGCTGGGTGTTTGGGCTCTTTGTGTGTGTCACGCACCGGTCGACAACTGCCTCGTGGGTTGAAGTCACCCGGGATAGCGCTGCCGTGGCGAGGGACGCTTTCCGGGCAACGACATCGGGGTGATTGCACTTCGTGGAGTGGCGGGCGACTCTATCCCATGTTGCTCAGGTCGCGACCATGTGCGGTGACGGCCCAGATGACGAACACGTCGAAGATGATGATCAGCATTGCCCACCACGGGTAATACGGCAACCAGAGGAAGTTTGCGATCATGCTGAGGCACGCCGCGATGACGGCGACAGTGCGCGCCCAGACCTGCCCCGCGATCAGACCGAACCCTGCGCCGAGCGCAATGATCCCGACGATGATGTGGATCCAGCCCCAGGTTGTGGTGTTGAACTGGAAAACCCATTTCTGGGTCACCACGTAGAAATCGTTGTTGATGAGGCCAACGATACCCTCCATCATCCCGAAGAATCCCACAAGAATCAGGATGAGTGCCGCCGTGAAGGTTATTCCGACGGCCACTCCGCTGGGTTGTTTCCGTGCAGCTGCATTGGTCGCCATTTCAATTCTCCCTGTGAGTTGCTTGGATTGCACTGATGGGGTGTCGGAGCAGGCGGCATCACCCGTGGCGGGTGACTGCTCCATGCGCACGATGAACAGGAACTGCAACGGCGTCCGAGAAGAATCGGACTCCACGCACCGCCTGCGAGTCTTCCTCGGACGCGATGATCCGGTGTGCAGGGCATGGCGGCTGTCCGGCCTTGTTGCGAGGGGGGCCGCTCGCTTGGTTGCGTCGTTGCGGGCTTGCTACCAAGGGCACGGCCGCTCGTGTTCCCTGGGCCGACGAGCCCCGAGTTGCCCGGGTCCAAAGCCTCCGGAGACCTCGGCGACGCCTTCCTGTTCCAAGGGGCCGGGGGACCCCGCTGCAATCGACAAAATTCGACCCGTTGTGAACGTAGGTATTCCCGCGTCGACCGATTCGACAACACTGCGCGGCCCTTCTAGACGAACATGAGATCGAGAAGGCGGTCGGGCGGCCCCGCGAGTCGTTGAGGGCCGGTCGGCACGATGGACCCGTTGAATTGATTCTCTGGACGTGGCACGACCAAATCGTCGGCACGACCACCTCGACCGACCTCCATCGTGCTGCTCCGCATCCTTGCGCCCTCCGGGAGATAATTCTGCCGCAAGTGATCGCGAGGATGTCCTTATCGCATCCGCACTGGGTCACAAGTGCATCATCCGAAACAGATGAGTTCGCGGTGCTGGATGCTTCTCGCGATACGAAGAGTCGTGAGCCGGGGACGAAGGTCGGTGATGTCTGCGCCCAGGAAACCGGTGGGTTGGGGGGATGTCCGGGGCCCCGTGACGGGTGGGTCTGCCGAGGCCGCGGAGCTCGGCGGTGGCTGACCCTCGTCGGACCGCTGATCCGGGGCGTCCGCGCTGCACAGTCCCTGCGTGTCAAGCTGAGATTGTTTCAGCGGTATATATCAAGTCCGCTAGATGCGGGACAGGGACGTGGTCCACGGGATGGCTGTATTGTGGTCGCTGCCCTGGCCTCACCCGATTCAGGTGAGAACTGTCGATCAGCTCCGCCTGCCTTGTCACCACGACTCACCCTTGCCTGAGGAGTCGATCCGCCGCAGCACGCTAGCACGGAAAGTCAGTACCGAATACACATGTCGGTATTCGGATCGACGGTTCGGGTGAGGCGAAGGCGTTGTGGCGCAGGGATCTTCACAGTGCCGGCGACGAAAGGTGGCCAGGTATGTATCCGGTAGATCGACTGGAGTCACAGTGGGTGTGCTATCGAGGAGTCCCTCCGGGCCGGGGTGAGATTGCTCAGTCGTCGATCTCCTCCCATATCGCCTGCTCGTCGTGCTCCTCCCAGTCGGCGCCTGGCAGGGCGATGGCCCAGCTCGTCCAGGTCCCGATCGGGTGAGCCGGGGCGGTCCTGACACGGGCCCGAACGGCCATTCCGGGCGTGAGCGCGACCGCCGAGCTGAGCGGGGCCGTCGTCATCCCCCAGTGTGTCGGTGGATCGCCGGGGCCCACGGCGAGCGAGATGCCGGGGGCGAGGTCCGCGCTGAACCATAGTGCGAGCGCGTTGGCCGTGCCGTGTTCGCGGACCGGCAGCAGCGTCTCGGCTTCGTGCGGCGCCAGAGTCTGCTCGAGCGGGATCAGGTTCGCGTCCGTCGTCCACAATCGGTTCGGCTCGGAGCGCATGTCGGCCGCTGCCAGGTGACGGAACGTGCCCGAGTAGAGAATCTCGTTGACCGTCTTGTCGGCCAGGACATCAAGCGTGAGTCCGTACGGGTTGGCACGCAGGAAACTGACCATGTCGTCGAGATAGCGGTCGTGAACCAGGGCGGTCCACGCCGTGACCGAGCGGGGAATCATCATTCCGCCTGACCTGAGCCAGCGGTCACGCGCGGCGGTGACCGGAGCGAGCATCCCCTCGTCGATCCCGAACCCTCCGAGCCATTCCGACACCACCACATCGACACGTTCCGGCAGCTCGACGTCCATGATGTCGGCCTGGATCACGTGGATGATCTCGTCGAACCCGTTCGCGGCGGCCAGTTGTTGCGCGAGGACCGCGACAGTGGTCTGTTCCACGGCGTAGACGCGCGCCGCACCCGCCCGTGCTGCGAACATGCTCAAGATGCCGCTTCCC
>DASTGF010000328.1:0-3921 GCA_035719255.1 Microlunatus sp. | reverse complement strand
CCGGTCCGCGCCCGTAGGTGAACGCGAACCGGTCCTTGTCGGTGATCCATTCCTCGTTGACCTCGGGGTCGTCGCCGGCCAGCCGGCGCATCACGACCCCGCGGCGGTAGTCGATCCGGATCGCCGAACCGCAGGCGTCGTGCTCGGCCACCGAGGGCACCGACACCAGGTCGAACGGCCGCGAACGGAACCGGTACTCCGCACTGGTCAGCGCGCCGACCGGGCAGATCTGGATGACGTTGCCGGAGAAGTAGGACTCGTACGGCTGGCGCTCGTAGATGCCGACTTGCTGCAACGCACCACGCTCGATCAACGCGATGAACGGGTCGCCGGAGACCTGCTCGGAGAACCGGGTGCAGCGTGCACACAGCACGCATCGCTCACGGTCCAGCAGCACCTGGGCGGAGATGTGGATCGGCTTGGGGTAGGTCCGCTTGGCGTCGGTGAACCGGCTCTCGGCGTACCCGTGGGACATCGCCTGGTTCTGCAGCGGGCACTCGCCGCCCTTGTCGCAGATCGGGCAGTCGAGCGGGTGGTTGATCAGCAGGAACTCCATGTTCCCGTGCTGGGCCTTGTCCGCGACCGGCGAGGTGACCTGGGTCTTCACCACCATGCCGGGGGCCACCTCGAGGGTGCAGGACGCCTGCGGCTTGGGGATCGGGCGGCCGTTGCCCGCGTCGGGCACCTCGACCAGACACTGCCGGCAGGCGCCGACCGGGTCCAGCAGCGGGTGGTCACAGAACCGCGGGATCTCGGTGCCGATCAGCTCGGCGGCCCGGATCACCAACGTTCCCTTGGGCACGCTGACCTCGACGTCGTCGATGGTGAGCGTGACGAGATCCTCCCGCCTGGCGACGTCGGACCGCTGGTTGCTGGTGACCGTCATGACGCCATCCCCTTCATGTGGATGCTCCTTCGCGCACGAAGACGGTGCTGCGCTCGTAGGGGAACAGCTCCCAGGCCGGGGTGTGCATGCCCGCCTCGAACTCCTCCCGGAAGTACGTGATCGCCGAACTGATCGGCGAGGTGGCTCCGTCGCCGAGGGCACAGAAGGCCCGACCGAGGATGTTCTCACACAAGTCCAGGAGCTTCTCGATGTCGCCCGGCTGACCCTGACCGGCTTCCAGGCGCGCCAGGATCTGCACCAGCCACCAGGTGCCCTCGCGGCAGGGGGTGCACTTCCCGCACGACTCGTGCTTGTAGAACTCGCTCCAGCGCAGCACCGTCCGCACCACCGAGGTGGTCTCGTCGAAGCACTGCAGGGCCTTGGTGCCCAGCATCGACTTGACGCTGGCCACGCCCTCGTAGTCGAGCGGGACATCGAGGTGCTCGGCGGTGAGCAGCGGCGTGGACGATCCGCCCGGAGTCCAGAACTTCAGTTCGTGTCCGGCCCGCATCCCACCGGCGAGGTCGAGCAACTGGCGCAGCGTGACGCCGAGCGGGGCCTCGAACTGACCCGGTCGGGTGACATGACCCGACAGGGAGTAGATCGTCATCCCCTTGGACTTCTCGGTGCCCATCGAGGCGAACCAGTCCGCCCCGTTGGCCACGATGCTCGGCACCGAGGAGATCGACTCCACGTTGTTGATCACCGTCGGGCTGGAGTACAGACCGGCGACAGCGGGGAACGGAGGCCGCAGCCTCGGCTGACCCCGACGGCCCTCGAGCGAGTCGAGGAGCGCGGTCTCCTCACCACAGATGTACGCACCCGCGCCGGCGTGCACGACGATCTCCAGGTCGTACCCCGTGCCGAGGATGTTCTTGCCGGCGTATCCGGCGGAGTAGGCCTCGCGGACCGCCTGCTGCAGACGCCGCACGACGTGCAGGACCTCACCGCGGACGTAGATGAAGGCGTACGCGGCCCGGATCGCGTACGCGGAGATGATCACACCTTCGACCAGAGTATGCGGCGAGGCCATCATCAGCGGGATGTCCTTGCAGGTCCCCGGCTCGGACTCGTCGGCGTTGACCACGAGGTACTTCGGCTTGGGGTTGTCCTGCGGGATAAAGCTCCACTTCATCCCGGTCGGAAAGCCGGCGCCGCCGCGGCCGCGCAGGCCCGAGTCCTTGACCATGGCGACCACGTCCGCGGGCGCCATGGTCAGCGCGGTCCGCAGGGCCTGGTAGCCCCCGCGCCGGCTGTAGTTGGTGAAGCTCCAGGCGCGCTCGTCGCCCCAGTTGGCCGTGAGCACCGGAGTCAGCAGACCATCACCCATCAGGCGTCTCCGTCCTGCGTGCGTCGTCCCTGGTCGTGGTGATGGGGCCCGCGGTCCGGGACGGGCGGTGCGGACCAACCGCGCTCACGCGCGATCTCCAGACCGAGCAGCGAGGCGGGACCGGCCGTTGGCCCCTCGTCGGCGCGGCCGTCGGGAAAACCGGCCAGGACCCGTTCGGCCTGCTTCCAGGTGCAGACCCGAGCGCCACGGGTTGCGGTGACCTCCTCACCCCGGCGCAAGGCGTCGACGACCTCGACCGCCCGCTCGGGGGTGGTGTTGTCGAAGAACTCCCAGTTGACCATCATCACCGGGGCGAAGTCGCAGGCTGCGTTGCACTCGACGTGCTCGAGCGTGATCTTGCCGTCGGCGGTGGTCTCGTCGTTGCCGACGCCCAGGTGCTGCTGCAGCCTGGCCAGCACCTCGTCGCCGCCCATGATCGCGCAGAGCGCGGTGGTGCAGACGCCGACGTGGTACTCCCCCACCGGGCGCCGCTTGTACATCGTGTAGAAGGTCGCCACGCCGGCCACCTCGGCCTCGGAGATGCCGAGCAGCTCCGCGCACATCTCGATGCCGGCCGGGGTGACCCGGCCCTCGACGCTCTGCACCAGGTGCAGCATGGGAAGCAGCGCCGACTGCGGCTGCGGGTAGCGCGCGGCGATCAGTTGTAGCTCCTCCCGCGTCTCCTCGGGCAGCCGCGAGCGATGGCTGTAGTCCAGGCTCGGCTGGTCGAAGTGGCTGACGAAGTGGCCGTGACCGACGAGGTTCTCGCTGGCGACGTCGCCGCCCGCGTGCCCGTCGGTGGGCGGGGTCGGCTCGGTGATGCTCATCGGTCGACACCGCCCATCACGGGGTCGAGGCTGGCGACCGCGACGACCACGTCGGAGACCATCGAGCCCTCGCACAGTGCTGGCATGGCCTGCAGGTTGACGAAGCTCGGGTCACGGAAGTGCGCCCGGAACGGCCGGGTGCCGCCGTCGGAGACCACGTGAGCCCCGATCTCGCCGCGCGGGCTCTCGATCGGCACGTACGCCTGACCCGGCGGGACCCGGAAGCCCTCGGTGACCAGCTTGAAGTGGTGGATCAGGGCCTCCATCGACTGACCCATGATGTGCTTGATGTGCTCGTTGGAGTTGCCCATGCCGTCGCTGCCGATGGACAGCTGAGCCGGCCAGGCGATCTTCTTGTCGGCCACCACCACCGGGTCACCCTTCATCTTCTCGAGGCGAGCCACGCACTGCTCGACGATCTTGAGGCTCTCCCACATCTCGTTGAGCCGGATCCGGAACCGGCCGTACGCGTCAGCGGTGTCCCAGGTCTGGACCTCGAAGTCGTAGGTCTCGTAACCGCAGTAGGGCTGCTGCTTGCGCAGGTCCCAGTCATAACCGGTGGAGCGCAGCGTGGGGCCGGTGATCCCGAGCGCGAGGCAGCCGGCCAGGTCGAGCTTGCCGACGTCGCACAGCCGACCCTTGAAGATCGGGTTCTCGTTGCAGAACGCGGCGTACTCGGGGAGGTGCTTCTTCAGCCAGCCGACCAGGTCCTTGACGTGGTCGAGGGCGTTGTCGGGCAGGTCTTGGGCGACACCGCCCGGCCGGATGTAGGCGTGGTTCATCCGCAGCCCGGTGATCATCTCGAACAGGTCGAGGATCAGCTCGCGCTCGCGGAAGCCGAAGAACATCGGGGTCATCGCGCCCAACTCCATGCCACC
>DASTGF010000327.1:0-8146 GCA_035719255.1 Microlunatus sp. | reverse complement strand
ACCAGGACCATGAACTCACCGTCGCCGATGTCGAGGTTCAACCTGTCGACGGAGGGGTGATCCGCACCCGGGTAGACGCGAGTCGCGTCCTTGAAACCGACTGTGGCCACGCCACACTTCCTTTCCACGGGCAGGTACGCGTCGCAGAGCGCTGACGAGCGCTCCCGATCCGGGCCGGAAGGGCCGAATCGCCACCAGAACCGGAACGCGGGAGCGCTCGTCAGCGGTTGGCTCCCCCAACACACCCCGACCCGTCGCGGCGCGACCCAGCCGACCGCACGGCTCAGCACATCCCACCGCGGAGTTTCGGGTCGCTTCTGACCGGCCACGCCGCTTCGAGGGGCAGCCACTCCCGGACGTACGTCGAAGTCCCACCCCGACGTCGCGGTGCGATCACGGCAAGAAGGCACCCGATGGAGGTGAAATCACCCGTTCGACCTGGCCGGCCGGGTATTCGGACCCTCGCCGCAGGCGGAGGATTGTCCTAACCTGAGATCGGCGCAAGCTACCCTTCGCTCAGGCCGGAGCGGCTTCCGCGAGGGGTCGGGGCGGCGGCCCGATCGGAGGCGAGAGCAGTGACCAGTGCTGCTGTCGACGGCGTCGTTCTCGTCGTGGAGGACAACAGCCTCAACCTGATGGTCGCCGAGGGCATGCTGCGCCTGCTCGGATACACCTCGTACTCCGTCGGCGACGGTCTGCAGGCGCTCGAAGCGTTGTCGGAGGCGGCCTACCGGATCATTCTGATGGACGTCCACATGCCCGAGCTCGACGGGTACGAGACGACCCGCAGGATCCGGGCCGAACTCCCTGCGGAGCGTCAGCCGTACATCATCGCGCTGACCGCCAACGCCATGGCCAACGACCCCGAGCTGTGCCTGGCGGCCGGCATGAACGACTATCTCGCCAAGCCACTGACCAAGGAGGGCCTTCGCCGGGCCCTGGAGCGTGCGACGCGCAGCGAGAGCTGAGGCGCACGAACGAGCGCTGCGGCCCGCGTGGCGATATGCTCCGTGTCATCCGTCGCGCTCGGGGCCGATCAGGAAGTCCAGTCTCATGTCGCGTGGGAGCCGAGGCACCGTCGCCGTTTCGCATGCCCCGCTGCCGCGAGCGGTTCTGATCCTGGGTGGCGCCTGGGCCGTGCTGATCGCGGTCGTCACCGCGACACTGGCCGTCGGAGTCCCTCAGTCGGAACCCTCCCAGCTGCTGGGCAACCTCGGCATCTTCGTCGCGCTCGGCTTCTGCGCCGTCACCTCCGCCATCGCCGCCACCCGCAAGACACGCGCACGGCTGGGGTGGGGCTTGATGGCGCTCGGCATGTTCCTGGGGTTGTTGGGCCAACTTGGCTGGGTCCTGGCCGCCATGAGCGGCGCGGAGGCCAGTACCTCCACCCTGGCCGACACGCTCGCCTTCCTGGGCTACGCGCTGCCGACCATGGCCGCGATCTTCGCCTTCCCGCGCCGATCCGAGTTGTTGATCTCCCGTTTCCGGCAGCTCCTCGACGTCCTGGTCATCACCATCGGCGTCGTCCTGATCAGCGAAGCGACCGTTCTGGGTGTCGTACGACAGTCGGCGGACACCTCCACCCTCGAGGGCTGGCTGGCACTGGCGTATCCGGTCGCCGACATCGCGGTCTGTGCCCTGGTGCTGTGCTTCGGGATGCGTCAGCAGCCGGGAGATCGGGTGACCTGGCTGTTCCTCGGCAGCGGACTGCTGTTCGTGGCCATCACCGACAGCATCTACGTCCGGCTGATGGCCGAGGGGCAGTCTGCCCTGACCGGCAGTGCGCTCGTCGCCGGTTGGATGCTGGGCCCCGTCCTGATCGGCCTGGCGACCTTCGTCCCGATGACGGGCAAGGTCAGTCGTGGCGGGCGCGACTACACCTTGGCGCTGCAGCTGGTCCCGTATCTCCCGGTGATCGGCTCCATGATCGTGCTCAGCATTGTCGCGGTGCTGACCGACCCGTTCCTAGTGGTCATGGCGATCCTGCTGCTCGTCACGGTCACCATCCGCCAGGTGATGATCGTCTACGAGAACGTCAGCCTGACCCGCGACCTGGAGGCCAAGGTCGCCAGCCGCACGGCGCAGCTGACCACGCTCGGCTCGATCGTCACCTCCTCCAGCGACGCCATCGTCGGGATCTCGATGGACGACAAGATCACGGCCTGGAACCCGGCGGCCGAACGGCTCTACGGCCACCCAGCCGCGGAGGTGATCGGGAAGGAACCTGACTTCTTGATGCCCGAAGGCGCCGATCGGGTCCGGGGGCTCCTCGACGCCGCGCGCAAGGGTGAGCCGCTGCCGACGTACGAGACGGTATGGGAGCGCCCGGACGGCAGCACCGTTCCGGTCGCGGTCACGGTCTCCCCCGTCCTCGACGACGACGGTGTCCAGGGCATCTCGTTCTCGGGCCAGGACATTACCGAGCGTCGGCGGGCCGCCGAGGTGCTGGAGCGGGCCCGCGAAGAGGCTCTGGAGTCCTCCCGGCTGAAGTCAGAGTTCCTGGCCACGATGAGCCACGAGATCCGGACCCCGATGAACGGCGTGATCGGTCTGACCACGCTGTTGCTCGAGACCGAGCTCGACGAGACCCAGCGGCAGTACGCCGAGGGCGTGCAGAGCGCCGGCGATGCCCTGCTGAGCGTGATCAACGACATCCTCGACTTCTCCAAGCTCGAGGCCGGCAAGGTCGTGCTGGACGTCTCCGACTTCAGTCCGCGCAAGGTGGTCGAGGAGGTGGGTGCGCTGCTCGCCCCCGCCGCCGCTGCCAAGCGGCTCGAGCTGATCGCCTACTGCCTGCCGGAGGTCCCGGACGCGGTGCACGGCGATGTGGGCAGGATCCGCCAGATCCTGCTGAACCTCGCCGCCAACGCGGTGAAGTTCACCCCCTCCGGCGAAGTGATCATCCGGGCGCGGGCGCAGAGCCACGATGACCAGGTGAAGTTGCTGTTCGAGGTGGTCGACACCGGCATCGGTATCGCGGAACGAGATCAGGCGCGGCTGTTCGAGTCCTTCTCCCAGGCCGATGCCTCGACGACCCGGCGGTTCGGCGGCACCGGTCTGGGACTCGCGATCAGCCGCCGGCTGGTCGAGGTGATGGGCGGCCAGATCGGCCTGGAGAGCGAACTCGGTGCCGGAAGCACGTTCTGGTTCGAGGTCACACTGCGGGTGGCATCCTCGATCGAGCCGCCGATCAACGAGCTGAGTCACGAGCTGCTCAAGAACCTGCGGGTGCTGGTGGTGGACGACAACGAGACCAACCGGACGATCCTCAAGGCCCAGCTGGAGGCCTGGAAGATGCGCCCCGAGCTGGCGGACCGCGCGGCGGTGGCCTTCGAGATGCTGCGCAGCTCGGCGCTGAAGGGTCACCCGTTCGACCTGGCGGCGCTCGACATGCAGATGCCCGAGGTGGACGGTCTCGAACTGGCCCGCCGGATCTGCAGCGATCCGCTGCTCGAGGGCATGCCGATGATCATGCTCACCTCGAGCCTGCAGCTCGATCCGGCGATCATGCGATCCGCCGGTGTCCGGCAGTGGCTGTCGAAGCCGGTCCGCAGCTCGGAGTTGTTCGACCGTCTGATGCGGCTGATGGTGCTGCGTGGCGCCGAGTTGCAGGCCCGGCGCCATCCGCGCTCCCTTCCGGCGGCCCCGGGCGCCTCCCGCGGCAGGCTGCTGATCGTGGAGGACAACGCCTTGAACCGTCTCGTCGCCGAACGGATCGCAGCCCGGCTGGGATTCGAGGCGGAGTGCGTGGTCGACGGTGAGGCGGCAGTCACCGCAGTCGCTCGCCAGCACTACGCGGCGGTGCTGATGGACTGCCACATGCCGAACATGGACGGCTTCCAGGCCACGCGGGCGATCCGCCGGCTGGAAGCCGGGGCGCGCCACACACCGATCATCGCCATGACCGCCGGCGCCCTGGTCGAGGACCGGGAGCGCTGCCTGGCCGCCGGGATGGACGACTACGTCACCAAGCCGATCGACAGTGACGTCTTGGACACCACACTGAGTGAGCTGGTCGGCCGGCCGACGGTCGAGCCGTTCCTTACCGGGCCCGAGTCGCCCTCGGCGAGCCGGCCCGTCGCCGCCGATCATGCTGACACCGCATCCGGCCCACCGATGCAACCGCCGGCCGATGCTGCGCCCGTCCAGGGTTCGGCCCACCGGGCGGCGATGCACGGGATCGGCAGCGCAGACCCCCGAACGCCCTTCCCCGAAGTGGATCAGCTCGTCGATGATCACGACACCGCCGGTTCCGTCATCGACCACAGCCGGTTGATGGACCTGGCCGAGCTGCCGGCAGCCGACGGCAGCAGCCTTCTGTCATCCATGATCACGTCCTACGTCGGCCGCGGCAGGGACCGGCTGCGCAGGATCGAGGACGCGCTGGCCACCGGGGACGACGAAACACTGGCGTCGGCCAGTCACGAACTGAAGGGATCCTCCGGCACGATCGGTGCGAATCGCGTGATGACCCTAGCCGCCGAGCTGGAACGGAACGCCCGTAATCATGCGCCATCACGTCCCGGATTGATCAACGAGCTGAGGACCGCACTCGACGCTGCGGTGGCGGAGCTCCACGAGATCGACGTGCCGGCCGTGTCATCGCCCTGACCCAGGCCAGATCCCTGCCAGCACAGGGAAATCACGTCGCCAAGGTTCACGGGACCGGGTGCTGGACCCACAGATTGGGCTCGACATAGCGTCCCTGATCGGACTCGTGATCGATCTCCAGCGGCACCAGTCCTCCGCCGATCACGTACGATCCGGAGCCGGGGAACTGCTCACCGGTCCAGGCCTCCCACTCCTTCACCGAGCCGGTGATCACCATCGACTCCGGCGCCGTTCCGACGATGGTCGCGCCCAGCTTGGTGTGCAGGCGGACCCACGGATCGAACGGCTCGCCGGTGCCACGCGTCCAGGTCAGGTAGGAATCCAGGGAGATCAACGGATAGCTCGCCTTGTCGGTCGGGCGGATCGGTGAGATCACCGAGTGCGCGCCGACCCGGACCGCAACCTCCTTCAGCCCGGCGACGATCCGCCCAGCCAGCCCGTGTCCGGTGCGGTCCCGGCGCACGGTGATGGACAACGCACACAGGGTGTCGCCGACCCCGCCGCGGCTCACCAGGTCGGCACCCTGAACGATCGAGTCGTCCCAACCGGACGGCACGGTCTCGGGACGACCGTCCCACCGCAGTGGCACGACGAATCCGGCACCACAGACCACGTCCTGCCCGTCGAGCAGCAGCACCTGCTGATCGGCGAGCTCCAGCAGCATGGGCTCCAGCTCGACGCCGTGCGCCTGGTGCCCGCCCAGCATGTACGGCGGCCACTGCTCGACCAGCAGCGCGCGGACGTCGTCGGTGAGGTCCAGCCGGTCCGCCAACGTCTCGCAGCGGTACGACGTGGCGGCCGTCCGCAGATCCCGGAGCTTGCGGGGTGTGCGGTAGTCGGCGGCGAAGTACGTCTGTGTATCCAAGGTGTGGATCTCTGTGCCAGAAGAGAAAAGCCGCTCGAGGTGCCGCCCGATAGCGCGAGCGGTGTTGTAGCCGCAGATGTCGAAGCAGATCACGCCCCGGGTCTCGACCAGCCGCTGATTGACCGCCTCCGACATCAGGGCGAGCGCGGCGGAGCGGCGGTGCCCGGTGTCGACGAACGCGTAGCCCAGGTAGAACAGCGTGCCACTGTCGGCCTGCTGAGGGTAACGATGCAGGTAGTAGGTCGGATTGATCCACGGGATCGCGTTGAGATCGGTGGTCACGGTGGTCATCCCGACGATGTGATCATCCTCGTCGACCACCAGGTATTTCTCGAGACGAACATCGGTCATCTCCTGGTGGAACTCGGTCTCGCTGAGGACGTGGCGGGCGGCCGCCTCTTCGAGCAGCACGTCCCAGGCCGAGGCGTATCGAGGGTAGAGCTCGGCAATGATCTCGGTCGAGAGCTGCCGCTGCATGATGACCTGCATCGAGTCTTGGCTCCTGGGGTACGCGTCGGGGTGGTTGCATCGTAGACCGCGACACGCCCGCCTGCCCAACCACACAAGGGCGCTGAGGCAGTGCTCGCCAGGCAACCACAGTGATCATCCGGAGCGTTCGTTGTAGGCTCGGCGGAAGCGCTCTCGGGGATGGCGCGAGCCCGCGAGGATGCCCGATGACAGATGACCCCGATGACCGATGACCTGGTGCGCCAGCCCGAGCGGCCGAACGCCCGCCAACCCGCGGATCCACAGACGGCGACACCGTTCGCAGACGCAGTGCGCGCCTATGCGAAGCAGCCCTACGTCCGGTTGAGCGTTCCGGGGCATGCCGCGGACCCGGCCGCGCAGCCGGAACTCGCTGCGCTGCTCGGTGAGGAGCTGCTACGCCTGGACGTCGCCCCGTTGATCGACGGCATCGATCAGGGCGAAGGGCCCACACCGCGGCAGCGGTCCGCGGATCTGGCTGCCCGGGCGTGGGGCGCGTACCGCACCTGGCTGCTGACCAACGGCGGCTCGAACGGCAACCTGGTGGCGTGCCTCGCGCTGCGTCAACTGGGCACCCGGATCGTCGCCCAACGCAGCCTGCACAGCAGCGTGATGGACGGGATGCTGCTCGGGGGACTGGAGGCGCTCTTCCTCCAACCCTCGATCGACGCCGCGCTCGGGGCTGCGCACGGCATCACCCCGGATGCGCTCGCCGAGGGGCTCGACCTCGTACCGGACGCGGTGGCCGGCTATGTCGTCTCCCCCAGCTACTTCGGTGCCGTCGCCGATGTGAAGGCCCTGGCCGAGGTCGCGCACTCGCGCGGAAGACTTCTGGTGGTGGACGCCGCCTGGGGTGCGCACTTCGGATTCCATCGCGATCTGCCGCCGAGCCCGCTCAGCCAGGGCGCCGATCTGGTGATCATGAGCACCCACAAGCTGACCGGGAGCTTGACGCAGACCGCGCTGCTGCACCTCGGAGCAGGCCGCCAGGCGGCCGAACTGGAGCCGCTGATCAGTCGTACGTTCCGGTCGATGCAGTCGACCAGCCCCAGTGCCTTGCTGATGATGTCGGTCGACGTGGTCCGCAGCGGGCTGGCCGTGCACGGCGAGGAGCGGATCGGACGGTCGCTCGAGGCGGTGGCGCGGCTGCGTCGGGGCCTTGCCCAGGGTGGTCGATTTCGTGAGCTCGGCAGCCGGTTCCGGGAGTACCCCGACGTCGTGGACGTCGACCCGTTGCGTGTGGTGATCGACACCCGGCACGGCGGTATCAGTGGTCACGAGGCGCGGACCCGGCTGTTCCACGATCACCGGATCCACCTGGAGATGTCGACCGATGCCGCGGTCGTGGCGATCGTGGGGGCCGGCACCGTGCCCGATGTCGATCGGATCCTGGGCGCCCTCCACGCGCTACCGGACCGGGGAGCCGACACCGGCGCCGCGATCGAGCTGCCCAGCCCCGGGGCGAGCGTGATGACGCTCCGGGACGCCTACTTCGCACCGTCGGAGCTGGTAGCGGTGGAACGCGCCGCCGGCCGGATCGCCGCCGAGGCGTTGGCCGCGTACCCGCCGGGCATCCCCAATCTGCTGCCCGGTGAGGTGATCACGGAGGCGATCCTGGAGTTCCTGACCCGGACCGCTCGCTCGCCCTACGGTCATGTCCGCGGCGCCCACGATCCGCGGCTGACCCAGGTGCAGGTGATCACCGGTCGCTGATCATCGATCGGAGGCGGCCACGCGGCGATGCCACTGCGGGGCGGAGGACCTACCGGATCGAGCTCAGGCGGGCAGATAGCGCACCTTCAACACGCCGTCCAACGAGGCAATGGCGTCGATCACCTCGGCCGACACCGGGCTGTCCACGTCGACCAGCGTGTACGCGAGCTCTCCCCGCGACTTGTTCGTCATAGTGGCGATGTTGAGCCCACGCTCGGCCATCTCGTGTGAGACCTGCGCGACCATGTTGGGCACGTTCGCATTGGCGATTGCGATCCGGTACGCCGACTCCCGCGGCAGGGCGACGGCGGGGAAGTTGACCGCGTTCGCGATCGTGCCGTCCAGCAGGTAGTCCCGGATCTGGTCTGAGACCATGATCGCGCAGTTCTCCTCCGCCTCGCGGGTCGAGGCGCCCAGGTGCGGCAGGAGGACGACGCCGGTGCGCCCCAGGAGATGCAACGCTGGGAAGTC
>DASTGF010000326.1:0-7663 GCA_035719255.1 Microlunatus sp. | reverse complement strand
CAGCCGGGCCTGGGGGTCGTAGATCCGGACGTCGGCACCCTTGGCGTGCAGGTGGTCGGCAACGGTGAGGGCGGGGGAGTTCCGGGTGTCGTCGGTTCCCGGTTTGAACGCGGCGCCGAGGACGGCGATCCGCTTGCCCTGAACGTCGCCGCCGGCCTGGTCGATGGCCAGCTCGGCGAGCTCGAGTCGCTGACCGTCGTTGATCGCCTCGACGGCGTGGATGAACTGGCTCAGCACACCCACCCCGAGCTCGTCCGCGCGGACCGCGAGCGCGGCGATGTCCTTGGGCAGGCACCCGCCACCGAACCCGAGCCCGGCATTGAGGAACTCCCGGCCGATCCGTTTGTCGAAGCCGATCGCGTCGGCCAGCAAGGTCACGTCGCCGCCGGCCGCCTGACACATCTGCGCCATCGCGTTGATGAAGCTGATCTTGGTCGCCAGGAACGAGTTCGCCGCCACCTTGATCAACTCGGCGGTCGCGATGTCGCACTTGACCACCGGTGTGCGCTCGGTGAGCGGCATCTCGTAGATCTCCTCCAGCACCTGGAGCGCGTTCTTGGAGTGGGTACCGAACACCAGCCGGTCCGGGCGCAGGGTGTCCTCCACCGCGTACGCCTCACGCAGGAACTCCGGATTCCAGGCCACCTCGACGCCGTCACCGGCGGGTGCCTGGGCGCGCAGCCGCTCTTCCAGGGCCATCGCGGTGCCGACCGGGACGGTGGATTTACCGACCACCAGGCAGGGCTTGGTCAGCAGCGGCGCAAGGCTGTCCACCGCGGCGTGCAGCTGGGACAGGTCGGCGGCACCGCCCGGTGCGGAGGGCGTGCCGAGCGCCAGGAAGTGCACATCGGCCCAGTCGGCGATCTCGGTGTAGTCGGTGGTGAACCGCAGCCGCCCGGTGGCGGTGTGCTTGGCGAGCAGTGGTTCCAGGCCCACTTCGAAGATGTGCGACTGCCCGGAGTTCAGCGTCTTGATCCGGTCCGGGTCGATGTCGACGCCGATCACCTCGTGACCGAACTCGGCCATGCCGGCCGCGTGAGTGGCACCGAGGTAGTTGGTCCCGATGACGCTGATCTTCAAAGTCACCCGGAAAGTCTGTCACAGGGCAGAACAGCGGGCGGCAAACACCGAAGGGCAGCGGCGTCGATTACGTCACACCGCCGAGAGTCCGGCGGAACGGGTCGGCTCCGGCAGTCCGAACGCGTACACGATCAGATCCTCCGGTGGCGCGGACCGGACCGGCTCTGCGGCCGGCAGAACGCCGACCTGGGTGTAGCCGGCCGCCTCGGCCACGTGCCGCGACGCCGCATTGCCGGCGGCGCACCGGATCTGCAGGAAGCGGACCAGTCCGCTGCGGGCGCCGTAGCCGGTGACCAGCCGCGCCGCTTCGGTCACCAGCCCGCGCCCGCGGGCGTCCGGGTGGGCCCAGTAGCCGATCTCGCCGCGCCGGGCGTACGAAGCGTAGGAGTCCAGCCCGATGGTGCCGACGCACCGGTCGGTGCCGGCGTCGGCGATGCACCAGGAGAGTCCCTGCCCGCGCGCGGCCAGCTCGCGACCGCTCTCAACGAAGTCCCACGCGTCGTCCAGGGTGTAGGGCTGCGGCAGCGAGACGAGCCAGTGCGCGGTCCGCGGGTCGCCGGCGGCCTCGGCCAGCCGGGGCAGGTCCCGATCGCCGAACGGTCGGAGGCGGACCCGATCGCCGATCAGCACGGGCGGCTCGAGCCAGGTCCGCGGCTCACGAGGATCGTCCGCCGTGAGCGTGCCCACCCACCCGTCGAGCAGGTCGCCGCGATGGTGCAGCAGCCGGCGGACCGAACCGTCGAACCGGAATCCTGCCGAGGCCGCCACCTTCCGTGACGCCCAATTGCCGATCACCGCCCGCCAGCGCAGGACCTGCAGTCCGCGGACGTCGAAGGCGTAGTCGCGGATCAGCCGGAGGGCGGCGCTCATCACGCCACGGCCGCGGGCGGCAGGATGCAGTCCGAAGCCCACCTCGGCGGTGCCGTCCGGACCGAGGCGCAGGTCGATCGAACCGCCGAAGGCGGGGCCGGCCGGTGCCTGCCACTCGATCGCCCAGGCCAGGGTGGTGCCGTCCCGCCAACCGGTGGCGACGACCTCGGTAACGAACGCGCGGGCGTCGCCGAGGTCGTACGGGGTCGGCACGGTGGTGAACCGGATCGACTCCGCATCGTTGCACTGCTCAACGATCGCTTCGAGGTCGTCGAGGCGGTGCGCCCGCAGCCGCACACCCCGGCGGGGATCGGACAGCACGGGAACGTCGGCGGGGGCGTGGAGTTCGGTCATGATCGACCATCCAAGGCCCCGCCGACGAGCGCGGCAACCGGGTTCGGTGCTCGCCGATCTCCGGCCGAGCGCCGCAGAAGCCTGGTTCACTACTCTTGAGCCGGTGAGAACCCGATGAATCGGCCCCGATGAACCAGACTCTGATCGACGTCGCCGTCATCCTCGTGCTCATCATGGCCAGCGGCGTCTTCGTCGCGGCCGAGATGTCCCTGGTCACCCTTCGCGACAGCCAGGTGCGCCAGCTGGCCCACCGCAGCAAGCGCGGGCGCACGGTCGCAAAACTCAACGACAACCCCAACCGTTTCTTGTCTGCCGTCCAGATCGGCGTCACGCTCTTCGGCTTCCTCAGCGCGGCCTTCGGTGGGGCGACGCTGGCCGACCGGCTGACCCCGGTCCTGGTCCGGACCTTCCAGTTGCAGGAAGGGCTGGCTGCGACGATCGCCCTGATCATCATCACCGTTTTGATCTCCTACGTCTCGATCGTGGTGGGGGAGCTGACGGTGAAACGGCTCGCCCTGCAGCGCTCGGAGGCGTTCGCGCTCGCTCTGGCCCCGCTGGTGGACGCCGTCGCCACCTTCCTACGGCCGGTGATCTGGTTCCTCGGCGCATCCACCAATGTCCTGGTCAGGCTGCTCGGCGGCGACCCGACGGCCGGCCGGCAGGAGGTCAGCGACGAGGAGATCCGCGCGCTGGTCAGCGGCTCGACCACCATGTCCGACGAGGAGCGGCGCATCGTCGACGACGTCTTCTCCGCCGGTGAACGAGCGCTGCGTGAGGTGATGGTGCCACGGACCGAGGTGGACTTCCTGCCCGGTGACATGCCCGCCCACCGCGCCGTGCGGGAGGTGCTCAAGGCGCCGCACTCGCGCTACCCGGTGACGGGGGAGTCGGCCGACGACGTGATCGGCTTTCTGCACCTGCGGGAGCTGCTGGATCCCGAGGTCGGTGCCCGTACAACCCCGATCCGCGAGCTGGTCCGGCCGGTGTTGTCCATGCCCGGCACGGTCCGCGTGCTCCGGGCGCTGAACGATCTGCGCCGGGAGCGGCAGCACCTGGCCATCGTCATGGACGAGTACGGCGGCACCGCCGGGATCGTCACCATCGAGGACCTGGTCGAGGAGCTCGTCGGTGAGATCGACGACGAGTACGACATCGTGGCGGACGACCCGCTCACCACCAGCGGCGAGTCGGAGGTGGACGGTCTGCTCAGCCTGGACGAGTTCGCAGAACGGACCGGCCTGGTGCTGCAGGAGGGTCCGTACGACACGCTGGCCGGCTATTTCATGGCGCGGCTGGGCCAGCTCCCGGCCATCGGCGACGAGATCGAGACCGACGCGCTGGAGCGGAGCGATCCGGAGGTGGTCGTCCGGCTGCAGCTGCGGGTCACCGAGATGGACGGCCGCCGAGCGGCTCGCTTCTGGCTGCACCGGTTGGAGGATGCCGCCGACGAGGCCTCTCGGGGTGAGCGGGGCGACCAGGCCGACCGGGTCGATCACGCGGCCGGGGCCGATCAAGCGCCCGGCTGACCGGGCTGGATAACCGGTCGGCCCGGCGGGTGCGGCGTGGCAGAATCCGTAGCCGTGTCTGTACCCACCCACGACCCGGCCCGTCCGCGGGTCCTCTCGCTCGCCCAGCCCACCGCCGATTCGCTGCATCTCGGCAACTATCTGGGGGCGCTGCGGCAGTGGGTGCCGCTGCAAGACAGCCACGAGGCGTTCTACGGGGTCGCCGACCTGCACGCGCTGACCGTCGAGCAAGACCCGGTGATCCTGCGTGATCGAGTGCTGCGCAGCGCCGCCCAGCTGCTGGCCGCGGGCATCGACCCGGAGAAGTCGACCGTTTTCGTCCAGTCCCACGTTCCCGAGCACACCCAGCTGGCCTGGATCCTCGGCTGCCTCACGGGCTTCGGTCAGGCGCAGCGGATGACCCAGTTCAAAGACAAGGCTGCCAAGCAGGGAGCCGAGTCAGCCAGCGTCGGGCTGTTCACGTACCCGATCTTGATGGCGGCCGACATCCTCATCTACCACGCCGACCAGGTGCCGGTGGGTGAGGATCAACGCCAGCACCTGGAGCTGACCCGGGACCTGGCGGTCCGGTTCAACGCCCGGTTCGGACCGACCTTCGTGGTGCCGGAGCCGCATATCGTGAAGTCGGTCGGCAAGATCCAGGATCTCGCCGATCCGACCTCGAAGATGAGCAAGTCCTCGTCCTCGCCGAATGGGATCGTGGAGCTGTTGGACGATCCGAAGCTGAACGTCAAGAAGATCAAGTCCGCGGTCACCGATTCCGGTCGCGAGATCACCTTCGACGAGGTCGCCAAGCCCGGTGTGTCCAATCTCCTGACCATCCTGTCCGCCCTGACCGGCGACACCGTCGAGCAACTGGTCGAGGACTTCACCGGCCGGGGGTACGGCGACTTGAAGAAGGCGGTGGCCGAGGCGGTGTCCGATCTGGCCGTGCCGTACCGGCAGCGCACCCTGGAGCTGCTCGGCGAGCGTTCCGAGCTCGAGGCAGTCCTGGCGCGGGGGGCCGAGCGGGCCCGCGAGGTCGCCGGCCCGACCGTCGCCGAGGTATACCGCAAGGTCGGCCTGCGGCCAGCCTGACCCGGTTCTCCCGGCGACTGTGCGCGAACGACAGATCTTCGCGGCGTGTCGCAGTCGTCTCCGCACACCTTCCGGGAAAGAAAGAAGGGAGGGACGCGCGGGGCGCGGGCGCTTCAGGGGGGCGGCGGGAGGGCGCGCCAGGCGGAGCCGAAGCAGACGAACGGCGCGTAGTCTCCCGTCGCGGTGGCCGCGGCCAGGGCACTGGCCGAGTCGTCGCCGGCGGCCAACCGGGAGTGATAGTCCGCCATCACCTGACCGGCCAGCTCGTCGGCGACCTGGGCGACCCCGGCGACCACGCACTGCGTGCCCAGATGAAGCAGCACGCGGGTGAGGCCGAGAGCTTCATCGCCGGGCCGGGTGGTGGCCTGGCCCAGCTCGCAGGCCGACAGCACGACGTGCGGCGCGATGCGGCGGTGGGCGATCTCGTACGCATACAGCGGGCCGTCGGTCAGCTGCAGAGAAGAGAACATCGGGTTCTGCCGCTCGTGTGAGCCGTGCGCGGCGACGTGCACGACGGTGTCGCGGCTCAGCGCGTCGGCGAGATCGGCCCGGGCGGCCGCCAGCCGGGTTCGGACCCCGTCGGGAAGCCGGTGGTTCCACAGCCGAGCGACCTCGGCCACCTCCGCCGGTGCGGTCGCCAGTCCCGGGCCGCAGAGTGCCCCGACCCTGAGCGGTCCCCTCATGTCCGCGGTCTGGTCGGTGTCGGCGGCGCGCGCGCCCGCCAGCCACGATGTCGCGGTCGGCGCGACCTCGACGGGCCGCCCTCGGAGCCGGGGCAGACACGTCCACGGGAGCGTCGTCGTCGGCCCGGTGGGGATGATGGCCAAAGCCTCGTCACCGAGGTCCAGGGGCGCGATCAGTTGCTCGTCGAGCAGCCGAAGGGTCCGCTCGAGCGACGCCGTCGCCGCGGTGCGCAGCGGGATCGGCAAGGTCGCGTACGCCAACACGTCCAGATCGGCCTGGGCCCGGCGGGACAGCTCGATCGCCCGGTCGTCGCCCGGTAACCGGACCCAGCGGGGCTTTCCCGCGCCCAGGACGACGGCGGACCAGCCGCCGTCGAGGTTGACGAACGAGACGACGGTCCGGCCGAGGTTGCGGGCAGCATCGACCACCTCGCGCATCGATGCCGGCTTGGTGATGTCCCCTGCGCCATCGGCCCACCAGGAGATGGCGCTGAGCCGGCTGTACAAGGAGCCGATCCGGTGCCGCAGCGCCGCTGCGGTCTCACGCTGGGCCGGGTCGTCGACGACGGTTTTGAGGATCTCGCTCTGCTGGCGAAGCTCCGACAGCAGCTCGGCCGACTCACCGCTCGGCGGGGTCACCGGCTGGAGCCGGCGAGACACCGCCCGGCCCCGCTCGATGGCGTCGAAGATCGGCCGGGGCCGACCCTCGGCGAGCGCCAGCTGCAGATCCAGCCTCACCAGGGTGGCACCGTGGATGGCGCTGGAGGTCTGCAGATCGAGACTGCCGAACTTCGCCTGGTGGCGGCTGAGATCAGCCAGCCCGGTCCGTACCTCTCGCCGCGCGTCGGCGGAACGGCCGGTGGCGCGGGCCAGGGTCGCCGCGGTGGCCCGCTGCTGCAGCCGGACGGTGATCGGGTCGCCGGGCGACAGCGGTGGCAGCGCGGCGAACACCTCGCCGGCGCGAGCGACCTCGCCCAGCCGAGTCAGTGCGGTGGTGGCGATCAGCTCGGCGGTTCGCGCCTGAAGGGTCAGCCCCTGGGCTTCGAACTCGGTGGCGAGTCGTTCGGCCGGACCGATCAGGCGCCGGGGCGGGCGGCCGTCGGCCAGGTCGGCCGACAACAGCGACAGCTCCGCGACCCGGCGCCACCGGTCGTCGGCGCGGCGGCGGAACCGGGTCCGCGCCGATCCGGCGAGCGCCCGAGCCGCCCGGAGATCGCCACTGAGCACCGCGCACTCGGCTCGGGCCAGCTCGGTCTCGGCGAGCTCGTGGTGCAGGCGTCCGCGCCGGAACTCGGCCTCAGCCTCGCGCAGCGTGCGGTCCGCGGCGTCGCTCAGCCCGGCCTCGATCAGCACCCGGGCCTTGTCCAACGCCGCGATGCCGTGGGACACCGCGACCGGCACGGCCGCCGCCTCGTCCATCATCCGCAGCGCCTGGGGAAGGTTCCCGGCCAGGAACTCCAGATAGCCCAGGTTGTGCCGGGCCATGAACTGCCAGACCCGCCGGCGACCGTCGTCGGAGTCGTCCTCGGCCAGGCTGATACAGCGGTTGAGATCGCGCCGGGCCGCGGCCAGTTGCAGGTCCTGCAGCATCAGGTTGCCGCGGTTGAGATAGAGGATGCAGGCCTCCGACGCCGGCGCGTGCCGCACGTTGCGCTCGGCCGCAGCGAAGTGCTCGAGGGCGCCGGCGTGATCACCGCGGCGGAGCAGCTGCAGAGCCAGCGCCGACTCGACCGCGAACTCCAGCGACGGGTCTCCGGACGCGGTGGCCAGTGCTTCGGCCTCGTGCAGTCGGGCCAGCCCGGCGTCACGCCCGTGCAACTCGGTCTCGACGCTCGACAGGGTGATCAGCACCCGGACCCGCGCGGCTCGGGTCCGCGCCCCTGCACCGTCCTCGGCCGGCGCGCCGTCACCGTTGTGGGCATCATCGATGTGGGCATCACCGTTGTGGGCATCACCGTTGTGGGCATCGCCGGTGTGGGCATCGCCGGTGTGGGCGTTGCCGGTGTGGGCGTTGCCGTTGTGGGCGTTGCCGTTGTGGGCGTTGCCGTTGTGGGCATCATCGCTCTGGGCATC
>DASTGF010000325.1:0-3624 GCA_035719255.1 Microlunatus sp. | reverse complement strand
GACGGCGTACACATGGCGGCCCCAGGCGGTCCGGCCGAGCATGTACCCGACGATGAGGTACATCGCCAGCATCATCAGCACGCCGGTCGTGATCTGGAACGAGCCGATCGAGACGATCGTGCCCGTCCAGGCGAGCAAGCTACCCGGCGCTGCGTTGTACGTCTGGCCTCCCGAGTAGAGGATCCCCAAGGCGTCGAAGATGCTCAGCGTGCCGAGCGTGACGATGAACGGCGGCAGGTTCGCGCGCGTCACGAGGGCCCCGTTGAGGATGCCGGTGGCGGCCCCGGCGGCAACGCCCACCAGGATCGCGGCCGGCGCCGGGACCCCCGACGCCACGGCCAGCTCCGCCATGATCAGCTGGGCGAGGATCATGGCGGCGCCGACCGACAGATCGATTCCGGCAGTGAGGATGATCACCGTCTGGCCTAGGGCCAGCGACCCGATCACCGCCACCTGCTGGAGCATGATCGACACGTTGACGGGGACGAGGAACCGGTGGTTGACGAGGCCGAAGATCGCCCCGGCAGCCACGAGCACGATCAGCGAGCCCAGCGTCGGATGTGCGTGCAGCAGCTCCCGCACCAGGTTCCGCCGGCCCTGGAATGGCTCTTCCCGGGTGTCCTCGACGACGGCCGATTGGCTCATGCTTCGTTACCCCCAGCAGAGGGTCTTGGCGTGGGCCGCGGAAACGCTCTGCACTCCGTGCTGCGGGCTGTTCGTGTAGAGCTTCGTGCCGGTGTCGAAGAAGTCGAGGCCGTGGCTCGGCTTCGGCTTGACTCCGGTGTGGATGTCCTTGACCACCGCCGCGATTCCGAGCTTGGCCATGGTGCCCGGGAACTGGCCTGCAGTGGCCCCGATCTCCCCGGACTTGATGAACGGCAGGGTGCTGCACGCTCCGTCGATCGCCACGACCGTCACCCCGTGCTTGTCAGCAGTCTTGAGCGCACGCACTGCTCCTTCGGCTGCAGGCTCGTTGATGGCGTAGACGACGTTGATGTTCGGGTCTTTCGACAGGCACGTCTCCATCGCTGACTGGCCGCCCGACTGCGAGCCTCCCGTAGGCAGCTGGCAGGCGATCGTGTAGCTGCCGCCTTGGCCGCCGGTGTAGTGGCCGCTCTTGGCCTCGGTGCCGTTGACGTCCTGCGTGCCGGGGCTGATGCCCATCCCCTCCAGGAAGCCGTGATTGCGGTCGACGTCGACCTCGACCACCTCGGTCGTCACGTCGTCGAGGAGAGCGATGTCGGCCTTGGCGCCATGCAGCTTCGCCGCAGCCCACTTGCCGATCAGCCGCCCCGCTTCGGTGTTGTCGGTCGCGAAGGTCATGTCGACCGAGCTGGCGGGGATCGGGACGGTGTCGAGCGCGTAGACCGCGATGCCTGCGGAACGCGCCTTCTGGATCGCCGAGTTGACCGCGTTGCCGTTGGACACGACGATGATCCCGCTGTCACCCGCGGAGATGGCGTCTTCGATCGCGTTGATCTGCGTCGTCGTGTCGCTGTCGGTCTGGCCGGCGAACACCTTCAGGGAGACGCCGAGCTTCGCCGCTTCGGCCTTGGCGGCGTTCCGCATGAAGATCCAGTACGGGTTGGACAGGTCCTTCAGGATCAGGGTGACCTTGATCGGCGCGTGTGAGCTGCCGGCCGCGCTCGTCGATTCGCTCGTCGATGACGAACCAGAACCGCAAGCCGCCACCACCATGCTTGCGACGACCACGGCTGCGGCCGCCGCCGCAAGGCGGACGATCCGCGCCCTCGGCCGTCGTTGAAAATCGGAAGTAGTCACTGTTCGTAGACCTCCTCGGTCGTTTTTCAGGGCATGCGTTTCACCGTATGGCGGGTGCCGATGGCCGCACCAGCCGCGGCTTGGCCGATGCGATGGGGATGCTGTGAGCGTCCGTTCACACGCCTCCGGAGACGGCGAAGGTGCGCGTCCGCGCCGGCGACCTCGCCGAGTCGGGCTCGCTGTGTGCTCGTCAGGCCGCGTTCGGATACGGCCAGATGCGTCCGCGCGGCATCCAGCCGAGAACGGTCTGCGCGGCGCGGTTCGTGCAGCGCCAGGACGGCGGCAGCGGCAACTTCGGCGCCCGCGCCGGCCGCGAGACGCCGATCAGGTCGGCGAGCGCGTCGACGTAGTCGCCGTAGCGGAGGGGATCGTCGACGACGTTGAACGTCGACCCGGCCGGCGCGGCCTCCACCGCAACCGCGACGGCGGCGGCCATGTCCGCCACGTTGACGAGCGAGACATAGTTCGATCCGTCGCCGGGGGCGACGACGGTTCCGTCCCGCAGTTGCTCGAGGAGCGCGAGCTGGCCGGTGCCTTCGCCCACGAACGAGCCGCCGCGGAGGATCGTCCAGGCAAGTGCCTGTGGCTCGACCTCGCGGATCATCGTCTCCATCTCGATCACCGGCCCGCAGACCGCCGCCCGCGCGGGCGAGTCGTCGAGCGGCGCCTGCTCGTCCAGCCATGCGTCGCCGCCGTCGCGGTAGGCCATGACGATGCTCTGCTGGACGTAGCGCGAGACACCGGAGGCTAGGGCCGCAGCCAGCAGCCGTCGCGTTCCGGAGGTGCGAAGCCGGGCGTTGTCGTCCCATGCGCCCGGAGCCGACGGATCGGCTGGGATCGCGGTGGCGATGTGGATGACGGCGTCGCAGCCGTCGACCAGGCGGCCGAGGTCCGCCGCGAGCAGGTCGGCTTCGATGAACTCGACTCCCTCCGGGAGCCTGGTGACCGGCCGACGGCGCGCGATCGCGCGGACGCGGTGCCCGCGAACGACGAGGCGCGGGATGAGCGCCCGGCCGAGGACGCCGGAGGCGCCGGCGAGGAAGACGGTCACCGCGAGGCCTCCGCTCTGCCGTGCGTGACGCGGGCCGACTGGAGCAGGTTGCCCATGAGTCGGTGCAACGCGCAGGCGCGACCGGGATCGATCCGGCCCTGGGCGGCGGCGCGTGCGAGCTTCGGCTGAAGCTCGTCGACGTACCAACCCCGCAGCTCTGCGGGTGACGCGCAGCCGCGCGGCGCTTCCATCTTCCTGCTACCGACCTCGCCGGCGACTTCGCACCGGGAGCGGCCTCGGCCGCTTCCAGGTGAGCTGCTTCTTGCCGAGCCCGGAGAGGACGAGCAAGAGCGCGATGCTCACCACCACGAGGACGGACGTGTAGGGGCCGAATGTCTGCATCTGTCATCTCCTCGGTTCGCGACCCGACCGGGTCGCATTTGCCAGTGGAAGCGCTCTTCACCGTAGAGGGACGGCGATGCCGGAACCAGCCGCGGCTCCCTCCGGTCGATGGCCGTGTCGTGAGCGTTTCCTCACGGACTCCCGCGCGAACCCGGACATGGACGCGTTGGGTGCGCATGCCCGGCCGAGTAGACCTAGAGATGAAAGAACGTCAGCTTCGACGAGGAGGATGAGTCCATGTCCAGCATCACGCTCCACAGGCCGGTCGCCAGCGTCGGCGGCGTCACTGCGAGCATTCGGGCGCACCGGCGCGAACCCGCCTACCAGGCCTATCTCCTGCTGCGCACCGCCTTCACTCTGCTGCCGCTGGGGATGGGGATCGACAAGTACTTCAACGGGATGGTCGACTGGCCCATGTACCTGGCGGGCTGGATCCACAACATCCTGCC
>DASTGF010000324.1:0-5104 GCA_035719255.1 Microlunatus sp. | reverse complement strand
AGACTATCCACATCGAAGCAAACGGCTTGGATTTGCATGGTTGCGAGATTCGCGGCGGCTAGGGATGGGCTCTTCACAGCGAATCGCACCTAGGTTGGTGGGAGGCCTCAAGTCCCAAGGATCACGGGACTCGCTGATTGTGTCAACGTGATCGGAGCCCACTAGGACGGCCCGAACGGTACCCACCCGTCGGACGTCCGGGGATGATGTTGTGAGGGTGTCTAGGGGTTCTTGGCGTGGTTTCTGGGTCTGTGAAAACACTGCCGCGGGTTGGGACGATACCCGGGGTCCCGGTTGTTGGAAGCTGGCGTCTGGCGGAGTAGTGCGTCAGAGGTAGCTGCAGATTTGTTCGGGATCGCAGCTTGCGTCGGTCCCGGACGCGGCAGTGGCGTGAAGGCCGGCGACGATGGATCGCAGCGCCATTAGTTCAGAAATCTGGTGGTCCAGTTCGGCCAGCTGGTTGGAGAGAAGGTCTTGGACGTGGGCGCAGGGGGCTTCTCCGGCGTCACGGAGGCTAAGAATTTCGCGTATTTGGGTCAGGGCGAGGCCTGCGGCCCGTCCGCGGCGGATGAATTCGAGCCTGGCCACGGAGTCGTCATGGTAGTCCCGGTAGCCGTTAGAGGATCTTTTCGCTGCCGGGAGAAGCCCGCTGTCCTCGTAGAAACGCAGCGTCTTGGTTGTCATCCCTGCCGCTGCCGCGGCCTCACCGATACGCATCATGAACTCATTTCTTAGCAGGCGGCCAGGACGGCGATTCCTTGACATTCCAGTGTAGGGGAAGGTTGAGAATGGGATGCAGAGCTGGTCTTCGGTTGAAGGCTGCACATGGCGGTCGGTTGAGCAACAGGTGTGCTGGCGGCTGCTTCCCTTCCATCTTCAGGAGTCCCTCGTGTCGGCAGCATCTTTCGATTATGACCTGGCCATTATCGGTTCCGGCGGGGCTGCTTTCGCTGCGGCCATCCGGGCAACCAGCCGTGGCAAGCGGGTGTTGATGGTGGAGCGCAGCACTGTGGGAGGCACGTGCGTGAACACGGGCTGCATCCCGTCCAAGGCCCTGCTGGCCGCCGCGGAAGCCCGCCATGTCGCCCTCGATGCTTCCGGACGGTTCCCCGGTATCAGCACCTCCGCAGAGCCGGTGGATATGCCCGAACTGGTCGCCGGGAAGCGCTCACTGGTCGAATCCATGCGGTCAGAGAAGTATGTGGATCTCGCCGCGGGCTATGGATGGAACCTGCAGCGGGGGACGGCGGTGTTCGCCGGAACCGCAGCCGCACCGGTTTTGAACATCACCGCCCCGGGCGGAACCACCGAGACAGTCAGCGCGGAACACTACCTGGTCGCGACCGGCTCCACCCCCTGGATCCCTGAAGTGCCGGGAATGGACGAGGTGGATTATCTGACGTCCACGAGTGCGATGGAGCTGCAGGACGTTCCCGCTTCGATGCTGGTGGTGGGCGGCGGGTATGTGGCGCTGGAGCAGGCGCAGCTTTTCGCCCGGCTCGGCACGGAGGTGACCATCCTGGTCCGGTCCAAGCTCGCCTCGGCCGAAGAGCCTGAAGCCGGGCATGCCCTCGCCGGTGTCTTCGCCGATGAGGGCATCCGGGTCGTCCGTCGAGCGACAGCGTCCTCGGTCCGGACCGATGAGGTGTCGGGGGACGTGGTCGTGGATGCTTCCGTCTCAGGAGGAAACGAGGAATTCAGGGCCGCGCGCCTGCTCATGGCAACAGGCCGGCGCCCGGTCACGGAGGATTTGAACCTTTGCATGGTCGGCGTTGAAACCGGGGACCGCGGGGAAGTCCTGGTCGACGGGAGCCTTCGCAGTACTAATCCGAGGATCTGGGCCGCGGGTGATGTGACGGGTCACCCGGAGTTCGTTTATGTCGCCGCCGCGCACGGGGCCCTGATGGTGGAGAACGCCTTTGAGGGTGCCGGGCGTGAGGTCGATTACCGGCACCTGCCCCGGGTCACGTTTACCAGCCCTGCCCTGGCCGCTGTCGGGATGACGGACAAGGAAGCGAACCAGGCAGGGATCCGGTGCATGTGCCGGGTTCTGCCGCTCAAATTTATCCCTCGCGCGCTGGTGAACCGTGATACCCGCGGCTTCATCAAGATCGTTGCCGACGCGGACACGGGTCGGATTGTAGGGATCACTGTCGTGGGTAAGGACGCCGGGGACATCGCCGCCGCAGGGATTTACATTCTGGAGGCCGGGATGACCGTTGATCAGGTCGCGAATCTCTGGAGCCCCTATCTGACCATGGCCGAAGGCATCAAGATAGCAGCCCAGTCCTTCACTACTGACGTCTCCAAACTGTCCTGTTGCGCGGCATGAAGTGGTCAACGACAACCTATGTGTTCGTGGGGCGGGCGGCCGCGGCTACCTTTTAGTGCGCGTTCCTTGTCAGGCTGTGGGCGAGGCGGTAGGAATCGGTGCCGGTTTCGATGATGGTGCCGTTGAACGTCAGCCGGTCAACGATCGCGGCGCAGAGGCGCGGGTCGGTGAATGTCTTGGTCCAGCCGGAGAACGACTCGTTGGAAGCGATGGCGATGGAGTTCTTCTCTTCGCGTTCGGTGAGGACCTGGAAGAGGAGTTCGGCGCCGCGCCGGTCCAGTTCCATATAGCCGAGCTCGTCAATGCAGAGCAGGTCCACTCGGCCGTATCTGGCGATGGTCTTGGCGAGGACTTTGTCGTCGGCGGCTTCGACGAGTTCGTTCACGAGCCGGGTGGCCAAAGTGTATTTGACCCGGTATCCCTTCTCCGCCGCGGCGGTGCCCAGCCCGATAAGCAGGTGGGATTTGCCGGTTCCGGAGTCCCCGATCAGGCATAGCGGTGCACCTTTTCGAATCCATTCGCCGGTAGCGAGGGTATGGATGGTAGCGGGGTTGATGTTCGTGTTCGCGTCGAAATCGAAATCACCGAGCCATTTATCCCGGGGAAAGTTCGCGGCTTTGACGCGTCGGATTGAGGAGCGACGGTCCCGGTCATCGCATTCGGCCAGCAGCAGCTCGGCCAGGAAGCCTTGGTAAGAGAGTTGTTCCTTCCCCGCGACGGTCAGAGCTTCGTCCAGAACCGCCCGGATGGTGGGCAGGCGCAATCGGCGGCATGCTTGGTCCACGGCCGCGACCGCGGCCTGCTCAGTCAGACCGCGGCGCCGTCGCAGGGTTGGGGTGATGGTGGTGGCCGGTGCGGTGGGGCTCATGAGATGTTTTCCTTCGACGCGGTTCCTGCGGAGTGTTCGGTGCGTTTGGCCAGCAGCTCGTCATAGGCGCTGATCGCCGGGAGCGGCCGCTTGTCTGGAGGGAGCCCGGCGATGACCGCCGCCGGGTCCATCAGCCGGCGCTGGGTCAGGCTGACAACTCGTTGCACTTTCGCTTCAGCATGAGCACCGCGATGACGGTCAGGACGGGACCCACCAGCAGGGATGCTGGAGGCATGTCGGCGGCCTTCAACCGCCACGACGTCGGCACTGACGGCACCTACTCCAAGGGCTGCGGTGATCCCTGCCTCGATGTCTTCGGCTTCCATCGATCGGTGCAGCAGCAGGACGTCAATCAGTTCACGGGTCCCCGCGGCATCACCGTTGACCCTGCGCGAGGCAGACCAGAAGGCGTCATGGGCGCTGGTGAAAGCACCCGACTCCCGCGCCCTGGCCAAAGCAGTGGAACCAGGCAAAGCGCCGGGCTTGGTCTTGAGGACCTCCAGATAATGGTCCAACTGGACCGACTGCCCGCCCTTGGCAATAATCCGCTGGTGCCGGGCCGCCACCGCGCGGCCGTCGAACACCACAACTTCGGATGCCCGCAATGAAACCCGGACCCGCCGACCGATGAACCGTGCTGGCACCGAGTACTTCACCATCCGCACGGTGATCATTGAGGACCGGTCCACTCTCGGGTTCAACACCAGACCGGGATCGAACTCGTCGGCCGGCAACGGTGCCAGGAACGGGCGCTCGGCGGCGAAGTCCTGGCCGATAGTGCGGATCCTGCCATCAATCCGCCGCTGATCGTCTTGAACCTCCCGGCTCCGGATCCAGTCGTTGAGCTCATCAAGGGACCTCGCCACGGGCATCGGGGTCAGCCGGTTGCGGCGGAACCAGCCCACCTCGCCCTCGACCCCGCCTTTCTCGTGAGCGCCGGCAAGACCTGGCTGGCAATAAAAGGCATCAAATCCATAGAACGAGCGAAACAACACCCACCGGTCATTCTCCAGGCGGTTCCGCCCCTGACCGAACACCACGGCCCTGACGGCACTGGTGAGGTTGTCATAGCGGATATGTTTGACCGGCACGCCGCCGATCTCGTTGAACGCCTCGACGTGGCCTTCCAGAAACGCTTCCTGGGCCTGGGTGGGGTAAATCCGGTGGATGGCTTTGCCGGAGTGAGAAAGCCGGAAGATGAACATGTGGCATTTCGTCTTTACCCCGTCCAGCACGATCCAGACTTCACCGAAGTCCACTTCCGCTTCCGCGCCCGGGGCGTGCTCCTGAGGAACAAATACCTCAACCCGGCGGCCGGCCTCCACATCGATCTGCGCCCGGCGGACCCGAACGTAGTCACGCACCGTCGAATACGACAACTCGTCCGCTCCATGCTCCTCGATGAGCCGGGCAAGAATCCTCCGGGCAGTGTGACGCTGCTTCCTCGGCGCCGTCGTGTCCTCGACGAGCATGGCGTCGATCGTCGGTTTATAAGGATCAAGCCGCGGCGAGGACCGTACAGGAGTTTTACGCTCTGGCGGGACCGGGGAACTTAACGCCTTACGCACGGTTTTCCGCGCCACCTGGTGCCTGCGGGCAAGCTCCCGGATTGACGCGCCCTCCACCCGGGCATCCCTCCGAATCTGCGCGAACAACTCCACTCTTGACCCCATCCCGGCCCTCCCGTCGTCGATCCAACACTGGATGGATCAACGTTCACAGGTGGGTACCATTCAAGCCGTCATTAGGTTCGGCATGTCCGGCTGGTGGGTACCGTTCGGGCCGTCCTAGTGGGCTCCGATCAGACTGTCATACTCAGGCCGAACGACACACCGAACGAACGGGTCCGGCTCACAGCTGCAAGAATCGACGGGAACAGCCTCCGCCTGCATCAGTGAGGTGCA
>DASTGF010000323.1:0-2475 GCA_035719255.1 Microlunatus sp. | reverse complement strand
GGCCGATCAGCGCGTCGGTGAACTTGGCGAACAGGGTGGGGTACTCGGGCAGCGGGCGACCCATCTCCAGGATGTGCGCGCGGTAGTTCAACCCGACGCAGATGATCTTGCCCGGTTGCGGGATCACGGTGGCCAGGTGGTCCACCGACACCCGCGGGCCGGCGGCGTGTTCGGCCAGGGTGCGCCAGCCGGGGCGGTTCAGAAGGTCTCCGACGTCGGAAAAGCCGTCGATCAGCACACCCTCGCGCCCTTCGACCCGGGCGGCGGCGGTACCACCCGGAGTGCGAACCGTGGCGAGCCTCATCGGACGACCTCGTCGACCTGCACGCGATCGAAGTGCAACCGCTCCACGACCGGCGCGTCGGAGAACCGGAACAGGTCGAACTGGTCGTCAGCGGCCAGCGACCAGGGAACCCACGACGGGACGACGAACAGGTCGCCCTTGGCCAGCCGGTGGGTCTGGTCGCCCATCGTCACCGTCCCGGTGCCGTCGAACACCTGCCAGACCGACGATCCGACCTCTCGCCGGGCCCGAGTGACCGCGCCCGCCCGCAAGCGGTGGAACTCGGCGCGGATCGTCGGCAGCACGTCGCCACCGGTGGTCGGGTTGACGTAGCGGATGGCGGCGTGCCCGGGGGCGACGGTGGCCGGCTGTCCCTCGTCCTCGAGCTGCAACTGCTCGCGCAGCGCGGCGTCGGTGTACTCCCAGCGGTAGGCCCCGATGGGGGAGCTGACCGTGTTCTGCAACCCGGACAGCGGACGCAGCCCCGGGTGTGACCACAGTCGTTCGGATCGCGAGACGTCAGGGGTGGCCTCGTCGGTGACCCGCTCCGACCCGAATTCGAAGAAGCCGGTGTCGGTGTAATGGACCAGCGGGATGTCCAGGCCGTCGATCCAGGCCATCGGCTGGTCCGTTTCGTTGTGGTGGCCGTGGACGTTCCACCCCGGGGTCAGCAGGAAGTCACCGCGGCGCATGGCGACCGGATCTCCGTTGACGACGGTCCACACCCCCTCGCCCTCGACGACGAAGCGGAATGCGTTCTGGCTGTGCCGGTGCTCGGGAGCCACCTCGTGCGGGCCGAGGTACTGGATCGCCGCCCACAGCGTGGGGGTGGCGTAGGCGGTTCCGGGGAGCCCCGGATTGGCCAGGGCGATGGCCCGCCGTTCGCCACCGCGGCCGACCGGTACCAGCTCACCGGCCCGCTGGGCCAGCGGGTACAGCGTGTCCCAGCGCCAGACGTGCGGCAGCGCGCGAGGTGTCGGGTGCATCGGCATCAGGTCGTTGAGCTGGGTCCAGAGCGGGGTGAGGTGCTCGGACTTGAAATCGTCGTACAGCAAGGACAGTTCGGGGCCGTCCGGCTCGTCGGCGGCCACGGGGTCGGTGTTCACACCAGGTTCCCTTCTTGGTCGATCGGTGGGCGGGCCGGTCGGGTGTCAGTGGGTGGAGTAGCCGCCGTCCACCACGAGCGAACTGCCCGTGACGAAGCTGGACAGGTCCGATCCGAGCCACACCACCGCGTTGGCGATGTCCCGTGGCAACCCGAGCCGGCCGATCGGATGCTCCCTGAGGAGCATGTCCTTGAATCCCGGACTGATCGCCTCCATCTCCTCGATCATCGGGGTCTGCACCACCCCCGGCAGGACCGCGTTGACGCGGATGCCGAGCGCGGAGTACTCCATCGCGGCCGCCTTCGTCAGGCCGATGACCGCGTGCTTGGAGGCGATGTACGCGGACTGGCCCGGCAGGGCAACGAGACCGAGCGCCGATGCGGTGTTGATGATCGACCCGGAGCCTTGCTTGCGCATCTGCGGGATCTGCACCTTCATGCTCAGGAAGACGCCGCGCTGGTTGACCGCCAACAGCCGCTCGTACTGCGCCACGTCGACGTCGGCCAGATCGATACCGCCCAGCTCCACGCCGGCATTGTTATGGGCGATGTCCACCCGGCCGAAGGCCGTGATCGTCGCAGCCATCAGGTTCTCCAGCGAGGCGATGTCGGTGACATCGGTCGTGACCGCGATGACATCGTCGCCGCCACCGGAATACTCGGCCGTTTCCCGCGCGGCATCGGCATTGATGTCGGCGACCGCCACCCGGGCACCGTTCTCGATCAGGACCTTGGCCGTCTCCCGGCCGATACCGCCACCGCCACCGGTGACGATCGCTACCTTGCCGTCCAACGTGGCCATGCTGAATCAACTTCTCTCTTCGTCGAGGTTGCGGGAGGTGCGCACGGGTCGGTGCCGGCCACCCTCAGGCGTAGACCGGTGCCAGGTCGAAGTACACGCGGTAGTCGTCGATGACGCCGTCGGCGTTGGTGCTCCAGACGCTGACGACAGGGATGGTGACGGTCCGGCCGTCGAGCCGGTCGTAGGTCACCGACAACTCCACGATCGTGTCGTTGCCCTGCCGCCACTGGTTCCTGATGGTGTGGTGCAGGGCCTTGATGGTGCCGTAGAAGTATCCGCAGCCGG
>DASTGF010000322.1:0-6092 GCA_035719255.1 Microlunatus sp. | reverse complement strand
GGCGACTCGGACGCGGACCGGTTGAACAGGTTGCACGTACAGGACCATCCCGGCACCAAGCGCGATCCATCAGGAGGTGGTCGCCGCGGGGAGCAGGTGCGCGTGGCGTGGGAACCGTCGGCGCTCCGACTTGGCCGACTTGGCCGGCGTCACCGGCGAACTCGCCGACGTCGACCGGCGAGCCGCAGAGATCAACCTGCGGATCGACCAGCTCATGACGATGGTGACCGCACCGTGACTCCGATACGTGGTAGTCAAACCCAGGACCGGTAATGCGCGATGGTCAGCCCTTGACGCCGGTGCTAGTTCCGCCCGATTCCGCAGAGAGGCAGCTCGCCGCATGACATCACCACTGCAATCACTTACCGTCGCTCGCAACGCGCGAAGCGGCCGGGTCAGTAGCTGGGATCAGCGAGGCCGCAACCAGGACTACTGGGTCACCGGCCCAGGACAGAGCCGAGTCCTCGCCGACCTCGAAGGGCCCGGCCAGATCACCCACATTTGGATGACCCAATGGTGCCGGCAGATCCTTGGTCCCGGACTCCTCGACCCGTTCGCCACCGAAAGCACGGCACCGGTTCTCGAGATCCACAACGCGCTCGGGCTCAACTGGGAAGTCCCTGATCCGGACTACTACCGCAAGGTGCTGATCCGCATCACGTGGGACGATGAGACCGAACCTGCGGTCCTCGTGCCGCTCGGCGACTTCTTCGGCGTTGGCCATTGCGTCCCGGTCAGCTACGAATCGGCACTGTTCTCGGTATCGGCCAAGGCTGAGGAGTCACTGATCTTCGGCGGATCGGCCGCGCTGAACTCCTACGCACCCATGCCGTTCGCGAAGCGGGCGATGATCGAACTCATCAACGAAGGCGATCTGCCGATCTCGCAGTACTTCATGATCGACTACGAACTGTACCGGGAACCGCTACCGGAGAACACCTTGTACTTCCACGCCCGATGGAACCGCGACAACCCCTGCAACGGGTGGGGACCCGACCTGCAGACCAACTCCCCCGAGGTGAACATCGTTGATCTCGACGCCGAGAACAATTATGTGATACTGGAAACCGAAGGCCGCGGGCACTACGTGGGCTGCAACCTGTCTGTCTATCATCGGCAGGGCAGCTGGTGGGGTGAAGGGGAAGACACCATCTTCGTCGACGACGACACCTGGCCTCCCAGCCTCCACGGCACCGGAACCGAGGACTACTTCAACCACGCGTGGGGCATGCAGGACAACGCCTATCAATACCACGGCGCGATCCTGCACGAATCGAAGATGCCCGGCTACGCCGTCAGCTACCGCCTGCACGTCGTCGACCCGGTCCACTTCGCCGAACGCATCAAGGTGTCCGTCGAGCACGGTCATGGCAACCATCTCGCCGACGATTGGTCCTCCACCGCGTACTGGTACCAGACCCTGCCCAGCCCACGAGCCGGGATCCTGCCCCTGGTCGATCGGCTGCCGCCGCGCCCGATCATGCCGCCCACCCCTGAGCCGGGCATTCCTGCCCGTGCCGCCGCCACCGAGGTCGCGCTGATGCGGCAACGCCGTGACGAACGAATGGCCGCTTACATGGAGAAGATCAACCGGCGCACCGCGATGCGCATTGAGCGATCCGACGCCAACGAGCAGGGCAACATCGCCCAGGCCGCCGACCTGCGTCGGCGGTTCCGGTGACCACGGTGGACATGAGTTAGCAGTCGATCAGGAACCTACTGAGGGTGTGGCCCGGATGGCGTTGGCACCCCGGTCGGCAATGACTTGGGCGTCGGTTCCGGAATCGAGGATTGTATTGCGTACTGATTCGGGATCGACGAAGACAGCCGTGACCAGAAGTCCACCGGATACCTCGGTCGTCAGCAGTGCATCGACCTGAGCTTCGTAAGCCGAGCCGCTCGACGTCGCGCGGACTTCCTTCCCCACTATGTGGTTGCTGGAGAGGTAGTTGCCGCTCCCTGCCGTCAATCGGATAACGACTGGAGTCGCGCCGGATGGACGAATGCTAGGTGCGTCGATGACCTCGGAGAAGTGATTGCCGATGATTGAGTTGTCGCTGCCGCTGACTCGGAGAAGTCCGTACAGGTCGTCCAATCCGTTGTCGACTTCGAAGAAGGGCGCCCAGGGCTCGTGGTCACGCAGGAGATGGTTGGAGGCCACGAGGTTCTCCGAGCTGTCCGCGGCGAGAATGACCATCCCGGGGTAGAAGGAGTGCAGGCGGTTGTTGGTGACGCTCGAACGCGTGACGCCGTTGAGCTGGACGCTGCTGGCACCCCGAGGAAAGACGTTGTTGGCGGTGATCAGGAGGCCGCCGTGGTTCTCGGCGTAGATGGAGTGGCCCTGCGGCCCCGCCCCGATCAGGTTGTCGGTGATCTTCGAGGCCTGTCCCCATCCGCGGAGTTCGATGCAGCTTCCGCATTCGGCGATGAAGTTGTCGTGGATTGACAGCGCGTCCGCGTTGTAGATCGTGAGAGCGTGCTCCAGGTAGACGAACCCCATCCCGGTTATCCGGAACGAGTCGTTGGCGTTCGCGACGTAGATGCCGGTTTTGCCGTTGACATACGTGTTCTCGGAATGCATGTCCGAGCCGTTAGGGCTGAAGTGCAACCCGTCGATGCAGAAGTTGGAGAACTCGACCGAACTGATCCGCGGGCTCCCGCTCCGCTTGATCAAGAAGGCGGCTCCCTGGGCCTCCTGCAGGTCCTCACCGACGGGAATCTTTACCAGGATTCGACTGCCTCCTGGCCACAGCTCGTGCAGGTCGGGCCACTCATGCTGGGGAACGTTGAAACGGATGCTGGATGAGGTGAAGCCGTGTCCCGAGCCCTCGATCTTGAGGAAACTGATGTCGATCACGACTTGGGTCCGGAGTGGGTAATCTCCCGGTGGAACGTAGATCACCGCGCCCGGCTTGCCTCCGTCGTCCTGATCGGTGGTCGCTTGGCGGCGTTTGACATCGGCGATGATGCTGTTGAACACCTCACCGATGTCCTTGGCCGGATCACCGACGGGCCAGTTCGTCACGTCGTAATGGTTGGCGCCTGACATAGGTACTCGCTTACGTGTCGTGGTTTCTTGAGGGGCGGGGTGCTGCGCTCAGCGACGCACCCTGTTCCGTTGCGCCCCGGGGCAGGGGCGGTTGGAACCCTGTCGCTGGTGGTCGCCGGCCCGGGTCTGTGCCCACGTGCCGCTGTCGGATACGTGGAGCCCGTTCACGCCGCGATCCAGAACCACGGCGTGAACGGGGATGGTGACGATCAGCGCGGGTTCGCACCGATCTGGGTTGCTGCTGAGGATGTTTCAGAGCCACTGTGACTGCGTTCGGAGTTTTCAGCCCTTGACGGCCCCGAGGGTCATGCCCGCGACGATGCGGCGTTGCAGAGCGAGGGTGATGATGATGACCGGGATGGAGAACAGCATGGCCAGGGCGGTCATGGCTCCCCAGTCCAGGCCGTACTGGGTTTGGAAGTTCGCGATGACGATCGGAGTGGTCTGTGCGCGGATCGCGGTGAGCAGCAGCGCGAACAGGAACTCGTTCCAGGAGGCGAGGAACGCGAAGACGGCGCAGACTGCGATGCCGCCGGAGACAACGGGGAGGACGACCTTCCACAGCGCGCCGAGGCGGCTGCAACCGTCGACCCGGGCTGCCTCTTCCAGCCCTGGCGGGACGGCTTCGAAGAAGCTGGACATCAGCCAGATCGACAGGGGTAGGGAGATCGTGGTGTGGGCCAGCGCCAGGCCGATGGGGGTGTCCCGCAGGCCGAGGGTGGCCATGATGCCGACCAGCGGCACCCCGATGGCCACGGCCGGGACCATCCGGGTGATCAGGGCGAACATGATGAAGATCCGCCCGGTCCGGGTCCGGTACCGGGTGATCCCGTACGCGGCGGGGATGGCCAGGGCGAGGGAGAGCAGGGTGCTGATCACCGCGGTTTGAATGCTGTTGATGAACGACGGGATGACGCCAGGCCGGTCCAACGCGGAGCTGTAGTTCTCCAGGGTCCAGTCCTTGGGGATCAGCGAGGGTGGGGCGGCGATCGCATCGCTGGGTGTCTTGAACGAGGTCAGCGCCAAGTAGAGGAACGGGAACGCGTAGGCCAGCACGAGGACGATCAGAAGGGCCCAGAGCAAGCCCCGCCCGAATCGTCGACCGATCGGGGTGGGTGTGGCGCTGACCGGGGATGGCGCGGCGATCGCGGTGGTGCTCATTTGTCGTCCCCTCCTGGTTTCCAGATGGTGGCCACGGCAAACGCGGCGACGGCGAGCATGGCGAGTAGGTACAGGGTGGCCATCGCGCTGGCCAGCCCGGGGTCGCCGAAGCGGACCATGGTGCGATAGATCAGCAGGCTCATCACCGTGGAGCCGTTCTCCGGTCCGCCGTTGGTCATGATCACAATGTGGTCGAAGGCCCGCATCGCGTCGACGCCGCGGATGATCAGCGCGACGGCGATCACCGGCCGGAGCAGGGGGATGATGACCCGCCAGAGCATCTGCCAGGCCTTGGCGCCGTCCAACCGGGCGGCCTCCATCACGTCGTCCGGCAGGGTCTGCAGCCCGGCGAACAGCACCAGCGTCATGAACGAGGTGGTGAGCCAGATGTCGGGGATGGCCACGGCCAGCAACGCCAGGTTGGGGTTGCTGAGCCAGCCGATGTCTCCTGGGGTGGCGATGATCCCGACTCGGAACAGCAGTTCGTTGATGATCCCGAAGTTGTCGATCATGAGGAATCGCCACAACAGCCCGGCGACCACCGGGGCGATCATCAACGGGTACAGGAAGATCGTCCGGAAAACCTTTGACCGCGAGCCCAGTGCGTTGAACAGCAGCGCGGTGCCCAGCCCGATCACGAACTCAAGGGTCACGACGATGACGGTGTAGACCGCAGTACGGGCCGCGGTGGCCCAGAACACGGGGTCGGTGAACACCTTGGTGTAGTTGTCGAGACCGACGAAGGTCGTCGTCCCGCCGGCGATGGCCGGCAGGTGCAGGAAGCTGTTGATGACCAGGCGGATCAACGGCCAGGCCACGAACCCCAACAGGAACACCCCGGCCGGCACCATCAGCAGCACCGCGAACCGCTTGTCGTTCATCCACGGGCCGGTGTTGGTCACGGCAGAGGCCGGGGCCGGGCGTGGGGGTGCGGCCCCCGGCCCCCGCACCGGGTCGGTGACGTTGCTCATGACCCTTGAATCTGTTCGATCTGGGTCTTGGCCTCGGCCAACAATGCGGCGTTGTCGGCACCTCCTGCGACGGCCTTCTGCAGCATCGGGACCAGCACGGTGTCGACGATCTGCTGCCAGTGCGGGGTGGCCGGCCGGGGAGCCGATGCGGCCGCGTTGAGGGTGTCGATCAGGGGCTTGAAGTTCTCGTATCCGGGCTTGTCCTGGTACTCCTGGAATGCGGAGATCCGTGACGCCAGGCCCAGCGGTGAGGTGATCCCCAGGGCGTTGTTGTCGTAGGCGCATTGGATGAACTGCTTGGCAAGATCGGAATTCGGAGTGGTCTTCGGAATGGACAGGTACCACGGTCCGGGGATGCCCGCCACGCCGGCGCTGCCGCCGATCATCGGGGCTACCCCGACCTTGCCGTAGACCGGGGAGTCGGTCGGGATCTGCCGGTAGGCGTGCGCCCAGAACCGGGTCATCGCGGTCTGCCCCTGGTTGAACAGGTTCTGCGCGGCGGCCCAATCCATTTGCGACGCCCCGGGTGGGGAGACCTTCAGTTTGGTGTTCAGGTCGGTGTAGAAGTTCAGCGCGTCCAGATGGGCCTGGTTATCGATGATGATCTTGCCCGTGTCGTCGAGCACCGCACCGGGGGATCCGGCCTGCAGCACGTGGGCGAGGTACTCGGTTTCCACCGCGCCCTTGACGTCGGTGCCGTACAGGTCGGGGGTGCCGTCACCGTTGGTGTCCTGGGTGAAGAACTGCGCCACGTCGTCGAACTGCTGCCACGTCGTCGGCGGCACCAGGTCGTAGCCGTACTTGGCCTTGAAGTTCGCCTTCTGGGTGGGGTCCTCGAACAGGTCCTTCCGGTACATCAGGACCTCGGAGTTCGTCCACTGCGGCATCCCCACGAAGGTGCCGTTGACCTG
>DASTGF010000321.1:0-9768 GCA_035719255.1 Microlunatus sp. | reverse complement strand
GCAGGTCACCAAGTCCGGCCTGGTCATCCCGGACACCGCCAAGGAGAAGCCGCAGGAGGGCAAGGTCCTCAGCGTCGGCCCGGGTCGCATCGACGACAACGGCAACCGCGTTCCGCTCGATGTGGCCGTCGACGACGTCGTGATCTTCAGCAAGTACGGCGGCACCGAGGTCAAGTACGACGGCAAGGAGTACCTGCTCCTCAACGCGCGGGACATCCTCGCGGTCGTCACCAAGTAGTCCGGAGGACATCCAGACATGCCAAAGATCCTTCAATTCGACGAGGAGGCGCGGCGCTCGCTCGAGCGTGGCGTCGATATCCTCGCCAACACCGTGAAGGTCACCCTCGGCCCCAAGGGCCGCTACGTCGTCCTCGACAAGAAGTGGGGCGCGCCGACCATCACCAACGATGGCGTCACCGTGGCCCGCGACGTCGAGCTCGAGGACCCGTACGAGAACCTCGGCGCGCAGCTCGCCAAGGAGGTGGCCACCAAGACCAACGACGTGGCCGGTGACGGCACCACCACCGCGACCGTGCTCGCCCAGGCGCTGGTGCACGAGGGCCTGCGGGCCGTCGCGTCAGGGGCCAACCCGATCGCGCTCAAGCGGGGCATCGACAAGGCCGTGGAAGCGGTCGAGGGCAGGCTCGCCGAGATCGCCCGCGAGGTGGAGACCACCGAGGACATGTCCAACGTGGCCACCATCTCCGCGCGTGACGCCGAGATCGGCGCCCTGATCGCCGATGCGTTCGACAAGGTCGGCAAGGACGGCGTGATCACCGTCGACGAGTCGAACACCTTCGGGACCGAGCTCGAGTTCACCGAGGGCATGCAGTTCGACAAGGGCTACCTCTCGCCGTACTTCGTTACCGACCCGGAGCGGATGGAAGCGGTCCTCGACGACCCGTACATCCTGATCAACTCGGGCAAGATCAGCTCGATGAACGATCTGCTCCCGCTGCTGGAGAAGGTCATCGGGGCGTCCGGCACCTTGTTCATCGTGGCCGAGGACGTCGACGGCGAGGCGCTGTCGACCCTGGTGGTGAACAAGATCCGCGGCACCTTCACCTCCGTGGCCGTCAAGGCCCCGGCCTTCGGTGACCGTCGCAAGGCCATGCTCGAGGACATCGCCATCCTGACCGGTGGCACCGTCGTCGCGCCGGAGGTCGGGCTGAAGCTCGACCAGGTCGGCCTGGAGGTGCTGGGCAAGGCTCGTCGCATCGTGGTGACCAAGGACAACACCACGATCGTCGACGGCGCCGGTGCGGCCGACGCCGTCAAGGGCCGCGTCGCCCAGCTGCAGGCCGAGATCGAGCGGACCGATTCCGACTGGGATCGGGAGAAGCTGCAGGAGCGGGTGGCCAAGCTGGCCGGCGGCGTCTGCGTGATCAAGGTCGGCGCGGCCACCGAGGTCGAGCTCAAGGAGAAGAAGCACCGGATCGAGGACGCCGTGTCCGCGACCCGCGCCGCGATCGAGGAGGGCATCGTCGCCGGCGGCGGCTCCGCCCTCATCCATGCCGCTGAGGTGCTGTCCGACGACCTGGGCCTCACCGGCGACGAGCGCGCCGGCGTCCATATCGTGCGGAAGTCCCTGGTGGAGCCGCTGCGCTGGATCGCCGAGAACGGTGGCGAGCAAGGCTACGTCATCACCAGCAAGGTGGCCGAGCTTCCGGTGGGCCACGGTTTCAACGCCGCCACCGGTGAGTACGGCGATCTGATCGCGGCCGGCGTCATCGACCCGGTCAAGGTCACTCGGTCGGCGCTGGCGAACGCGGCGTCGATCGCCTCCCTGCTGCTCACCACCGAGACCCTGGTGGTCGAGAAGCCGGAGGACGAGGAGCCGGCGGCAGGGCACGGGCACACGCACGCTCACTGACACCCGTCCCCTCCCAGACGGACCGTCCCAGACGGACCAGGAGGCCCTTCCCGCTGCGGCGGGGAGGGCCTCCTGCCCTGTCCGGGGAGCGCGGCCGGCCGCGTTTGTCGCTCGCCTTGGGCGGTACCCGCCCCGCGCTAGGGTCGCATCTCGTGACCGCCGACGCCGACCATCCGTTCGCCACCCCGAGCCCGCTGCCGTACGGCCTCCCGCCGTTCGCCGAGCTCACCCCGGCGGCCTTCGGGGCAGCGTTCGACGACGGCATGGCGGTGGCTCGCGCGGAGGTCGATGCGATCGTCACCAACCCCGAGCCGGCGACGTTCGACAACACCATCGTCGCGCTGGAACGCTCCGGTCGTATGCTGCGCCGGGCTCAGCGCGTGTTCTGGCTGCTGACCGGTGCCGACACCACCGAGGAGCTCGAGGCGATCGACGTCGAGTACGCGCCCCGGTTCGCCGCCCACGCCGACGCCATCATGCTGGATCGCCGGCTGTTCGCCCGGGTTGCCGACGTCCTCGACCGGTGCGCCGGTGCCGATCTGGATGCCGAGCAGACCAGATTGCTGGAGCGCTACCACTGCGACTTCGTTCGCGCCGGCGCCGCGCTGAGCCAAGAGGCCCAGCAGCGTCTGGCGGCCCTGAACCTGGAGCTGGCGCAGTGCTCGACCACCTTCGGGAACCGGCTGCTCGCCGACACCAACGATGCGGCGGTCCACTTCGACGGTGTCGAGGAGCTCGACGGGCTCAGTGAGGACGCGATCGCGGCGGCCGCCGAGGCGGCCCGGCAGCGCGGACTCGACGGTTATCTGCTGACCCTGGTCCTGCCCACCCATCAACCCGCCCTGGAGGCCCTGAACCGCGCCAGCTCACGGAGGCGGTTGTTGGAGGCCGCACAGGCTCGCGGGTCCCGCGGCAACGCGTACGACACCCGCGAACTCGTCCGCCGGATCGTGGTCCTGCGCGCCGAGCGGGCGGCCCTGCTCGGCTACCCGAGCCACAGCGACTACGTGCTGGCCGATCGCACCGCCCGGGACAACGCGACCGTGGACGCGATGCTGCGGCAGATCATCCCGCCGGCGCTGGCGAATGCGCGCCGCGAGCAGGCGGAACTGGAGGCCGCGAAGCAGGCCAACGGGGACGACAGCCCGTTCGAGGCAGCGGACTGGGCCTATTACGCGGCACGGGTCCGCAAGGAGCGGTACGCCTTCGACGCCGCGGCCACCCGTCCCTACTTCGAACTCGACGCGGTGCTCGTCGACGGCGTCTTCAAAGCGGCCGAGGTGCTGTACGGCCTCACCTTCCGGCGCCGTGACGACCTGGCCGGCTACCGCCCGGAGGTCCGCGTGTTCGAGGTGTTCGACACAGATCACCGCGGCCTGGGGCTGTTCGTCGCGGACTACTTCACCCGCGACGGCAAGCGGGGCGGGGCCTGGTCGGAGTCGCTGGTGGGCCAGTCCCATCTGCTGGGGGAGCGACCGGTTGTCGCCAACAACATGAACATCCCGGCCCCGCCGCCGGGGTCGAAGGCCCTGCTGACCACCGACGAGGTCGGCACGATGTTCCATGAGTTCGGGCACGCCCTGCACGCCCTGTTGTCCGATGTCACCTATCCGCGGCTCTCGGGTACGGCGGTGGCCCGCGACTTCGTCGAATTCCCCTCCCAGGTCAACGAGATGTGGCTGAGCTGGCCGGAGGTGCTGAGCGGCTACGCCCGTCACGTCGACGACGGCTCGCCCCTGCCGGACGACCTGGCGTCCGCACTGGTGCACCCGACGACCTTCAACCAAGGTTTCGAGACGGTCGCCTCCGTCGCGGCGACGTGGATCGACCTGGCCTGGCACCGGCTCGGCCACGAGCAGGCACTCGAGGTCGAGGACGTGGCGGAGTTCGAGCGGCAGGCCCTGGCGGCGGTCGGGCTGGACCTGCCGGCCATCCCACCGCGCTATCGCGGGCCCTACTTCAACCACATCTTCGGCGGCGGCTACTCCGCGGGCTACTACTCCTACCTGTGGAGCGAGGTGCTCGACGCAGACACCGTCGAGTGGTTCACCGAGCACTCCGGCGATCTGCGCGCGGCGGGTCGACGATTCCGCGACGCCCTGCTCAGCCGCGGCGGCAGCATCCCGGAGATGGAGATGTACGAGGCCTTCCGGGGGCGCCCACCGCGGATCGAGCCGCTGCTGGCCCGCCGCGGGCTGCTTCCGCGGAACGAGACCACGGACTGAGCAGGGCGCCCGTGGCGTTGTTCGCGCTCGAATCGACGGCCGGATCGGTCACGTCCGGCGACTAGCATGTGGGTCTGCCCACCCACGAAAGGCCCACCGTGTCGGACTTTCCTCCCGGTGATCTGACGCCCGCTGGCGTACCGCAGCCGTTCGCCACGCTCGGACTCACCTTCGACGACGTCCTGCTGCAGCCCAACGAGAGCGACGTCGTACCGTCGCAGGTCAGCACGGCCACTCAGGTCTCCAAGCGGATCCGGGTCAAGATCCCGCTGATCTCCTCGCCGATGGACACCGTGACCGAGGCCCGGATGGCGGTCGCCATCGCCCGGCAGGGCGGGCTCGGCATCATCCACCGCAACCTCTCCATCGAGGACCAGGCTCACCAGGTCGATGTGGTCAAGCGCTCCGAGGCCGGCATGGTCGACGAGCCCATCACCATCTCGCCGGACGCCACCATCGGTGAGGCGGACGCCATGTGCGGCCGTTACCGGATCTCCGGCGTACCGGTGGTGGACCGGGACATGCGGCTGCTGGGCATCGTGACCAATCGCGACATGCGGTTCGAGAACGATCCCGGCCGGCTCGTCGGCGACGTGATGACCACGATGCCGCTGGTCACCGGTCCGGTCGGGATCAGCGGCGAGGATGCGATGCGGCTGCTGGCCAGGAACAAGATCGAGAAGTTGCCGCTGGTGGACGAGCAGGGCCGGCTGAAGGGTCTGATCACCCTGAAGGACTTCGTCAAGTCCGACCAGTACCCCGACGCCACCAAGGACGACGTGGGCCGACTCCGGGTCGGCGCGGCGATCGGCTTCTTCGGTGACGCCTGGAAGCGGGCGATGGCCCTGGTCGAGGAGGGAGTCGACCTGCTGGTGGTCGACACCGCCCACGGGCACTCCCACGGCGTGGTGGACATGGTCCGCCGGTTGAAGGCCGAACCGGCCGCCGGGGCGGTGGACATCGTGGCCGGCAACGTCGCGACGTACGCGGGAGCGAGGGCCCTGGTCGAGGCCGGCGCCGACGGCGTCAAGGTCGGGGTCGGTCCCGGCTCGATCTGCACCACCCGGGTGGTGGCCGGGGTCGGCGTACCCCAGGTGACCGCCATCCACAATGCCTCGCTGGCCTGTCGCCCGGCTGGCGTGCCGCTGATCGGTGACGGCGGCCTGCAATACTCCGGCGACATCGCCAAGGCGCTGGTGGCCGGCGCCGACACCGTCATGCTCGGCTCGCTGTTGGCCGGCTGCGAGGAGAGCCCGGGGGAGCTGATCTTCCTCAATGGCAAGCAGTTCAAGACCTACCGTGGAATGGGCTCCCTCGGCGCGATGGCGTCCCGGGGACGCAACGTGTCGTTCTCCAAGGATCGCTACTTCCAGGGCGATGTCACGAACGACTCGAACCTGATCGCCGAGGGGATCGAGGGCCAGGTGCCGTTCCGCGGGCCGCTGGCCGCTGTCGCCTACCAGCTGGTCGGCGGGCTGCGCCAGTCGATGTTCTACACCGGCGCCCCGACCATCCCCGAGCTGCACGAGCGCGGGCGCTTCGTGCGGATCACCTCCGCCGGTCTGCGGGAGTCCCACCCGCACGACATCCAGATGACGGTGGAGGCGCCCAACTATTCCGGGTAGTGTGCTCGCGCTCGCTGCACGCCTTCGGATCGCCGACGCTCGCAAACGCGCGCGGTTCGGGTGCTTGTCTTCGCGTTGCCGGCGCGTGCAGACGCGCACGGCTTCGAGTGCTCGTCTTCGCTCGGCGCGCTCTGCGGGCCGCCTGAGCAGCCCGAGGACGCCGGTCGACTAGGGTTCTGGGCATGTTCGAGATCGGGCGGAGCAAGCGGGCCGAGCAGGCGTTTGCGTTCGACGACATCGCCATCGTCCCGTCGCGCCGCACGCGCGGGGACGAGGAGGTGTCGCTGAGCTGGCGGATCGACGCCTACACGTTCGACTTCCCGCTGATCGCGGCGCCGATGGACTCGGTGATGTCGCCGGCCACGGCCATCCAGCTGGGCCGATTGGGGGGCCTCGGCGTGCTCAACCTCGAGGGGCTGTGGACCCGCTACGAGGACCCCGAGCCGCTGCTGGAGGAGATCATCGCCGCGCCGGACGCGATGGACGCGACCCGGCGGATGCAGGAGATCTATGCCGAGCCGATCAAGCCCGAGCTGATCGGGCAGCGGATCGCGCAGGTCCGGGCCGCCGGCGTACCGGCCGCCGGTGCGCTCAGCCCGCAGCACACCGCGGCCTTCGCGAAGGTGGTCGTCGACGCCGGGGTCGACTTCTTCGTCATCCGCGGTACGACGGTTTCGGCCGAGCACGTCTCCAGCGCCAGTGAGCCGCTCAATCTCAAGCAGTTCATCTACGACCTCGACGTGCCCGTCATCGTCGGTGGCTGCGCCACCCACCAGGCGGCCCTGCATCTCATGCGGACCGGCGCCGCCGGCGTCCTGGTCGGCTTCGGCGGGGGAGCGGCGTCGACCAGCCGGTCCGTGCTCGGGGTCGCCGTCCCGATGGCCTCGGCGGTCTCCGACGTGGCCGCCGCGCGACGCGACTATCTCGACGAGTCCGGCGGCCGCTACGTGCACGTCATCGCCGACGGGTCGGTCGGGCGATCCGGCGACATCGCCAAGGCGATCGCGTGCGGTGCGGACGCGGTCATGGTCGGCTCTCCGCTGGCCAAGGCGACCGAGGCTCCCGGTCGCGGCTACCACTGGGGAGCCGAGGCGTGGCACCCCAGCCTCCCCCGCGGCGAGCGGGCCTCGTTCGGCACCGTCGGCAGCCTGGAGCAGATCCTGCTCGGACCTTCTGCGGTGCCTGATGGCACCATGAACCTGGTCGGCGCCCTGCGCAAGGCGATGGCCACCACCGGCTACACGGAGGTGAAGGAGTTCCAGCGGGTCGAGGTGGTGGTGGGCTGAGTGGATTCACGACTGGACCGCAGCACCCGACGGGCCGCACTGGCGGCGATGGCCTCCGGACCGTTGGACGCTCTGGTCATCGGCGGCGGGGTGGTCGGGGCCGGCACCGCGCTCGACCTGGTCAGCCGCGGTCTGCGGGTCGGGCTGGTCGAGGCGCACGACTGGGCGTACGGCACGTCCAGCCGATCCAGCAAGCTGATCCACGGCGGCCTGCGTCACCTCGAACTGTTCCAGTTCGGCCTGGTCCGTGAGTCGCTGCGCGAGCGGACCCTGCTGCTGGACCGGATCGCTCCGCATCTGGTGCGCCGGGTGCCGTTCCTCTATCCCTTGCACCACCACGCTGCCGAACGCGCGTACGTGGGCGCTGGCCTGCTCCTGTACGACGGGATGGCACGGGTCCCCGGCCAACCCCGCGCCCTGCCGCACCATCGGCACCTGGCGCTGCGCTCGGTCAAGCGGGTCGCGCCCGGACTGGCCACCGAACGCGTCACCGGTGGTGTGCAGTACTACGATGCCGAGACCGACGACGCACGCTTCGTCGTGACACTGGTCCGGACGGCGGCCGCGTACGGAGCCCAGGTGGCCAGCCGGGCCGCCGCGACCGCGCTGATGACCGAGGACGATCGGGTGGTCGGAGCTCGGGTCCGCGACGACCTGACCGGCACCGAGCACGAGATCCGCGCCCGGGTGGTGATCAGCGCGACCGGGATCTGGACGGACCGGACCCTCGCGCTGCTCGACCCACCGACCGCGCCGCGACCGGTCACCGCCAGCAAGGGCATCCACGTCATCGTGCCGAGGGACCGGATCCGTTCCTCCACCGGTGTGGTGACTCGCAGCGGGTCCTCGGTGCTGTTCCTCATTCCTTGGGGGCGGTTCTGGATCATCGGCACCACCGACACCCCATGGCACCACGAACTGGAACGCCCCGCTGTCTCCGCGAGCGACATCGACGCACTCCTGACCGTGATGAACACGCATCTGGCGACACCGCTGACCCGTGCCGACGTCGTCGGCAGCTGGGCTGGCCTGCGTCCGCTCGCCGTTGCCTCTGGTCGCCGCCGCGATGGGGTGGCCGCCTCCCCGCTGTCCAGCGAACGGCACGTGAGCAGCCCGCGCCCGGGTCTGGTGGTGGCTGCCGGTGGGTCGTTCACGACCTATCGTGTGCTGGCCGCCCGGGCCGGGGACCTCGCCGGGCGCCAGCTGGGCGGGTTGATCGAGCCGTCGGTGACCGCGCGACTGTCGCTGGTGGGAGCGGACGGTTACCACGCCCGCTGGAACCAGCGGCACCTGCTGGCCCGGCAGGCCGGACTGCGGGTCGGCCGGGTGGAGCACCTGCTCAACCGGTACGGCTCGCTGGCCGACGACTTGCTGCGCCTTATGGTCGAGCAGCCGGAGCTGCGCCAGACCGTCACCGGCGCGGAGGACTATCTCGCCGCCGAGCTCGTCTACGCGGCAACCCACGAGGGTGCGCTGCATCTCACCGACATCCTCGGCCGGCGGACCGGGATCGCCCTGGAGGCTCGCGACTGGGGGGTTTCGGCGGCGCCACTTGCGGCCCATCTCGTGGCGGATCGACTCGGCTGGGACGAGCGCGAGACCACCCATCAGATCAGCGTCTACCTGCGCAGGGTGGAAGCGGAGCGGCTCAGCCAGACGATGCTGGACGACGACGCGGCCGCGTCCGCACTGGCCCGCACCGCGTCCTGACCGCCGAACGGACACAAGCACGACGCGCTCCCGCGCATCGTGCTTGTTGACAACTCGGGGTTCGGGTCAGTTGGTCGGCTCCGGCAGCAGCGGCACCAGTTGCGACCATCGATCGATCTCGCAGCCGTTGGTGCGGGTGAAGGTGGACATCACCCGCTCTCCGTCGATCGTGCCGGTGACGGTGGCTCGCTGCGGACCGCCGTAGATCATGGTGCAGGCCCGGTCCTTCGAGACCGGTGGCAGCGCCGCGGCGCCGTTGACCTCCAGAGCCTGGCAGGCACCGACCGGATCCGGGTGGGTGCCGCCGGCCGGGTTGCAGGTCAGCTTCCACTCCGTGGGTGCGCCGCCCTGGCCCATGTCGACGCTGATGCTCAGCTGCGCTGTCGAGGCGGACGGTGCAGCCGGGGTCGGGGCACTCGACTGCGATGACGGGCCGGTCTGCGGGGCGGGTGACCGGCAACCGAGCAGGCCGAGAAGCAGCACGGTCGTTCCCAGTCCCAGCAGGCGCACGCCCACTGTGTCGTTCACGTCGCGTTTCCCCCTCGCCCCCGCGATCATCGGTGCCGCGCTCATCGGTGCCACCCTACGTCCAGCGACGCGGGCCAGTGGTCAATCACGCCACAACTCCAGCGAGATCTCAGCTGAGGCACGGGAATCCTCTGCTTGGTCGTCTCGACTGCGGTGTGGTGAACTTGGATTGCCTGCCCCCGTTACTGGCGGCAGACCAACGCGGGTCCGGTCTCAACGAAGCTGAGACCGGACCCGCTGCCCGTTCCTGGCCGAGCGTTCACCGAACCAACGCCCGGCCAGGTCTCGCGCGTAGTCGCGCCGAAGATGTAGGGGGACGCCCCGACGTCATCGACCACGCAATCTTGTGGGGTTGCTCCTCAGCTGCCGACCGTCATCAACCAGGCCAGCAGGTAGGAGCGGCTGTTGCCGTCATCGACCCACTTGTCGTCCAGGGACTGGGCCTTCTGCAGGGCCGCCTTGCGCTCGGTGTCACCGGCCAGTGCGGAGTACATCAGCAGGTAGTCGCCGAACTTCTGGTC
>DASTGF010000320.1:0-9135 GCA_035719255.1 Microlunatus sp. | reverse complement strand
CCCGCGGGTGGCCGACCGATGGCCGGCCACCCGCCCTACCGGGTGAGCGCCTCACCCGACGCACCTCACGGTGAGTCATCACCCCTGATCAACGGAGACCAGATGGTGTCAACGATCTCGCTGGACGCGACAGCACAACCGCTCGCCAAGAGCCGCACACGTGCTCGACGAAGCAGTCCCTACCCACTGTGGTTCTACCTGCCGGCGACCGCCCTGTTCATCGTGCTGTTCGCGGTTCCGACCTTCGCGTCCTTCTACTTCTCCCTGACCCGATGGACACTGTTCGACACGGAATTCATCGGCCTGGACAACTTCCGCCAGTTCTTCGATGAGCCATTTCTCGTTCAGGGCTTCATCAACACCTTCATCTACGGCTTCGTCACCTCAGCCGCCAAGGTGGTCCTCGGGCTATTGCTCGGCATGCTGCTGACCTCTCGGATCGTCGCCCGAGGCTATCTCCGCTCGGTGGTCTTCTTCCCTGTCCTGGTCTCCACGATCGGGGTCGGGATCACGTTCAAGATCTTGATGGACCCGTTCGACGGCCTGATCAACAAGGGCCTGGCTGTGTTCGGTATCGCCGGTCCCGGATGGCTCACCGATCCCTCACTGGCGCTTTACAGCGTGGCCTTGATCGATGTCTGGAAGGGCGTCGGTATCGCGACGTTGATCTACATCGCCGGTTTGGTGGGGATCCCGCAGGAGTACTACGAGGCGGCACGGGTCGACGGTGTGTCGGCCTGGCAGAACTTCTGGCACATCACGCTGCCCCTGGTGATGCCCGCCACGGGGACCGTCATCCTGCTCTCGCTGATCGGCGGGCTGAGGTCGTTCGAGCTGATCTGGGCCACGACCGGTGGTGGCCCGGGCTTCAGCAGCGACGTCATCGGTTCGTTGATCTACAAACAATACCAAGCGGGCTACTACGGTCTGTCGACCGCCGGAAACGTCATCTTGTTCATCGTGGTCACCGCGGTCGTCATCCCGATCTCGGTCTTGATCAACCGTCGGGAGGTGCAGGCCTGATGAAGCGTCAGAAGCGGCTCGGTGTGGTGATCGGCATTGTGGCTGTCCTGGCCTCGGTCGTCGTTTTCCTGGTCCCGTTCGCCTTCATCCTCGTGACCGCGGCCAAGACCGCGCCCGAGGCCGCGAGTTTCGACTTCAGCTGGCCGACCCAGTGGGCTCTGTGGGACAACATCCGCACCGTTCTCACGGTCCGGCAGTTCGTCGTGCTGCGAGCTTTCATCAACAGCACAACGTTGACGGTCTTCAGCGTCGGTTTGATGGTGGTGATCGCCGCCATGGCCGGGTACGTCCTGCAGCGCCGACGGTCACGCTGGAATCCGCTGGTGAACTTCATGGTCATGGCGGGTCTGATCGTGCCACCGGCCGTCGTCCCGACGATCTGGGTGCTGCAGCAGCTCGGCCTGTTCAAGCAGATGTTCGGGATGATCCTGGTCAACGTCGCGTTCGGTCTGCCGTTCTGCATCCTGCTCTTCCGAGCCTTCGTGTCGTCCATCCCGCGGGAGCTCGACGAGGCGGCGGTGGTCGACGGTGCGAGTCCGCTGCGGCTGTTCTTCTCGGTGATCTTGCCACTGCTTCGTCCCGTGGTCATCACCGTGGTCGTGGTCCAGGCCGTCGCGGTGTTCAACGACTTCACCGGGCCGCTGTATTTCCTGCCGGGAAACGAGAACGTGACCGTCCAGTTGACCCTCTACAACTTCCAGAGCCAGACGCTCAATCAGTGGAACCTGCTGTTCACGAACATCTTGTTGATCACGATCCCACCCCTGATCATGTACATCTTCTTCAATCGTCAGATCGTTGCCGGCATGACGTCCGGCGCGGTGAAGGGCTGATCGGAACCGTCATGACCAGCTCACCAGAACTCCGGCGGCATCGTCGTGTTGAGCCACGCGAGCTCGTTGTCGGTGATGAACCTCGACAAGGACGCGTCGACGTCCAGCGGCGGGCCGGTCAGGGCGTCGAGCTCCGCGGTGATCGCCGCCGCGCTCGCCGGCGACGGTTGGTCCAGCACGGAACGCCAGGTTTGCAGGAAGGACGACGGAAGGTCTGGCAGGCCGGCCAGGTCCGCGGACAGGTACTTCTGGCCTCGAAACAGCCGATGCCGCAGCGCGAGGGCTGCGCGACCCGCGGCGAGAGCGGTATGGGTTGCGGAGTGCGCGAGCAGGAAGGCGTCACCGCGCTCGTGGGCCTGCCGCAGGAAGTAGCCGCCGTACAGGGCGACCTGGGAGCGGTAGGAGTGCACGCGCGCCGCCCAGACCTCGTCGGGCAGCCGAGTGATGGCCTCGACCACCAACGGCAGTTCACCGGTGCGGTCCAGGGGCACGCGCGCGCCGAGGAAGGATGCGCGAGTGGGATCGTCCGCCGAGGACACCGCGGCGGTGAGGTAGCGGGGCGATGCCAGCTTGATGTCGACGTACCCGCCGTCGTAGCTGACACCGTCGTGGCTGACGTAGGCGATCCGGCCGTCGGCCACGGCCCGCGCATACGCCTCGTCGGTGATCACCAGATAGACATCCACGTCGGAGTCGGGCCGCTCCTGGCCGCGCGCCACCGATCCGACGACGACCACACCCAGCACGTCGGGCCGGTCGGCCTGCCGGTGGGTGAAGCGTTCGATGGTCACGTCGTGGTGTCGCACGAAGCGACAGCTTACGGACGATGACCTCCGAAGTGCTCTGTGAGGTTCCCAACCACGGAAGGAAAGCATGTCTGAGACCACCTGGTCCGCCCAGATGATCAGCCCGCTGGTGGAGCACGATGCGCCGCTGTTGCGCACCGAGTTCACCGTGGATCCCGGCCACGGCGCCGTGACGTCGGCGCGTTGGCTGGTCAGTGCCCAAGGCCTCTTCGAGGCCTATCTCGGCGGGCGACCGGTCAGTGAGGACGTCCTCAGCCCGGGCTGGTCGAGCTATGAGTGGCGCGTCCGATACCGCGACTACGACGTCACCGGCGCGCTCGCCGAGATCGACGGCCCCGTCGTCCTCGGCCTGGCCTTGGGGAACGGCTGGTTCCGCGGTCGCCTCACCTGGAAGGGGGTGCGTAAGATCTACGCCGAGGATCTGGCGGCGATTGGCCAGCTGGAGATCACCTTCGACGACGGCCACCGGCAGACGGTCGTCACCGACCAGACGTGGACAGCCGGCCCCTCGGCCGTCGTGACCAACGACATCTACGACGGCGAGATCATCGACGCCCGGCTCGCCTCCGGCGCGTGGCTGCAGCCCGGCTTCGAGTCCCCGTCCGGTTGGGACGGCGTCCGTGCCGTGGAGTTCGACACCAGACGCCTGACGCCGTACATCGGGCCGCCGGTCGTTCGTCACGAGAAGATCGCCCCGGTCGTGGTCTGGACCTCACCGTCGGGTCGCACGCTGGTCGACTTCGGCCAGAACCTCGTCGGCTGGATCACGTTCACCGTGCAGGGTGAGGCGGGCAGCTTGATCACGATCAGGCACGCGGAGGTGCTCGAGCACGACGAACTGGGCACCCGGCCGCTGCGTTCGGCCGAGGCCACGGACCGGTTCATCCTCAGTGGGGGAGTGGACACCTTCGAGCCCACGTTCACCTTCCACGGCTTCCGGTACGCCGAGGTCGAGGGCTGGCCGGGCGAGCTCGATCCGGACGCGTTGTCGGCGGTCGTGGTCTCCTCCGACCTTCGCCGAATCGGTCGGTTCAGCTGCTCCGACGAAGATCTGAACCAGCTCCACCGCAACGTGGTCTGGGGTCTGCGGGGCAACTTCGTCGACGTTCCGACCGACTGCCCCCAGCGAGACGAGAGGCTCGGGTGGACCGGCGACCTGGCGGTCTTCGCTCCGACCGCGGCCTTCCTCTACGACGTCAACGACTTCCTCAAGGACTGGCTGCTCGACCTCGACCAAGAGCAGTCACATGCCGACGGTCTGGTTCCGTTCGTCATCCCGGACGTGCTGAAGTACGTCCCCCGTGAGACCGCATTCCCCGATCCCGACAGCACCGCGGTCTGGAGCGACGCGTCGGTCTGGGTCCCCTGGGCGCTGTGGCAGGCGTACGGTGACCGCGACGGGCTGGCGGCCGCGTACCCCGCCATGGCTGCGCACGTTCGGCGGGTGGAGCGGCTCTTGTCGCCCAACGGCCTGTGGGACACCGGCTTCCAGTTCGGCGACTGGCTGGATCCGGCGGCCCCGCCGGACCGTCCCGGCGATGCTCGCGCCGACAAGGGTGTGGTGGCCACGGCGTGCCTCTTCCGCAGCGCGTCCCTGGTGGCTCAGGCGGCCCATGTTCTCGGTCGCGCCGACGACGCCGCGGCGTTCGAGGATCTGGCCGTGCGGACCAAAGCGGCGTTCGACGAGCACTACGTCAGCGACGGCGGACGGGTCCAGAGCGATTGCCCCACCGTGTACGCGCTGGCGATCACGTTCGGTCTGCTGGACGGGGACGAGAAGGCCGCGGCCGGCGACCGGCTGGCCGGGCTGGTAGCCGCGAACGGGTACCGGATCGCGACCGGGTTCGCCGGGACGCCGTACGTGAGCGATGCGCTGACGATGACCGGTCATCTCGAGGCCGCGTACAAGATCCTGCTCGAGCGCGAGTGCCCGTCGTGGCTTTACCCGGTCTCGATGGGGGCGACCACCATCTGGGAGCGGTGGGACTCGATGCTGCCCGACGGCACCATCAACCCCGGTCAGATGACCAGCTTCAACCACTACGCCCTCGGTGCAGTGGCGGACTGGATGCATCGGGTCGTCGGGGGTGTCAGCCCCGCCGAGCCCGGCTACGCCCGGGTCCGGATCGCTCCGCGGCCGGGCGGCGGTCTCACCTGGGCCGAGACCTCGCTGGACACTCCGCACGGTGTGGTGCGGGTGCGCTGGGAACTCGGGCCCGATGGTCTGGAACTCGACGCGGAGGGGCCCGACGGGGTCGAGGCCGATCTGGTCTTGCCGGGACGTGAGCCGGCGGTACTCGGATCCGGCCGGCACGTCCGGTCGCTGGCGATGGTCGGACGCTGATTGAAAGGTTTCGGAATTGCCAGCGTCTCTCCGGGAGATCGCGCTGGCAACCCCGCAACTGACCGTTGCGAAACGTTTCAATAATGGTTAGGGTAGGCGGCGTCACCCGGTAAGGCCGCCGGGCTGGTCGAGACCAGCAGAACCGAAAGCGAGGATCGAGCCACATGGGACTCATCGACAGCATCCTGGATCGGCTGGCCGATCAGGTCATCGAACTCCCGTCCTGGGCGTTCGGCAACTCCGGGACGCGCTTCAAGGTGTTCACCACCCCCGGGACCCCCCGGACGGTGGAGGAGAAGCTCGCCGACGCTGCCACCGTGCACAAGCTGACCTTGCTGGCCCCGAAGGTCGCGCTGCACATTCCGTGGGACAAGGTCGACGACTTCGCGGCGCTGCGTCGTTACGCCGAGGATCTCGGCGTGACCCTGGGCACGATCAACTCGAACACCTTCCAGGACGACATCTACAAGTTCGGCAGCCTGACCCACGTCGACGAGGTGGTGCGCCAGAAGGCGATCGATCACCACTTCGAGTGCATCGAGATCATGAACCAGACCGGGTCGCGGGATCTCAAGATCTGGCTGGCAGACGGCACCAACTATCCCGGCCAGGGTGATCTCCGGGGCCGGCAGGATCGCTTGGCCGACAGCCTGTCGCAGATCTACGAGCGGATCGGCCCGGAGCAGCGGCTCGTGCTGGAGTACAAGTTCTTCGAGCCGGCCTTCTACCACACCGACGTCCCGGACTGGGGCACCGCGTACGCCCAGGTGTCGGCGCTCGGTGAGCGTGCGGTCGTCTGCCTTGACACGGGGCACCACGCGCCGGGCACCAACATCGAGTTCATCGTGGCCCAGCTGCTCCGGCTCGGCAGGCTCGGGTCATTCGACTTCAACTCGCGCTTCTATGCCGACGACGACCTCATCGTCGGCGCCGCAGACCCGTTCCAGCTGTTCCGGATCCTGTACGAAGTGATCCGCGGCGGCGGTCTGGACCCGGCAGCCGGCGTGGCCTTCATGCTGGATCAGTGCCACAACGTCGAGGACAAGATCCCGGGCCAGATCCGTTCGGTGCTGAACGTCCAGGAGATGACCGCTCGGGCCTTGCTGGTCGACACCGAGGCCCTGGCCGCGGCCCAGCGCGCGGGTGACGTGCTCACCGCGAACGCGATCATCATGGATGCCTTCTATACCGACGTCCGGCCCGGACTGGCGCAATGGCGGGAGTCCCGCGGACTGCCCGCCGATCCGATGAAGGCGTACGCCGAATCGGGCTACCAGAAGACGATCGAGACCCAGCGCGTCGGCGGCACCCAGGCCGGCTGGGGCGCCTGACCCTCTCCCGGACACGCCCTGACCGGCGCAGACCGACCATCCCACCGAAGGACTTCTCGCGATGACCAACCAGGCAGTTACGCAGCTGATCGAGCGGAGCAACCGGCTCGGCTCCGATCCGAAGAACACCAACTACGCCGGGGGGAACACCTCGGCGAAGGGGATCGAGATCGATCCGGTCACCGGAGGAGAGATCGAGCTGCTATGGGTGAAGGGATCCGGCGGTGATCTCGGCACGCTGACCGAGAAGGGCCTGGCGGTGCTGCGGCTGGACCGGATGCGGGCTCTGGTCGACGTCTATCCCGGGCTGGATCGGGAGGACGAGATGGTGGCGGCGTTCGACTACTGCCTGCATGGCAAGGGCGGTGCTGCGCCGAGCATCGACACCGCGATGCACGGTCTGGTCGACGCGGCCCATCTCGATCATCTGCACCCCGACTCGGGGATCGCGATCGCCACGGCGGCCGACGGCGAGCAGCTGACCACGGAGATCTTCGGCGACCGGGTCGTCTGGGTCCCGTGGCGACGCCCGGGTTTCCAGCTCGGCTTGGACATCGCCACGATCAAGGCGCAGAACCCGCAGGCCGTGGGCTGCATCCTCGGCGGGCACGGTATCACCGCCTGGGGTGCGACCAGCGCGGAGGCCGAGACCAACTCGCTGTGGATCATCGACACCGCCGCGGCCTACATCGCCGAGCACTCCACGACCGAGCCGTTCGGTCCGGCGTTGGAGGGCTACGGGGCGCTGCCCGAGACGGAGCGGCGCGCGAAGGCGGCGGCTCTGGCCCCCACCCTGCGCTCGATCGCGTCCGCGGACCAGCCGATGGTGGGCCACTACACCGACGATCCGCGCGTGCTGGAGTTCCTGACCTCTTCCGAGCACCCGCGGCTCGCCGCACTCGGAACCTCCTGCCCGGACCACTTCCTGCGGACCAAGGTCAAACCGCTGGTGCTCGACCTTCCGGCCGGCGCATCGGTCGAGGACTCGATCGCGCGGCTCAAGGAGCTGCACGAGGCGTACCGGGCCGACTACCGGGGCTACTACGACCGCAATGCGACTCCCGACTCGCCGGCGATCCGCGGCGCGGACCCGGTGATCATCCTCGTGCCGGGTGTGGGGATGTTCTCCTACGGCAAGGACAAGCAGACCGCCCGGGTGGCCGGGGAGTTCTACCTGAACGCGGTCAACGTGATGCGCGGCGCGGAAGGGATCTCCCGCTACGCCCCGATCGACGAGGCCGAGAAGTTCCGGATCGAGTACTGGGCGTTGGAGGAGGCGAAGCTGGCCCGGATGCCGACGCCGAAACCGCTGGCCACCCGGATCGCGCTGGTCACCGGCGCCGCGTCCGGGATCGGCAAGGCCATCGCGACCCGGCTCGCCGCCGAGGGGGCGTGTGTGGTGATCGCCGACCTCGACGCGGAGAAGGCGCAGGCGGCCGCCGCGGAGATCGGCACCACCGACGTCGCCGTGGGGATCGCCGCGAACGTCACCGACGAGGCGGCCGTGCAGGCCGCGGTCGACGCGACCCTGCTCGCGTTCGGTGGTCTGGACATCGTGATCAACAACGCCGGGCTGTCGCTGTCCAAGGCGTTGCTGGACACCACCGTCGCCGACTGGGACCTGCAGCACGACGTGATGGCCAAGGGCTCGTTCCTGGTCTCCCGGGCGGCGGCCAAGGTCCTGATCGAGCAGCAGCTGGGCGGCGACATCGTCTACATCTCGTCCAAGAACTCGATCTTCGCCGGGCCGAACAACATCGCCTACTCCGCCACCAAGGCCGATCAGGCCCACCAGGTCCGGCTGCTGGCCGCTGAGCTCGGCGAGTACGGGGTCAAGGTCAACGGGATCAATCCCGACGGGGTGGTCCGTGGTTCGGGCATCTTCGCCGGCGGCTGGGGCGCGAAGCGGGCCGCCGTCTACGGGGTCGACGAGGAAGACCTGGGCAAGTACTACGCCCAGCGCACCCTGCTCAAGCGGGAAGTGCTGCCCGAGCACGTCGCCAACGCGGTGTTCGTGCTGTGCTCCGCCGATCTCTCCCACACCACCGGCCTGCACATCCCCGTCGACGCCGGCGTCGCCGCAGCCTTCCTGCGATGAGCCAGGGCGCAGGAGCCGATCAGGACGCCCGGGTGTTCGGCGCGATCGACGTCGGCGCGTCGGGTGGCCGGGTGATGGCTGGAGTGGTCAGCTCCGGCGCCGGTGAAGCCCGCATCGAACTGGTCGAGATCCATCGCTTTCCCAACGGAGCCAGGGAATCCGGCGGCGCGCTGCGGTGGGACCTGACCGGTCTGTACGACCAGATCCTCGACGGTCTGACCCGGCTGGCGACGCGCTATCCGCAGACGGAGAGCCTCGGCATCGACACCTGGGCGGTGGACTTCGGCGCGGTGGACGACCAGGGCGATCTGCTCGCCGAACCGGTCGCCTACCGTGACGACCGGACCGCGGCGGTGATCGACGAGGTCCACCGACTGGTCGAGCCGAGCGAGCTCTACGCCGTCAACGGCCTGCAGTACCTGCCGTTCAACACCGTCTATCAGCTCGCCGCGGAGCGACGCGGCAACCTGTGGGGTCGGATCGACCAGGTGCTGCTGATCCCGGACCTGATCGGCGCCTGGCTCACCGGCGTCCGCCGGACCGAGATCACCAACGCCTCGACCACCGGTCTGCTCGACGCCGCGCGCCGGCGGTTCTCCCCCGCGCTGTTCGACCGGCTCTCGCTGCCCACCGGCCTGTTCCCGCCGCTGATCGAGCCGGGCCGGCTGCTCGGCACGATCACCCCCGCCGTCGCCGACCG
>DASTGF010000319.1:0-6382 GCA_035719255.1 Microlunatus sp. | reverse complement strand
TGGATTCGGCGGCCGGGCTGAACAATGGCGGGGTGCCGACCTCGGGACGACATGTGTGGGCGAGCGACGATCGGAACGCGCGTCGCCGCGAGTTGTACCAGCGGGCGGCGCCGATGTTGCGGGTGCACGGTTTCGGTGGGTCCACGCTGAAGGCGTTGGCCAGGGCGTGCGGTGTGTCGGTCCCGGCCCTGTATCGCTACTTCCCGTCGAAACGGGCATTCGCCTTGTACCCGCTGGTGGCGTTGTACCCGGAGTTGCACGCCCCGCCTCCAGACCTCAGTTCGGGCGACCCGCGTCTGCACCTGGTCGGCTGGATCGACGCCGCGGTCGAGGAGATGCCGAATTACACCCTTGCGCTGCGCCTGGCGCGCGAGGTGGGGCTCGACCGCGCCGAGCAGGCGCGGATCGAGGCCAACCTCACGGTCCACATTGATGCCGTCGCGGTCCTGGCTCGGGCCGCGGCACCGCAGCTGAGTGAGGCGGCCTCCCGCGAGGTAGCCTCCGCGATGATCAGTATCGCGACCGGTTCGGTGCTCACCGGCATTGAGATCGAGCCCGCCAGTCTTCGCCATCGCCTCCGCGCCTTGTTGCGGGGTTACGGCGTCGTACTGCCGACGACACTGCCCACCGAGCGCTGACGGTGGGAGCCGAACGTTCATGTCGAGCCGCTTTTTTCGCGATCGCTTGACCGCTTTCTCCCGTGTGCTCACGGTGGATTCATGGTGGTGGTGCACAGATGGCGGGCGTGGGCGGGACTCGCCGGCGCTGTCGGAGGGCTGTGGTTCCTTGGCTTCTCGCTGATTCTCGGACTGGCACGGCCGGGCTACGATCCGAGCCACGACGCGATCAGCCGCCTGGGCGAGCAAGGCTCGGCCATGCCGATCCTGTGGAATGTCGGCGGGTTCGGCGTGATGGCCGCCTGCTACGCCGTGTACGCGACGGCGATCGGTAGCGAGTTCGCACGCGGCTGGTTCTTCTGGGCGACGGTCCTGCAGGCTGTGAGCATTGCCGGGTCGGGTGTCTTTAGTTGTGACCTGGGCTGCCCGGCCGCTTCGACCTCCACCTCCGGGCAGCTGCACGAGGTTTTCGGCCTGTCATATTTCGCCGTGACCTGTCTGCTCCCGCTGGTGGCCGGGCTGACCTTCCGACGTGTGGCGCGCTGGCGCGTGGCGGCGCCGGTGTCGTATGTGATCGGTGTCGTGCTCGTCGCACTCTTCTTGGTAGGCCCCTTCCTCTTCGGGGCAGCCCATATCGGGTTGTGGCAGCGCCTCGTCCTTGTTCCGGCCCTTGGCTGGCAGGTAGGAATCTCCGTGCGGCTTCACCGTGTTCAGCTCAAACGCCTCGCTGCGAATGCCCCGCAGCCCGCCACGGACCGAGCAGGCTCACGGCTGCCGTAGCGGACAGGCGACATCCCGTCCCACAACGACGCACACCAGCACCATGGGCAGGACGGAGAACACGAGGCTCCTTTGACTTAGGCCGTCCGCCGCGGAGCGGCCCGCAGGGCGGCGACGCGAGGACACGGGGGCCGCAGCTCAGCGAGTCCAGCAAGCGCGTCTTGATTCGCGGGCGGGCGGGGGGAGTCGTCGGGGTCGATGACCAGTTGATCATCGCCGCGTGTGTGCGCCCGCTCGGATCGAGTGAGTTTCAGGTCTGAGGCCACCGGCTCTCACCATCACGTCGGTGAGGCGGGCGGCCGGTCGGCGCCGGACGGTGGGGTGGGCGGCCGGTCCTTGAGCGGGTCGGCGGTCCAGCCGTTCCAGCGGTTCACCCGGACCGCGATCAGGGGGCCGATCGGTCCGGGCAGCAGCTTGTACTGCGGATAATGCGATGTCAGCGCCGTCAGGCCGTCAGGTGCGTCGGAGGGGTCGACGATGCTGGCCTCGCCCGCGGCGCGGACCCACCACAGTGTCGACCAGTCGTCGGTGTAGTGGTCGACCAGCATCGAGCAGCGGGGGTCTCGCTGCAGGTTGGTCACCCGGCGGAGGTGCCGGCTGCGTTTGGGTTTGGTGTCGACGGCGGTGTAGACGGTGTCGCCGATGACGGCGAAGACGACCACGACGAGGTGCGGGCTGCCGTCGGGGTTCAGTGTCGCGAGTCGGGCGGCCGGCTGGCTGCCGAATCGTCGTCTGCATTGTGCTGGGTCCACCCCGCCCAGTGTGCCGGGGCCGGCGTCGGAGTGAGGAGCCCGATCACGGCGTCGGAGTGAGCAGCCCGATCTCACCGCGCAGCGAGGTGCCCTGCGTGCGCGCTGTCGTCGGTCAACAGAGCAATGGCACGCATCGTCATCGCTGATTGGTATCGCCACGCAGTCAACCGAAGGCGGTTGACCAAGATCAGCAAGTTGGGCGGGATCAGTGAAGTCGTCGATCGGCACCGCCGTACCGATCCGGGGTTAGCCAAACAGGCAAGGCCACTTCCGCGTCAAAGCAAGTCCCTGTATGAACGGGTCGGTGCGGACCGAATCTCAGCGAGCTCGGCGGCCGTTGCTGGGTCCGGCACTGGGGGGCTGCGGGTTGGGGCGGCAGATCCGTCGATGGTGTCGTGAGTTCCCCGTCACGGCTACCGGGATCTGCCGCCCCGGGACCCGGCCACGGTTGGGACTGCCGCGGCCACCCGCCCCCTTGTGGGTGGCGACTCACCGGGCTGGTGCGCCGTCACCACGCCTCACCAGCCAAGGTCAACCCATCGACGGCGGTCGTGGCGGAAGCGTCCTCGGCCGAGTTGATCGCCACGTTCAACGTCGCCAGAGCCCGGGCCTGGCTCAATGTCATGCGCTCGGCCACGGTCATCCGCAGCCATAGACGTGCTCGTCGCAGCTCGGCTTCGTCGTCGATCTGCTGGCACACCATCCGTGCTGCCGACGCTGGACACCACGACGGTTCCCGGACGAGATCCATGACGTTGGCAATCACCCATTCCGGCGAGCGCACCGATACCCCTGAACCGTGGCCATCCGGCTGCGGTCCGGTGCCCGGCGACGCAGAGCGCACCAGGGTGGCATCGGCGATGGCCGATACGGTCACAGGGCCCTCCCGACCAATCGACAGAGTTTCCGAGTCGACAGAGTTTCCGAGTCGACAGAGTTCGAACCGTGCCGGGTCTGGACACAGGCTTCGGTTGGGTCCCCGAGCCGTCGCTTAGCATAGCGAAACGATCGGCCAGGGCCTATAGGACTTTGGTCCCACGCAGGTCGGCCCTTTGGCCATTGCCGGCGGCGAAATCCGGGCCTGGGCTGGGGCAGTGTCTGGGCGTGTTCGATGGCACGTTGTTCAATATTTGGGTGAGAATCCACGAACCAAGGGACTCTTCTCGACCAAGGAATCATCCTGCGGCATGATCGGGCCTCGTGGCCAACTATGACGCGGCTGCGTCGGGTCGGGATCGGTTCGCGGGGTGTCGGGAGGCGAAGCGGCGGCTGTTCGCGATGTTGAAGGTCTTGGGCCGCCGGGCGCCACCGGAGTAGTCGTCCAGGGTCGATCATCCGTTGCGTTGCCGCCGGTAACGACCCTCGCGGCGGCCTATCAGGGCAGGCCCACCCCGATCTGTTTGCCTGGCTCGGCTTCCGGTTCTCGGGGTGCTCGGCTTCTCGACACGGTCCACTTTCAGGGCTCGTCCCCCCGCACCATTCATCCCGAAGGAGCCGTCCCCATGGGCGCTAACCAGTCCTATCTGTCGTCGGCCGACTACGGCTACGACTATGTCCTGGCGGTTACTCAGGACAGCATCAACGCGGCCGCGTTGGCCTTCCTCAACTCGAGGCAGCCGGTGGTGAGTGTCTGTTACGTGTACGACGACAGCGGTGATCCGGTGGAACTCGGCTATGCCGAGTTGCGGGCCAAGGCGAAGGGAAGCGATCCGTTTCATCTTCCAGCAGCCGGGCCGGATCGCGACGCCGCCATCGGCAACCTCGACGACGCTGGTTTCATGTTCGGCTTCCAGGCGGCGATGGGCCTGCCTGAAGGGTTCCGGCTGGACCTGTTGCCGCCGATGGTGACGTTCGGCGCGACCGGAACCGACCCGGTGCTGTATCGGCTGCTTTGCCGCACCTTCCAGCTGGTCGAGCTCAAACCCGTTCCGCACAAGACGCCGGTGTTGCAGACGTTCGCGCAGCCCACGGGCCCGAGCGGACAGCCGTGGGTTTTCAGCTACCAGGTTCCGTTGGTGCACCAACAGGTCGCCGATAACGCCGCCTTCGCCAAGTCGGCGGCGTTCGAGAACATGCCCACCCAGGTGCGGGCGAACGTGTCCGGCCACCCGGAGGACTTCACCATCCGGCAGCTGATCTTCGAGTTCGACCAGGCCGCGGCTGCGGTCCGCCCGGAGATCGAGGGGGTCGATCGGGTTCTGCGCGAGAGGCTGTATGAGGACTTCTCGATCAAGTACTTCGACCAGATGCGGGGCAGCGCTCCGCCGGTCATCGTCGTGACCCGGACGGGGGGCGACCCGCTGGCCGGACTGCAGACGCAGTTCAGCATCAACCCGGTACCGTCCACACCGAAGCTGGCCACGCTCAACTACCTGTGCACGGACGCCGGCCAGCCGCTGCCGGGCCCGAAGACCTTTCCCTGGAACTGGGTGGAAGCGAACGAGGCCGACGCGTTCGACGGGGTGTGTGTGCTGAACCGCGACGAGTTCGCGGCACGGTTGCGCAGCCAGGTCGGCGACTACGTCGACCGCAACAAGTGGGTACCGATTCCGTGGATCAAATACAACATCGCGCAATGGAAGGCGTGGTTGTTTGTCGTTCCACCCGATGACAAACGCGCCGGTCGGCCGGACATCGACACGCTGACGACCCCGGAGACCGGCGAGGTCCTGCTCGATGGCCACTTCGCGGCGTTCCGGAAGGCGGCCGACGGGTGGACCAAGGAGGCTTGGGTGACCGGTTCCACCGATTTCCGGATCACCGTGACCTGCCGGGGCAACCAGCTGGCCGTGGAGCAGCATGCCGCGGTCGGCTGCGAGATCCTCGTCCCGGTCACCTACCACGGCACCCTGAACCTGGTCGACCTCAAACTCACCGACACGTACACGTTGAGCGCAAGCCACGACGGCCAGCTCACCGCGGAACGGACCTCAACCACTCAGGACAACGCCCCCACCATTCCTGACCTGCCGGTGCCCGACCTGAAAGAGTACTTGCAGGGCATGCAGCAATCGGTCAAAGGGCGGATCGGTTCGGCCTTCGCCGACCTGCCGCTGGCGATCCTGGACAACGTCGTGTTCCCGGGTGGGCGCTCGTTCTTGTTCAAAGCGGTCACGTTCTCCGACCATCAAGACCTGATCGCCCACATCACCTACGCCGAGCCGAGCTGAAGGACCGATCACGATGCCCACCTACCAGATCAAGCACTCCACCGAGCTGATGGAGAACTACCAGCAGGCGACCGTGATGGCACCGCAGAAAGACTTCCGCGCGCTTCAAACGGCGGACGGACGCGCGTTGGTGTTCTCCATCGCCTCCGACGACCTGGGTGCCGCGTTCACCGTGACCGCCGAGCTGCCCGGCGATCGACACGGCTGGCAGATCGTCGACCTGAGCAGCTCGGCCCAACACCCCAGCCAGGCACCGGCGCTGCCCTGCCGACACTTCGCCGTCGGGCAACGTCCGGGCGGCTCGGTCCATCTCGCGATGGCGTTACGCTCTGGGCCGGCCGACCGGTTCAGCGACACCGTCTACCTGGCCGAGCTCACCGCCGACGCCACCGGGCACGTGCAGGCGCCGTCGTGGACCGCGTACCCCTACGACGGCGCCGACACCACCCGGTCCCGGGTCGAGGTGGCCGGCATCTTCTTGAGCCAGGCCACCGACGGGGAGTACGTGATCGTTGATCTGGTCCGCGACCCCGACAGCCCGACCCAGCACGTGGTGCGCTACTACCTGGACCGGGCCAAGCCCGATGGCCGTGCCTGGCACCTGCACGACATCCCGATCGACCTGTCCGCCGAGGTGTATGCCAGCGTGCTGGGCCGCCGCGACGGTGACGGCATCGACGGGGTGTACGTCGGGGGACAGATCGACGGCAGCCCGCAGATTCTCTACACGCCGATGTTCAACGAACTGCAACGCAATCGCCACCCGTACTCGGCGTACCTGCGCCTGTCGGCCGATGCACCCCACGTGCCGGACGCGCTGGCGGTCTGCCCCAACCCCGGCGACGCAACCACCGACCTGTACGCGGCCGGCGACGGCGGGCTTTACCGGTTCGCCAGCACCAACCAGCACAACGGCGACACCGCCGTGCTGGTCTTGGAGCACCCCCTGTTTCAGCGGGTGGCGGACCTGTTCGCCTTCGACGACGAGGACCGGGTCGTGGTCTGGGGCCGCAACGCCGACAACCTCGCCTTCTACACCAGCTGCCCGCGCGCAGACCTGGAC
>DASTGF010000318.1:0-2059 GCA_035719255.1 Microlunatus sp. | reverse complement strand
GGTCACCCGGCGCCCGACCCGCTGGTGGTCGGACCGCACCATCACCGTCTGGGCCCCGACGACCGGGTGCTTGGCGCGTCGCCATGGTCAGCGGTCGCGCATCACCGTCGGCGGCGCGGCTGCGCATCCGACCGGTGCCGCTTCGACTACGGCGATGTCGACGGTGTCGCGATCTGGATCACCCCCGATGACGAACTCGTACCCCACCGTCAGCACGACCATGGCGGTTGTCCCTTCTTCCCCACGGGCGACGGGGATCCACGGCCCCGCCGCTGCTGTCGGCCAGGGCATTCCCCTGATCCCGGGCATCACGGGACAGACCGCCGTCCGTGCGCCAATCAGCGCGAACCGGTCCCGCTTCAGGTGACTACTTACCGGTAGCCCGAAGCCCCCGACAGCGAACCGGGATCGCCCCTTCATTTCCGGTCGCAACGGTCCTTTCGACAGGCTCACCCGGGCCACTCTGCGCACGGTGATGGACGATGCGTTTGAACGAGCCCGGGGAGGACGACATCAACGTCGAGGGGCCCCTGCCCGGGCGCGCCTGCCCGAGTCTTCACCACCGGCGGACGGTTGGGAATCCCCCGGTGAGGAAGAAGCCACGCCCCCGAATGACCCTTACGGGTGATCAGCCCAATCTCGCCACGCAGTTAAGTTAAGTTGAGTTCCCGACGCAGCGCGGGCGGGTGACGCGACGGTGGTGCGTCACGGCTTGACCCGGTGGACGCCCTCCGGCGCGCCGCCGATTCATCCTCTATAACCCCGCATTCACGCGGAGCGACGAAGAGCGGTCGCCTCGATTGCTCGGGGTTCACCCCACACTGACTTCGGTGCCTCGGGATCGTCAGCAAGGTCGGTGCGTGTCACGGTGGCCGTGCACGCGAAATTACCTTCATGTCCACGCAGTCCGGATCAACCGACACGGGTTTCTCACAACCACGACCGTGCCCCGACCTGAACCGAATCGGCGACGCAACCCCCACCAATGACCATCATCGGGTCATGCTCCGATGGCGTTCCTGATCAGCACAGCGGTGTTCGCGCGCCCCCCTGGTCATGGTGCGTTGACCACTCACCTCGGAGTCGGTCGCCGGATCGGCCAGCCCCTGACGAATGGCACGCTGGACACGGCACCCCGCGGATTCGATCGACGTCGACCCGCCACGCGCCGTCCGCTTCGACGCCGACGATCAGGCCTCCGAGGGTGGCGACCTGAGCAGTGCCCGTGGGGAGAGCCTCCGTGGATTGGGCATTGACAATGCCTACACCACAATTGATATCGCCAATGATGCGCGTTGTCAGGCAACACCCATCAGTGCGTCCACCACCGCGTCCATGACCGTGCTCATCACCGCCCCAAACTGCCGTCGACCCACCCGACCACCATGACCCCGCGGTCAGGACAAGGCACCGACCCTCCCCTCCGGGTCGACATCCAGGGGGGTCGATCGATGGCAGTCCTGCTTCGCACCGAACCCGCTGCTGCGCGCTGGCAAGTAAACCACCACGCCGCGCTGCGCGGGGCACCGATTCGATCCGCTACCAAAACGTTATGGTGTCCGATCTGTCCGCCGGTACTAGGCTTTCCGTGGTCACGACGTCAGATTTCGGGGTTCACGAGGCGAAGGAGACGGTAATGAGCGAGACCAAATCAGCGGAAAAGAAATCGGGGTTCCGTATTCCCGGGTTCGCTCAGTTGCAGCGGTTGGGCAAGAGCCTGATGCTGCCGATCGCCCTGTTGCCGGCCGCCGGCATCCTGCTGCGGCTGGGTCAGCCGGACCTGCTGGGCGGGATCAAGGCGCCGGTCATCGGCCCGTTCTTCGAGGCGATGAGCGCCGCCGGTGGCGCGGTGTTCGCGAACCTGCCGCTGCTGTTCGCGATCGGCGTGGCCATCGGTTTCGCGAAGAAGGCCGACGGGTCCACTGCCTTGGCGGCCGCGGCCGGGTACCTGGTGATCGCGGCGGTCTTCAAGACCATGTCGCCGGTCGTGCTGGAGGGGGTGGTGGACCAGGCCGGGGCGCAGGCCCAGATCAACTACAGCGTGTTCGCCGGCATCCTG
>DASTGF010000317.1:0-11692 GCA_035719255.1 Microlunatus sp. | reverse complement strand
CGGGACTCGTCCCGGGCGATCCGCAGCAGAGCAGGATTCACGTCGGCCTTGGCGGCGGGACCGCCGTCGACGGCGGCGGTCGGGGCCAACCCGGCGAACAGGTCGTACAGCTGCGATCCGACGAGCACGTGCTGGAACAGCGGCACCGGGCGCCGCTCGGAGACCACGATCTCCATCGCACCGCGGACCTCGGCCAGCCACTCGCCGAACTCCTCGGCGTTGCTGACGGTGGCCGAGAGGGCGATCACCTGGATCGACTCAGGCAGGCCGATGATGACCTCTTCCCACACCGCTCCGCGGAACCGGTCGGCCAGATAGTGCACCTCGTCCATCACGACGAACCCGAGGCCGCGCAGGGTGGACGAGCCGGCATAGAGCATGTTGCGCAGCACCTCGGTCGTCATCACCACCACCGGCGCTTCGGAGTTGATCGAGGTGTCGCCGGTCAGCAGTCCGACCCGCTCGCCGCCGTGCCGGGCGACGAGATCGGCGTACTTCTGGTTGGACAGTGCCTTGATCGGGGTGGTGTAGAAGCATTTGCGGCCCTGCTGCAGGGCCAGGAAGACCGCGAACTCGCCGACGATGGTCTTGCCGGCGCCGGTCGGTGCGGCCACCAGCACGCCCGCACCGCCCTCGACATGGCGGCAGGCGGTCCGCTGGTAGTCGTCGAAGACGAAGCCGTAGTGCCGGCCGAACTCGGTCAGCGCCGGCGAGCTCTGGTCGGTGCGGAAACGCGCGTACGCCTCCGCCGGGCTCGGTTCTGCGGGAGAAGCCATGGCCTCGCCAGGCTACCCGGCGCCGAAGCCGGTCCCTCGGCGCGTCTCGGAGACGATCCGCCCGGCGCAGCCCCGGCCGGTGTCTCAGGACGCCAGGAAGATGCCGATGGCGTCGCGGTGGCAACTGATCTGCAGCGGCGACGCGGCGATCAGCTCACCGTCGCCGTAACCGACCAGACCCGGCCCGTCGATGGTGACCCGAGTGGCCCGGGTGAGTTCGACGCAGGACTCGCGGACGAACCGCCCGGAGTACATCTCGGGCAGCAGTCGGAGCAGCTTGGCCCGGCTCACCGGATGGACGATGGTGACGTCGAGTAGCCCGTCGGTGGGGTCGGCCCGCGGGCAGATCTTCATCCCGCCGCCGTAGGAGCTGGTGTTTCCGACGGCCACCAGCATCGCCTCCAGATCACGGACCTCGTCGTCGAGGGTGAGCCGGTAGGTGAGGGGCGTGAACACCCGGAGCTCAGCGAGCGCCGCCAGCGGATAGCGCAGCCCGCCCTTCGGCCACGGCATGAGATTGGCGCGATGATTGACCATCGCGTCGAAGCCGGTGGCCAGCACCGTGCCGACCCACCGATCGTTGACGCGGCTCAGATCGACTCGGCGCACCGTGCCGTGACCGATCAGCGTCGCGGCGGCCACCGGATCGAACGCGGGCAGCCCGAGTCCACGGCACAGGTCGTTCCCGGTGCCTGCGGGGATGAGCGCCAAGGCGGTCCGGTCCTGTCCGGCGCAGGCGTTCACCCCGAGGTGCATCATGCCGTCTCCACCCATCACGGCCAGCACGTCGGTACCCCGGTCGACCGCTCCACCGGTTAGCGCCACCGCTTCCTCGAACGAGCGACTGAGCAGGATCTCGGTGTCCAGACCGTCGTCGCGCAGCCGGCCGGCCACCTGCGGCAACATCTCCTGAGCGCGGCCCTTCCCGGAGGTCGGGTTGACGACCAGGGTGACCTTCACCTAGCGGTCCTCGTCGCGCTCGGTGCCAGTGCCGTTGATCCGAGCCGACTCCGACCCGGACGCGGGCCGGTGACCATTGGTGCCCGGGTCACCCCCGGTGCCGAGCGTCTTCTGCTCGTCAGCGCTCTCCATCGCCCGCAAGGCGGCGTCCTTGGCCGTCGGGTCCTCGACCTCCTCGCCCTTCTTCTTGCGGGCCTTGTTGCGGTCGAGTGCGTGGGCGATCACCTCGGCGGCGATGACCAGCACCACCATCGGGGTGGCGAGCAGCAGCATGGTGATGGCGTCGGGCGTCGGCGTCGCGACCGCGGCGAACACGAACAGTCCGAAGATGATGTAGGACCGGTATTTGCTGATCGTCTTGGCCGGGAGCACGCCCGCGACGTTCAGCATCAAGATGAACAGCGGCACCTCGAAGGCGAGGCCGAAGACCACCATCAGCCGCGTCATGAAACTGAGGAATTCGCCGAGGTCCTGCAGATTGGCGATCCCGGCGTCGGGGGTGAAGTTGATCAGGACCGCGATGCCCTTGGGCAGCACGTAGTAGCCGAGACCGACGCCGGCCAGGAACAGCGGCGTGGCGGCACCCACGACGACCAGCGTCCACTTCTTTTCCTTGGCCAGCAGGCCCGGGACGATGAAGGCCCAGATCTGATACAGCCAGATCGGCGCGGAGATGATCAGACCGGCCAGCAGTGAGATCTTCAACGACACGGTGAAGGGTGCGGTAGCGCCCTGGATGACGAGATCGGCCTGGAGATCCGGCCGGGTCTGCTTCGCGATCGCGATCGCCCGGGTGTACGGGTTGATCAGCAAGTCGAAGAGGAACCGGTTGAAGACGAACGCGACGATCGTGCCGACCACGATGGCCAGCGACGCGACCACGAGCCGGTAGCGAAGCTCCTTGAGGTGCTCGAACAGCGTCATCGAGCCGTCGGGCGGCGCTGGCGGCGGCTTCAGCCACGCGAAGCTGATGCGCCGCCCCTTGATGGTCAGAGGCATGTGAGGAAAGGGCGCCGAGGTCGGGGCTCAGGTGTCCTTGCGGAGCTCGCTGCCGTCGGGATTCTGACTCGGCGTCGCCGGCGGCTGCTGGTAGAGCTGCGGCTCGACGTGGCTTTGGGGCTCGAGATGGCTCTGGGGATCGAGATGGGTCTGGGGCTGCTGGTAGACCTGGGGGTTTTGGGGCGGAGCCGGGGTCTGGGCGCCGGTCACCTGGGGCTGATCGGTCTTGTCCTCCGATTTCAGCCCCTTGGTCTCCTCCTTGAACTCCTTCAGCGCACGACCGCTGCTCTTGCCCAGGCCGGCCAGGCGCGAGCCGCCGAAGAGGAGCAGGACCACCGCAAGGATGATCAGCAATTCGGGCACGCCCAGGCCGAAAATCGCCATTGGCATGATGTCCATCGAGGTCCTCTTTCCTTTGCACGTCGGGGCCTACGCGCCCACTCGTCATCGTACGTCCGTTGCGCGAGCCGGGACCCGCACCGGCTCACGCGCCGGGTGTCACCAGGGCTTGTCCGCGCCGTGCCCGGAGCGCACGAAGTCGTCGTCGCGGTCATCCACGATACGCCCCTCGACCGGGCCCGCGGTGCCACCGAGCTGAGACGGCACCTGGATCTGGGCCAGCAGATCCATCATCTTCCCGGTCCGCTCGGCGAGCACGGTCAGCTCGCTGTAGACGTCGGCAGTCTTGTGCGCCAGCCACACGGCGTAACAGACGAGCATGATGAGGCCAGCGAGCGCGATGCCACCGAAAACGAAGACCCAGAGCCACACGCCGCCCACCCTAGTCGGGCCGACCTGATCCCTGCGTCCAGTCGGCCAGCCCTGGGCCTCGGGCCGGCTCCCCGGGGCTGCTCCGACCACTCACGAAGTGCTCACTGGTTGGGGCCGCTGATGAGGGCTCCCCTGATGCCGGATTTCGGGGCCGAGACTTGACCCGGACCGCATCGCGGGAGCGCTCGTCAGCGCCTCGCCGACGCGGCCGGCCGCTTCCAGGCTTGGTTGGGCCAGGCTCAATCCGCCAGGCCGAGAGCGGCGTACTGCTCCAGCGCCTCCCGAGCCGCCTCCGAAGCCGAGTCCCCGGCCCCCGCCGGCGCGACGACTCGAGCTCCGCCGCCCAGGCGCAGCAGCAGCCCGGTCAGCCAGGCCGGATCGCTGACCCGCAGCGCGACGATGACCTTGCCGTCGGGCCGGACGGTCGCGGACTCGGTCGGGTAGTACTCGGCCACCCAGTTGGCCCAGGGTTGGAGCTCCAGCGTGACCAGCGGAGCGCCGGCCAGCGACGCGTACCATCCGCCGGACAGATCCTCCAGCACCACGTCCGGGTGGGGCTCCGCATCGATCTCGGTCACCTCGACGGCGGCCATCCGGTCCAGCCGGAACGTCCGCAGCCCGCCCGCCAGATAGCACCAGGCGTCGAGATAGCTGGCCCCTTCCAGGACGAACAGGCGCAACGGATCAACCTGACGCCGGGTCGTCTCAGCGCGGGACGCGACATCGTAGGTCAGATCGAGCCGCCGGCCGCGCTGCAGGCCTTCGGTGACTCGTGCCTGGATCTCCTCCCGACCCGCGGCGACGTCGACCTCGGCCCGAACCGGACGCTGGTGGCCCGCGGCGGCTTCCAGCTTGACCAGGGCCCGGTCGACCGCGTCACGGCGCCCCGGACCGGCGATCTCCCGGAGCGTACGCAGCGCGAGCACCAGCGCGAGGGCCTCGTCGGTGGACAGCCGCAACGGCCTCGGCAGATAGTCGGCGTTGCTGAGGTGGATCTTGCCCTCGGACTCGACCGCGTCCATGTCGATGTCGATCAGGTCACCGGGAGTCAGACCCGGCATTCCGCACATCCACAGCACATTGAGGTCGTCCCGCAGGGTCTTGACCGAGATCCCGAATGCGGCCGCAACGTCGGTCATGGTGGCGCCGTCGTGCTCACGCAGATAGGGCACCAGGCTGAGCAGCCGGCGTACCTGCGCCTGGGACGTCACGCGGCACCCCCGGACTCCGCGACCGCGGTCAGGCCGGCGATCACGGCCTTGCGCAGCTCGGGTGGATCCAGCACGACGACATCGGCGGCATGCCGGCAGATCTCCTCGGCGAAGGGTTCCACGTCGGCGAAACCGACCTGCACCACCTCGAAACCGCCGGGGAGCTGTGAACCGGTCGACAACGGACCGAGCGAGGGAGCTGCGCTCGCGCGCCGCCTCAGGCTGGGAGCCTTCCCGGTGCGCACGGCCAGGGTGGCGGTGGCCGTCGGCTCCGGCGGCGCCAGGGCGTGGGCGAGTCGACGGAGGTCGACATTCTCGGGTACCTCGTACGCCCCCGCGCGGGACACCCGCTTCGGCTGGTCGGTGATCCGGGCGACCTTGAACATGCGTTCGGCGCGGCGATCGAGATCCCAGCCGATGACGTACCAGCGGCCCTTGCGGGAGGTCATCCCCCACGGCTCGATGGTGCGCACCGCGCCCTCACGGTAGGTGAAACTGACCCGGGTGCGGCTGATCACCGCGTTCCACAGCGTCTCGAACGCGGGTTCGGAGGCCTGCACCGACGGCTGCAGATCGGCCAGCTGCGAGGTGTCCGGCTCGATCCCGGCCGCCCGCAGCTTGGCCAGCGCGCTGTGCGTCGACTCGGCCATGCTGGCCTGCTGCCAGACCCGCGCCGCGACCCCGACCACGGCCGCCTCCTCCGGGTCGAGGTCGATCGCGGGCAGCTCGAACTCCGAGGGCAGGATCCGGTAGCCCTGCTCGTCGTCGAACAGCGGGTCGAAGCTGCCGACCTCGATCGGGACGCCGAGCGCTCGGAGCTCGTCCTTGTCGCGTTCGAAGGTCCGCTCGAAGGCCGCGTCGCTCAGATCGTGGTAGCCCTCGACCGCCTCGCGGATCCGGCTCTTCGGGACGTACCGGCCCGAGACGAGCAGGCAGATGGTGAGGTTGAGAATCCTCTCCGTCTTGCGGGGTGCCATCCTGGTCGCTTGTCCTCGAACACGTGTGCGGTAACTATCGGCCGATGGCACGCTACCAGCCGGATCAGAATGAGCCTGTGAACAGCATGGGCGGGCCGGGAGCCGGGCGCTATGCGCCGAGCCCGACCGGCGAGCTGCACATCGGCAACCTTCGGACGGCGGTGCTGGCGTGGCTGTTCGCCCGCTCGTCGTCGCGGGAGCTGTTGCTGCGGATCGAGGACCTCGACACCGGCCGGGTCCGACCCGGCGTGGCCCGGCGACAGATCGCGGATCTGGCCGCACTCGGGATCACCTTCGACGGCGTGCCGGTGGTGCAATCGGAGCGGACGAGCGCGTACGCGGTCGCCGTGTCGTCGCTCGCTGAGCGAACCTTCGAGTGCTTCTGCACCCGACGCGATATCGCGGACGCCGCTTCCGCGCCCCATGACCAGCTGGCCTCCGTCCGATCTGCGGACGCGCCAGGTGTGATCACCGGATCGGGCGCTGTGCTGGAGTACCGGCGCTATCCCGGCACCTGCCGGAACCTGACCGCGGCCCAGCGCGCGGAGCGGCGGGCGGTCCGCGCCCCTGCGCTACGGCTGCGCGCCGAGCAGGCCACGATGACGATCACCGATGAGCTGCACGGCCGGCTGACCGGTCCGGTGGACGACATCGTGTTGCGACGCAACGACGGCGGGTACGCATACAACCTGGCGGTGGTGATCGACGACGCGGCGAGCGGGATCGACCAGGTGGTCCGCGGCGACGACCTGCTCGGCTCCGCGATCAGTCAGGCGTATCTCGGCACGCTGCTCGGTGGCCCGGCGCCGACGTACGCCCACGTTCCGCTCGCGCTGAACCGTCAGGGCCGGCGGCTGGCCAAGCGAGACGGCGCGGTCACCCTGACCGACCTCGCCGCGCAGGGGATCGGCCCGACCGCGGTGCTCGGGGCGATCGCGGTCTCGCTCGAGCTGGCCTCGCCCGGTGAGCCGGTGACCCTGCCGTTGTTGCTGGAGCGGTTTGCGGTGCAGCGGCTGCCCCGGGAGCCGTGGATCGTGGATCCGTCCGCAGCCGGCCGGGCGTCACGGTCCGCGGATGGCGGCCGAGGCGAGCTCGGTTGCTAGCCTCGCGGAGGTGATCATCTGGGCCGAAGGCGTCGTGACCGAGCTCCGCGCCGGCTGGCACGGAGCGGCGGAGCTGATCGTGGAGCGCCGCGACGGCGGCTCGTGCCGCGCGCTCGCGTACACCGATCTCGTCGCGGTCCCCCGGGTCGGTGACCGGGTCCTGCTCAACGTGGCGGCGCTGGACCGCGGTCTGGGCACCGGCGGATATGCGCTCGTGGTGGCGGTGACCGACGGCAACGGGCAGCTGACCGGTCAGCCGCCGGCGCCGGCCGGACATCTGGTGAAGGCGCGGTATCTGCCCCTGCAAGCGATGGTGGCCGGGGCCGACGAGCAGGGCTCGCCCTACCACGAGACGCTGGCCGAGGCGGACGACGTGGAGGCGCTACCGGTCGTGGTGGCGGACCTGCACTCCGCGGTGCCGGCGATCCTCGCCGCGCTGCGGCACGACCGGCCCGAGCTGAGGGTGGTGTACGTGATGAGCGATCACGGCGCGCTGCCGTTGGCGTTCTCCCGATCGGTCGCCCAGCTCGCCGAGGCGGGGTGGATCGCCGGGACGGTGACCGTCGGCCAGGCGTTCGGTGGCGACCTGGAGGCGGTCAACGTGCACTCGGGCCTGCTGGCCGCCAAGCTGGCGCTCGGAGCCGACGTCGCGATCCTGACCCAGGGCCCGGGCAATCTCGGAACCGGAACCCGGTGGGGTTTCTCCGGGGTCGCCTGCGGCGAGGCGGTGAACGCGGCCGCCGTCCTCGGCGGCCGTCCGATCGGGTCGCTGCGGATCTCTGCCGCCGATCCGCGCCCGCGACACCGCGGGGTGTCGCACCACAGCTTGACCGCGTACGGACGGGTGGCGCTGTTGCCCGCCGACATCGCCGTACCCGTCTTCACCGGCTCGCTCGCCGGTCTCGGGACTCAGATCGAGGCCGAGGTGCGCACCCTGGTCCGGCACCGGTTGCATCGAGTCGGCCTGGACGGCCTGCTCGACGCCCTGGCCGCCAGCCCGGTACGGCTGTCGAGCATGGGGCGAGGCCTGACCGAGGATCCCGGATACTTCCTGGGCGCCGCGGCCGCCGGCCGGCTGGCGGCCCGGATGATCGAACCCGGTCTTCGCTGACCCGCCGGGGTGGTGCAGCCGGCGGGTGTCACTGTGCCTGGCTGAACAAGATGTCGACGACGAACACCAGCGTGTCGGTCTTCTCGACCTTCGGCTTGTCGTTGCCATTGGGGTAGCCGTCCTTGCCGGGCGGTACGACGATGAGCACCCGGCTGCCCACCGGCTGGCCGACGAGGCCCTTCTTGAGGCCGGTCAGCATCTTGTCGGTGGCCAGCTGGGCCGGCTGGGCTCCGTAGGAGGACTCCAGCGCGCGGCCGTCCCAGGTCTGCCAGAGGTAGTTGAACGTGACGGTGTCACCGTCGGCAACCTTCGGCCCGGTGCCCTTGATCAGTGGCTGGACCTGCAGCGACGTCGGCGCCGAGCCGGTTCCGGCGGCAACGGCCGGCTTGCCGTTGGTCTCGGTCACCGCGGGCAGCCCCGCCTTGGGGGAGACCGCGGATCCGGTGGGTCCGGGCAGCTGGACCTGGTCGATGTCCACCACGAACAGCAGGGTGTCGCCGACGTTGATTCCGGCCTGCGGGTTGCCGCCGGAGGCGTCGTAGCCGTCCGAACCCGGCATGGCGATCAGGACGCGGCTCCCCTGGTTCTGGCCCACCAGGCCCTTCTGGAACCCCGGGACGACCTGCGCCAGGCTGAACGAGATGGGCTTGCCGGTGTCGAAGGACTGGTCGAACACCTTGCCCGTCCGTCCGTTCACGCCGTAGTAGCTGACGCTCACCATCGAATTCTGGGCCACCTTGGGGCCCTTGGAGGGCTTGACCACCGAGGTTCGCGTCTTGTCGATCGCGAAGGGTGGCTTGAAGCTGACCTTCGGCTGCTTGCCATAGTCGCCGGTGACCTTGATCGCGTCGAGGCTGTTCGACACCTTGACGCTGGCCGACGGGCTGGCGCTCGGTGAGCCGCTGGCCGACCGAGACGCGGTGGCCGCGGAGGTCGGCGAGGCCGTCGCGCTCGAGCCGGGATCGTTGCCGCATCCGGCGAGAGCGAGCACGGAACCGATCAGACCGGTGACCACCAGGGCCTTGGGCAAGGAGCGCACCCGGAGAAAGATACCGGGGCCGGCCAAGCGTCCTCGGCTGCGACGGACCGGCCGGTCAGGTGGTCGGTCACCGCCCCGGTCACTCGGGCAGCGGAGCGCCGCCCCGATAGCCACGGGCCGACGCGGCCGCGAGCGCCTCGGCCATGACCTCGGTCTCGGTCCGACCGCGGCGCGCCGCGTACGCGGAGACGTCGGCGAACTCGGGGGTCACCTGGAGCACTACACCGTCTCGATGACCGATCTTGACCGCGATGGTCCCGCCGGCCAGGGCGATCTCGATCATCATCCGCGGGAGGGCGTAGCGGCGCACGTCGTACGTCCGGACCCCGAGCGAGCTCGTCCGGGTCAGCACCACGTCGCGGACCGTCACCGCGCGGTCCGGTGACGCCAGCACACTCAGCACGTGAGCTGGTCGACCCTTCTTCGCCAACACCGGAGTCAGCCACGCGTCGGCGGCGCCGCCCTCCAGCAGCGCGGTCAGCACACCGGGCCACAGCCGCGGGTCGAGATCGTCGACGTTGGTCTCCAGCACCGTCATGATCTCGGCGGCCGCGGCGGCCCCGGCCCCGAGCCCCACGACCAGGCGGGTGACGTTTGCGCGGCCGGGGACGTCCCGGGTCCCGGCACCGATCCCGACCTGTTCCACGGTCATCGGCGGCAACTCGCCGGAGGTGTCTGCCAAGGCTGTTACGAGGGCCATTCCGGTCGGCGTGGCCAACTCGCCCTCGCCGCCGGAGGTCACCGGCCAGCCCGCCGACAGTTCCAGGACCGCCGGCACCGGCACCGCCAGCCTGCCGTGGGCACCCCGGGCCGAGCCCGACCCGAGCGCGACCCGGCCTGCCACCAGCCGATCGAGTCCGAGCTGATCGAACCCGGCGCACACCCCGACCACGTCCGCGATCGAGTCGAGCGCGCCGACCTCGTGGAAGTGCACGTCGGCGACGGGGATGCCGTGCACTCTCGCCTCCGCGCCGGCCAGCCGGCCGAAGGTGGACAGTGCTCGGTCGCGGGTTCCGGTGGGCAGGTCGGCGCTCCGCACCAGCTGCTCGATGTCGGCCCAGGTGCGGTGGGGAGGCTGCTCGACCAGTGGACGCACGTCGACCTTGGTGGCCCGCAACCCCGCCCGGGTGACCTCGGTGACGACGAGGTCCACCGAGTCCGGCAGCACCGCCTCGATCAGCTGCGCCAGCTCGCCGGCCGGCACGCCCGCATCAACCAGAGCCGCCAGCAGCATGTCGCCGGCCACCCCGGCGGAGCAGTCGAGCCAGCCGATCCGCTCGCTCACCGGTCCCGGACCTGGTCGGCGACGGGCGCGGCGATCTGCGCGGCCAGGTGGCCGGCGCCGTACCCGTTGTCGATGTTGACCACGGCCACGCCGGGAGCACACGCATTGAGCATGGTGAGCAGGGCGGCCAAGCCCTCGAATGCGGCCCCGTAGCCGACGGACGTGGGGACCGCGATGACCGGTGCCGACACGAGTCCGGCCACCACACCGGGCAGAGCGCCGTCCATTCCCGCGACGACGACGATCGCCCGGGCGCTGCGCAGCAACTCGACCTTGGCCAGGATGCGGTGCAGACCGGCCACGCCGACGTCGACCACCAGCTCCGCACGGCGTCCCAGGTGCCGGGCGGTGAGCAGCGCCTCCTGCGCCACGGGCAGGTCGGAGGTTCCGGCAGTCACGACGACCACCAGCCCACCGGCCGGTTCCGGCGGTTCCGCAGGCCAGGCGACGAGACGCGCCTCCGCCTCGTGGGCCGCACCCGGCAGTGCGGCCAGTACGGCCTCGGCCTGAGCCGGGTCGGCGCGGGTGAAGAGCGTCGGCTGGGCCGCCCGGGCGATCTCCGCGGCGATGGCGGCCACCTGCTCGACGGTCTTGCCGGCGCAGAAGACGGCCTCGGCGTACCCGCGTCGGCGAGCCCGGTCGAAGTCGAGGGTGGCGACCTCGTGAACGTCAACCACGGGGACTCCCCCCGATGGCGGCCAGGGTGAACAGGCCGGACTGCAATCCGGCGAGGTCCACCACGGCGTAGCGGAAACCGGCGGCCCGAACCGCCTGCTGCACCCGCCCGCGCAGTGGCTCGGCGACCGCGCGCAACAAGTCCTCGCCCGGCAGCTCCAGTCGAGCGATCTCGCCGTGGTGGCGGACCCGGAACTCGGTGAACCCCAGCTGACGAAGGGCTTCCTCGGCCTGGTCGATCTGGTGCAGCTTCTGCGGGGTGACTTCGTCGCCGTGGGGGATCCGAGATGCCAGACACGGCGCCGCAGGCTTGTCCGCGCTCGGCAGGTTCCACGCGCGGGCCAGGGTCCGGACCGCCGACTTGTCCAGATCTGCGTCGGCCAGCGGGCGGAGCACCTGGTGGTCGGTGGCCGCGGCGGCTCCGGGCCGGTCGGGGCGGCGGGCGTCGTCGGCGTTCTCGCCATAGGCGACCGCGGCCAGTCCGTGCTCGGCCGCCACCCCGTCGGCGATCCGGGTGAACAGCTCGTCCTTGCAGAAGTAGCAGCGGTCGGCACCGTTGGCGCGGTATTCCGGCCGGTCACCCTCGTACGTGGCGATCTCGACCACCTCCACCCCGATGGCCGCGGCGACATCGTGCGCAGCGCGTCGCTCGGAGGCGGCCAGACTCGGAGAGATGCCGAGTATCGCCAGGACCCGCGACTCACCGAGGACGCGGGCGGCCAGGGCCAGCAGGACCGAGGAGTCGACGCCTCCGGAGAACGCGACGCCCAGTCTTGCCGGGCTGG
>DASTGF010000316.1:0-15675 GCA_035719255.1 Microlunatus sp. | reverse complement strand
CCGCCCTCACAACTCGGGAAGAGGCCATCCTGGGTGCTTGACCGCGTACGGGATCGATGGTTACGATTTCCGCATCTCAACAGAAAACTTCCACTTTATGAAACTGAACGGAGCGAGATGACCCGGTACACCGTGAACGGTTCCATCCTGCTGACCGACCTGCCTCTGCTGGAGCGCCCCGGGGCCGTCCAGGCTGCCGGCTTCTCCGCCGTGGAGTTCTGGTGGCCCTTCAGCGAGGCCGAGCCCACCGATGCCGAGGTGGACCGATTCGTCGCCGCCGTCTCCGACGCGGGTGTCACTTTGACGGGCCTCAACTTCTTCGCCGGCGACATGCCGGCCGGGGACCGCGGGCTGGTGAGCTGGAAGAGCCGGCAGGCGGAGTTCCTGGCCAACCTCCCGGTGGTCACCGCCATCGGCGAGCGCCTGGGCTGCCGGGCCTTCAATGCGCTGTACGGCCTGCGCAACGATGAGTGCTCTCCCGACGAGGCCGGCGCGCTGGCTCTGGACAACCTGACGGAGGCGGCGACCGCCGTGGCCCGGATCGGCGGCACGGTGCTGCTGGAACCGGTGTCGGGCGCCGAGGGATATCCGTTGCGCACCGCGGCCGATGCGCTGGCCGTGATCGACGCCCTGCGCGAGCGCGGCGTCGACAACGTCAAGCTACTGGCCGACTTCTACCACCTCACGGTCAACGGCGACGACGTCGACGCGGTGATCCGCGAGCACGCCGCCGAGTTCGGACACATCCAGATCGCCGACGCGCCCGGCCGCGGGGAGCCGGGATCGGGGACCGCACCGCTCAGCCGCTGGATCGCCGATGCGGAGGCCGGCGGCTACGACGGTTGGGTCGGGCTGGAGTACAAGACCTCCGCCGCAGATCCGTTCGCCTGGCTGCCCCGCGAGCAGCGCTCCGCCTGACCCCGCTCCCGACTCTCCACGCTCGTACGCCTGAAAGGACCCCTTCTCATGACCTCCCCTTCCCAAACCGGCGCCGCCGAGACCACCGTCGCGGTCATCGGCCTCGGCATCATGGGCGGCCCGATGGCCGCCAATCTCGTCGCGGCCGGCTACGACGTCGTCGGTTACAACCGCACCAGCGCCAAGATCGACGCGCTCGTGGAGGCCGGCGGCCGGGGCGCGTCGTCGGTGGCCGACGCGGTCAAGGACGCCGATGTGATCATCACGATGGTGCCCGACTCCCCCGACGTCGAGGGCGTCGCGCTCGGTGACGACGGCCTGATCGCCAACGCGAAGTCGGGTGCGGTCTGGGTCGACTGCTCCAGCATCCGTCCCGACGTGGCGGTCTCCCTCGCCGAGCGGGCCGAGCAGGGCGGCGTCCACGCGGTGGACGCACCGGTGTCCGGCGGTGAGCAGGGTGCCATCGAGGCGACGTTGTCGATCATGGTCGGTGGAGACCCCGGCGCCGTCGAGACGGTCCGTCCGGTGCTGGAGACCGTCGGCAAGACCGTCGTGCACGTCGGTCCGAGCGGCTCGGGCCAGACGGTGAAGGCGGCCAACCAGCTGATCGTCGCCGGCACCATCGAACTCGTCGCGGAGGCGCTGATCTTCCTCGAGGCCTACGGCGTCGACACCGCCGCCGCCATCGAGGTGCTGGCCGGCGGCCTGGCCGGCAACCGGATCCTGGACCGCAAGGCGACCTCGATGGTCGCCCGCCAGTTCACCCCGGGCTTCCGGGTGGACCTGCACCACAAGGACATGGGCATCATCCTGGCGGCGGCCCGCGAGGCCGGCGTGGCCATCCCGCTCGGCGCCCATACCGCCCAGCTCATGCAGTCCCTCCGCCAACTGGGCCACGGCGATCTCGATCACTCGGCGCTGCTGTTGCTGGTCGAGCAGCTCTCCGGCCGTGGTCCCGCCACGCCGGCAGCCGGCGCGGACGGCGCGAGATCGGACGGAACTTCGAAGAACACCCCCGACAACGACGACACGGAGAACTGATCATGGCTCGGATGAAGGCGGCCGACGCGGCCGTGCTGATCTTGGAGAAGGAAGGCGCGACCCAGGCGTTCGGTCTGCCGGGAGCGGCCATCAACCCGTTCTACGCGGCGATGCGGCGCCACGGTGGCATCCAGCACGTGCTGGCTCGCCATGTCGAGGCCGCCTCGCACATGGCCGAGGGCTACACCCGGGCCGAGGCCGGCAACATCGGCATCTGCATCGGTACCTCCGGCCCGGCCGGCACCGACATGATCACCGGACTGTACTCGGCGTCGGCGGACTCGATCCCGATCCTGTGCATCACCGGCCAGGCTCCGGTGGCCAAGCTGGACAAGGAGGACTTCCAGGCGGTCGACATCGCCTCCATCGCCAAGCCGGTCTGCAAGTGGGCGGTGACGGTGAAGGAGGCCGCCCAGATTCCCGGCGCGTTCCAGAAGGCATTCTGGCTGATGCGCGAGGGCCGTCCGGGCCCCGTGCTGTTGGACCTGCCCATCGACGTCCAGCAGACCGAGATCGAGTTCGACATCGAGACCTACGAGCCGCTACCGGTGGCCCGCCCGGCGATGACACCCGCTCAGGCCGGCAAGGTGCTGGATCTGCTGGCCGCATCTCAGCGTCCGGTGATCGTGGCCGGTGGCGGCATCATCAACGCCGACGCTGCGGACGCGTTGGTGCGGTTCGCTGAGCTGGTGCACGTGCCGGTCATCCCGACCCTCATGGGGTGGGGCGTGATCGCCGACGACCATCCGCTGCACGCCGGCATGGTGGGCATCCAGACCTCGCACCGCTATGGCAACGCCACCATGCTGGAATCGGACTTCGTGCTGGGCATCGGCAACCGATGGGCGAACCGGCACACCGGCGCACTGGACGTGTACACCCAGAACCGGAAGTTCGTGCACATCGACATCGAACCGACCCAGATCGGCCGGGTCTTCGCACCGGACTACGGCGTGGTGTCCGACGCCGGCGCGGCGCTGGACGCGCTGATCGAGGAGGCGGAGCGGCGTCGCCGCGATCTGCGGATGCCCGACTACGACGTGTGGGTCAAGGATTGCGCCCAGCGCAAGGCGACCCTGCAGCGCAAGACCCACTTCGACAACATCCCGATCAAGCCGCAGCGGGTCTATGAGGAGATGAACCGGGCATTCGGGACCGACGCGGTGTACGTCTCCACCATCGGGCTGTCCCAGATCGCGGGCGCGCAGCTGCTGCACGTGTACAAGCCGCGCCACTGGATCAACTGCGGTCAGGCCGGTCCGCTGGGCTGGACGCTGCCCGCGGCGCTGGGGGTGAAGACGGCGCGGCCCGACGCGACGGTGGTGGCCCTGTCGGGCGACTACGACTTCCAGTTCTTGATCGAGGAGCTGGCCGTGGCTGCCCAGCACAAGATCGGCTACGTCCACGTGCTGGTCAACAACTCCTATCTGGGGCTGATCCGGCAGGCGCAGCGCGGTTTCGACATGACGTACCACGTGTCGCTGGGCTTCGACAACATCAACTCCCCCGACCTGGAGGGCTACGGCGTGGACCACGTCAAGGTGGCCGAGGGCCTGGGGTGCAAGGCCGTGCGGGTGACCGACCCCAACGAGCTGGGAGCCGCCCTGACCGCTGCGACGGCGCTGTCGCAGGAGCTCAGCGTGCCCGTGGTGGTCGAGGTCATCCTGGAGAAGATCACGAACATCTCCATGGGGGCGGCCGGGCTGGACGCGGTGACCGAGTTCGAGGAGCTGGCGCTGACCGGGGCCGACGCCCCGACCGCCATCTCCGTGATGGCCTGAGGCCGGATCGTCCGGGGCCGAGGGTGGATAGCGTACGCACCATGCGAGTCGTCATCGCGCCGGACAAGTTCAAGGGCTCTCTAGAGGCCCCCCAGGTCGCCGAGGCTCTGGCCGACGGTCTGGCCGCGGCCCTGCCCACCGCCGACGTCGTCTGCCAGCCGGTGGCCGACGGCGGCGAAGGCACGGTGGCGGCCGCCTTGGCCGCCGGGTACGAGCCCGTCACCGTCTCCGTTCGCGGCCCGGTCAGCGAGCCGGTGAGCGCCACGTTCGCGGTCCAGGGCCCTCGCGCGGTGATCGAGATGGCCGCGGCGTCGGGTCTGCTGGTGCTCCCCCGCGACCGCGACGGTTCGCCGCGGCTCGATGCGCTCGGAGCCTCCAGCATCGGAACCGGTGAGCTGATCCGCGCGGCCCTGGATGCCGGCTGCACCGAGATCGTGCTCGGCGTCGGCGGCAGCGCCAACACCGACGGCGGGGCCGGGCTCCTCGTCGGGCTCGGCGCCCGCCTGCTCGACGCGTCGGGCGAGCCGGTGCCGCCGGGTGGTGGCGGACTGGACCGACTCGCGTCGGTCGACGTGAGCGACCTCGATCCCCGCATCGGCGAGATCCACGTGGTTCTCGCCGCCGACGTGACCAACCCGCTGCTCGGTCCTGACGGGGCCGCCGCGGTGTTCGGTCCCCAGAAGGGCGCCGGTCCCGACGATGTGGCGGTCCTCGACGCGAATCTGGCCCGGTTCCGTGATCGCCTCGGCGATGCGCTCGGCCGCGACGCGGTCGAGGCTGCCGACGCACCCGGCGCCGGGGCGGCCGGCGGCGTTGGCTATGCAGCCCTGGCCGTGCTGCGGGCCGTGCGCCGACCCGGCGTCGAGGTCGTGCTCGACCTCGTCGGGCTCGACGCACGGATGACCGGCGTCGACCTGGTGATTACCGGAGAGGGCAGTCTCGACAGCCAGAGCCTCGGCGGCAAGACCCCCGTCGGGGTGGCGGCCCTCGCCCGCAGCCACGGCGTACCCACGGTGATCGGGGTCTGCGGACGGAGTCTGCTGAGCGAGGAGGAGACGCGCCGGGCCGGCTTCGACGAGGTCATCGCCCTGCTGGACCGGCAACCCGACGCGGCCCGGGCGATGGCCGACGCGGCTGCGCTGCTGACCGAGATCGGCGGCGAGCTGGGCCGCCGCTACGGCGTACTGACCAACTGAGATCGACGCACATCAGGAGAGCCATGACCGAGACTGCCCGGCGCCGGCTGGCCGCCGTCAACGAACCCGAACTGGTTCGCCAGCAGATCGACCAGTTCCGGGCCGAGCATCCCGAGATCGAGGTCGCTCCCGTGGTCGAGCCTGCCCACGGCCACGACTACGACCTCGTCGTGCGCGCCCGGCGGATGATGTCCACCGCCGGCATCACCGACCGCGAGATCGGCATCCGCGACGGCAAGATCGTGACGATCGAACCGTACGGCCACGATCTCGACGGCCTCGAGGTGATCACCCTCGCCGACGACGAGGTCCTGCTGCCCGGGATCGTGGACACACACGTCCACGTCAACGAGCCCGGCCGGACGGACTGGGAGGGATTCACCACCGCCACCAAGGCCGCTGCTGCCGGCGGGGTGACGACCATCATCGACATGCCGCTGAACTCGGTCCCGTCCACCGTCACCGCGGCTGCTCTGGAGCTGAAGCAGCTGATCGCCGCGCCACAGGCCTTCGTCGACGTCGGCTTCTGGGGTGGCGCCGTACCGGGGAATGAGCCGCATCTGCGCGAGCTGCACGATGCCGGGGTGTTCGGGTTCAAGTGCTTCCTGCTGCACTCCGGAGTTGACGAGTTCCCGCACCTCGAGCCGGACGAGCTCGAGGACTATCTGCGGATCCTGCAGTCCTTCGACGCGTTGATGATCGTCCACGCCGAGGACTCCCGGGCCATCGATCGCGCCCCGAAACCCGACGGTGACGTCTACGCCCACTTCCTCGCGTCCCGCCCGCGCGGCGCGGAGAACCTCGCGATCGCGGAAGTGATCGAGCGCACCCGGTGGACCGGAGCGCGGACCCACGTGCTGCATCTTTCGTCCTCCGACGCGCTGCCCATGCTGCGCAGTGCCAAGGCCGACGGTCTGGACATGTCGGTAGAGACCTGCCCGCACTATCTGAGCCTGCTCGCCGAAGAGATCCCGAACGGAGCCACCGCCTACAAGTGCTGCCCGCCGATCCGGGAGGTGAGCAACCGCGAGCAGCTGTGGGAAGGGCTGCTGGACGGGACCATCGACTACATCGCCTCCGATCACTCCCCCGCTACCTTGGCCCTGAAGGACCTGGAGAACGGCGACTTCGGCGTGGCCTGGGGTGGAATCGCCTCGGTCCAGTTGAGCCTGTCGGTGATCTGGACCGAGGCCCGCCGGCGCGGGATCAGCCTGGACAACGTGGTGGCGTGGATGGCCACCAAGCCGGCCGACCGGCTCCGGCTGCGGTCCAAAGGTCGGCTGGCCATCGGCTACGACGCCGATCTGGCGATCTTCGCGCCGGACCAGGCGTTCGTCGTCGACGCGCAGCGTCTGCAGCACCGCAACCCGTTGACGCCGTATCAGGGCAAGGCGCTGTCGGGGGTCGTCCGGAAGACGTACGTCCGCGGGGTGCCGGTCGACTTCGAGACCCCGCACGGCCGGCTCATCCGCCGCGGCATCGACTGACCGGGCCGGTTCGCGATCACGGGCGGGCTGATCACATGTTGTGCCGGAGGTACGCCGGCTCGCGCAGGCCCAGCACGGCTTCGATCATGGTCGCCGCGGCGACCGAGGCGGCGACGTCGTGCATCCGCAGGATCCGGGCGCCGGCGAGTGCGCACACCGTCGCCGCGGCGATCGAGGGTGCCAGCCGCTGCGGCTTGTCCAGGCCGGTCGCCTCACCGACGAAGTCCTTCATCGACACCGCCGCTACGGTGGGCAGGCCGATCGCGGCGATCTCACCGAAACGGCGGGTGAGCTCGAGTGAGTGCCTGGTGTTCTTGTTGAGATCGTGACCGGGGTCGACGACGATCCGGTCCAGCGGTACGCCGTCGGCCACCGCACGCTCGACGCGCTGCTCGAGGAAGGACCGCACCTCGGCCACCACATCGCCGTACGTCGGCCGCCGTAGGTGGACGTGGGGGGCGGCCGCGCTGTGCGTGATCACCAACGTGGCCGGAGAGCCCGCGACGACCGTGGCCAACTCCGGGTCGTACAGCCCGCTGGTGTCGTTGATCACCGCTGCCCCCGCGGCCAGGCTCGCCGCGGCCACCTCGGAGCGCCAGGTGTCCACCGAGATCGCCACGTCGGAGGCGGCGCTGACCGCCTCCACGACGGGCACCACCCGATCGATCTCCTCCTGGACCGGGACGTCCGGTGTGTCCGGTGAGAACGGCACTCCCCCGATGTCCACCCAGCCGGCCCCCGCCCCGGCCGCGCTGAGCGCGGCCTTCACTGCCGCCTCCAGCGCATACGTCCGGCCCCCGTCGTAGAAGGAGTCCGGTGTCCGGTTGACGATGCCCATGATCACGATCTGCCGGTCGAAGTCGAACCGGCGGCGACCGATCGTGCGTTGAGGCGCGGTGATCACCGGAAGTGCGGGTACGGGTGGCACCAGCACAGTGTGCCCGACGGCTCACCGGACCGCGGACTCCCGCCCCGAGACGCCAGAAGCACAGCGTGCCGCGGCACGCTGTGCTTCCGACTCATTCCCTCGGACAAGAGGGACCGAAGGATCAGCGATCGGTCTCCTTCTCGTGCGCGATCTGACCGCCGTTGTGGCTGAAGCCGGCCGCCGACATCGATGGTGCGGACGTGCCCGCCGAAGCGGTCAGGGTCACCTTGTACTGCAGGTAGCGCGAGCTCCCGCCCAGGAGACCGGACTTCGGCACCGTTCGCCAGGCCGACCAGGAGCTGTCTGGGATGGACATGCTGCCCGTGCGGACACTCAGGGTCAGCGTCGTCCCGGACGGTAGGTCGGACCGCAGGATCGCCCGATCCCAGTCCACCATCGCCTGAGCATCCAGGATCCCCGAGGTGAACGTCCCCTTGCGGATGGTCCCGGTCTTGCCACCGAGGGTCACCGCACCGAGGCCGCTGTCGTCGATCAGCGCGTCACCGGCCGTCGTGCCCATCCGGAAGGAAGCCGTCTGCTGATCGGTGACGCCACCGGACGGAGTGACGAACGACCGGACCTTGCTGGAGCCGGTGTTACCGGAGGCGTCGGTGGACTCACCGGCGATCCAGTACGTGATGCCCGGCTGTAGAGCGGTGAGCAGCACCTGATGGTCCTTGGCCAGCTCGTCGACCTCGGCCACCGGCGCCATCTTGTCCGCGCTGGTGCCGAGCTTCACCACCGCCGAACTGGGCTCGTTGGTGGTCCAGGACACCTGCGCGGTGCCGTCGGGCAGGGGCGTGATCGAGGCGGAGGTGATGACCGGCGCGCTGCTGTCGACACCCGGAGTGGTGAAGCTCGCCGGATCGCTGGTCGTTGCGGGCCAGGTCACCGAGCGGCCCTTCAAATCGGTCGACCTCAGCCGGTAGTAGTACGTCGTCGCCGGCCTGAGCTTGTTGATCAACAGGCGGTGCTTCTTCGCCGCACCGTTGCGGACGACCGTCTGGTCCAGAGCGGTCTTCGAGGTTCCGGCGATCACCTCGCTGGTCGCGGTCGCGGTCGTCTCCCATGACAACGTAGCCGCGTCCAGATTCGGTGTGGCGGTGACGTCGGCCGCGGTGGACATGATCGCCATCGCGGACGTCGGTACGGCGTAGGTCGCCGCGTAGGCTCCGGCCCCGGCGGCGAACTGCGCATAGTCGAGGCCCTTGATCGTCACCGTGGTGTAGCTCAGCGCGCTGCCGTCCTTGGTCAGCCCGGACAGCTGCGTGCCGTTCGGGCCCGCGATGGGCAGCATGCCGGTCAGGCCGGCTGCCCCGGTCCCGACCTTCACGGTGAAGTTCAGCGTGTTGGCGCTCCAGGTCAGCGCGGAGAACGAGGACGAGTTCCGGCCGTCGAGCCAGGTCACCATCTGCTTGCCGCTGACGATGGGGACGTTGTGCGACAGCGCCGATGCGATCAGCGCGTCGCTCTCGGGCTCGGTCGAGGTGTCGGTGTGGAAGTTGGCGTTGAAGGCGCCGTAGTACCCGTTGGGTCCGACCGCATTGTCGAGCAGCGCGTTGATGGTCGCCGGGTAGGTCTGGTTGGACTCATCGGTCATCTGGGTCGCCGCCTGGTAGACGTCGATCATGGTGCCGTCGGTGTCGGCGAAGCGCATCGGCATGCCGGACCCGGTCATGAAGCCGGGACGATCCTGCACCCACGACCCGGGCCAGTAGTAGTAGTTGCCGTCCATCCGCATGCCGTTGGCCAGCTCCGTCTTGGGCTGGGAGGACCAGTCGCTGTAGACGATGCAGTGGGTGCGGTTGCTGACGGGATTCGACAGCCCGGTGTACTTCGCCTTCCAGGCGCCGAGGTCGTTGGCGTAGCTCGCCGCCAGCGACGACGGGGTGAAGTCGTTGCAGTTGGTCGTCTCGTGCACACCGATCTCGAAGCCCTGGTTGGCATACGCCGTGGCGGCGCTGTTGCTCAGCGGGGTGCTCGGATAGATGTAGGAGCTGTAGCGGAAGCAGGTCCAGTCGCTGACGCTGCAGCCGGCCGGGCTGTTGGCGACCATCTGGTCGAAGCGTCCGGCGGTTCCGCCGTTGCCGTGGTCGTCACCGGTGCCGATCAGGACGGCCTTGAGACCCTTCGGGAAATACCAGAACCGCGGCAGCGGCTTCTTGTCCCGGTTCATCGTCTGGATCAGGTTGCCCAGCAGTCGCTGCTGCTCGTCGGCCTGCGGGATGGCCACCTTGGACAGATTCACCCAGTCGGTGGACGGCGAGCCGCCGAAGTACATGTCGTCGGACCGGATCGGCGGCTGGGCGTCACGCCCGGTGCCGGCCCAGGCCGGGTTGCCCTGACGGGACTGCACGATGGACCGCGGAAGATCGTAGCTGAACGCGGCGGCCTCACCGCCGCTGGTGCCCACGCTCCGCAGGCTGACCGCCGGGAAGGCGGTGGCCGTGGACGCGCTGGAGTACAGCGTCGCAACCGCTGTCGCGCCGGACAAGGAGTAGTTGTCGGCCGCGCCGTGGAACTGGATGGTGTCGCTGACGATGCCGGAACCTGCGGCGGTGCCCTGGTCGACCTTGAGGTACCCGTTGCTGGTCGTGCCTCCGGCGGCGGTGAGCCCGAGCAGACTGGCCAGGTTGGCCCCGGGCCGCATGGCGATCAGGTTGCCGCCGCCGTTGACCCACGCCGTCACGTCACTGGCCTGGCTGTCGGACAGGCTGACGTTGCCGAGCACCACGACGTCGTACGCGGACAGGGTGGTGGCCGACACCGTGCTCACGTCGATGGTGGAGAACTCGTTGAGGCCCTCGGTCCGCAGGATCTCGGCGAGGAACTTCGAGTACGGGTTGGCGGAGCTGGTGACCACCGCGATCGGCCCACCCGGACCCTGGTCCGGTGGGGGCGGCGGCTCGACTCCGGTGGTGAACGACCAGCTGACCGGTGACATCGTGTTGCCGGCCGCGTCCTGGGCACCGCTCACCGAGACGGTGTAGCTGCTGGAGTACGCCAGGGGCGAGGTCGGCGTCAGCGTGGCGGTCTGGGTGCCACCGTCGTAGCTCACACTGCTGGGCACGGTCGCGTTGGACGCGTTCTTCAGCGTCATCGTGATCGAGCTTGCCGTGACCGGCTCAGAGAATGTCGCGGTGACCGGTGCGCTGACCGCGACACCGCTGGACCCGTCCGCCGGAGACTTCGCCGCCACGCTCGGCGGCGTCGTGTCGGTCACCGTGGTCGAGAACACCACATCCACCCAATAGTTGCTGGACTGATACGTGCTGTTCGGATAGCCGGTGGCGCCGTACTTGTAGACGCCGTTGCCCCCGTCGGTTCCGTTGCGCAGCGCCGTCAGCGAGCCGTTGGTCGTCGCCGCCGTGGCGAAGTAGTTGGTGTTCGACGCGTATCGGCCGACCGGCGCGTAGTAGGAGGCCACATAGGTGGTGTTGGCCGCGATCGACACCGGCCCGGAGAACAGGGCCTGCTGCCAGCCGGTCGAGGTCTCGCCGGTGAACGTCACCGACGCAAGCTTGGTGCCGTCGGTCTTCCACAACGAACCGACATGGGTGCCGGTGTTGCCGGTGCCCTTGTAGAACCGGATGCCGGTGATGTAGCCAGCCTGGCTGGAGCGGAACTTCACCCCGACCTCGACGGCGGAGTTGTCGGCGGTCGACGGGGTCCCGGGCACCGCCGTGGAGGGCCAGATCGAGCAGGGGCAACTACCGGCGGCCGCGGCGGTGGTGAAGGTCCAGGTCAGCGGGTCCATGGTGTTGCCGGCCGTGTCCTGCGTGCCGCTGAGGGTGACCGAGTACGTCGTCGACGTCGTCAGCGCTGCGCTCGGGGTGAAGGTGGCGGTGCGGGTGGCGGAGTTGTAGGCAGCGGTGCCGGCGATCTGGGTCGTGCTCGGAGGGATCGTCAGGCTCCAGGCAATGGTGCTCTGCTGCACGTTCTCGCTGAAGGTCGCGCTGACCGAGGTACCGCTGATGGACACGCCGGTCGCCCCGGCCGCCGGTGAACGGTCGGTCACGGTCGGCTTGGTCGTGTCGGCGCCGCTCGTCGCGTAGACCACGTCGACCCAGTAGTTGGTGGCCTGATAGGTGCTGTTGGGGAAGCCGCCACCCGTGCCGTAGCGGTAGACACCGTTGCCGCCGTCCACCCCGTCACCGAGTGCCGTGAGCGGTGAGTTCACCACCGAGCCGGCGGCGAAGAAGTTCGTGTCCGCGGAGTAGCGACCGTTCGGCGCGTAGTAGGAGGCGACGTAAGTCGTGTTCGCCGTGACCGCCACCGGGGTGGCGAAGCTGGCCTGCTGCCAACCGCTCGAGGACTCCCCGGTGAAGGTCACCGTGGCGAGGCGCGTGCCAGTGCTGCTCCACAGTGACCCGGTGTGCGTGCCCGTGTTAGCCGTCCCCTTGTAGAACCGGATTCCGGACACGAAACCGTCCTGGTCGGCCCGGAACTTCACGCCGAGCTCGACCGCTACGGTGTCGCTGTCCGCTACCACCGTCGGGGTCTGCGAGGCGGTGAAGATCGAGCACGGGCAGGTCGCGGCGTCGGCCCGCTCGGGCGGCAGGCTGACCAGCAGCCCGGCCGCCAGGCCCAACGCCAACGCGATCGCGAGCAAGCGCGTTCGGGTCTGCACGAGAAGTGACTGCAGCATCGGGTGTCCTTCTATCTGGTGGTGCGGCGGAGAGGTCAGTTGGCGACGAAGACGACGTCGACCCAGTAGTTGCTCGAGTGGTAGCCGGTCGATGGGAAGGCGCTGCCGCCGTAGCGGTACACGCCGTTCACCCCGTCGGTGCCGTTCTTGAGTGCGGTCAGCGGTCCCCGGGTGGTGGCCGCGGTGGCGAAGTAGTTCTCGTCGACCGAGTAGTGACCCGCCGGCGCGTTGTAGCTGGCGACGTAGGTCGTGTTTGCGGTGACGGTCACGGGGGTGGCGAAGGTCGCCTGCTGCCACCCGCTCGCGGTCTCACCGCTGAAGGTGACGGTGGCCAGCTTGGTTCCGGTCCGACTCCAGAGGGTGCCGATATGGGTGCCGGTGTTGCCCGGACCCTTGTAGAAACGGATGGCGGTGACCTTGCCCGTCTGCGTGGTGCGGAACTTGACCCCGACCTCAGTGGCCGCGGTGTCGGGGTCCGCCAGGGTCCCCGGAGTCGCCGCGTCGGCCCAGATCGTGCTCCCCGCGGCCACCGCGGCGGTGGTGAAGGACCAACTGGTCGGGGCCATGGTGTTGTTGGCCACGTCCTTGGCCCCCGACACCGTCACCGTGTACGTCGTCGACGACGCCAAGGCTGCCGCCGGGGTGAAGGTGATGGTCTGCGTCGTCCCGGTGGTCGGAGACACCGACCCGGCGACCGCGCCCGCCGGACCATTGACCGCGATCGTGGCGGTGCTCGCCTGGACGGCCTCACTGAACGTGGCGGCGACCGTGGTGTTCGTTGCGACCCCCGTCGCGCCCGACGCGGGCGTCCTGGCCGTGACCGTCGGCGGGGTGGTGTCGGGCGGTGGTGCCGCTACCGTGGTGAAGCTCCAACTTGCCGGATCCATCACGTTGCCGGCCGCGTCCTTGGCCCCGGACACCGTGACGGTGTAGGCCGTGGAGTTCGCCAGCGGAACCGTCGGGGTGAAGGTCACCTTCTGAGTCGCCGTGTCGTACGTCGTCGTGCCGGCGACCGTCGTGCTGCCGGCGCTCATCGCCACCGAGGCCGTGGTCACCGGCTCGCTGAAGGTTGCGGTCGGGGCGATGGAGGTGGCGACGTCGGTGGCAGCGTCACTCGGCGTCCGAGCGGTGATGGTCGGCTTGGTGGTGTCGGGCGCGGTCGTGGTGCTGAACACCACGTCGACCCAGTAGTTCGATGCGGCGTATCCGGAGGTCGGGAATCCTCCGGCACCGTACTGGTAGACCCCGTTGGGCCCGTCGGCCCCGTCGGCCAGCGCGGACAGTGGCCCGTTCGTCGTGCTGGTGACGAAGTAGCTGTCGTTGACCGAGTAGTGGCCGCTCGGTGCCAGGTAGGACGCGACATAGGTCGTGTTGGCGGTGATCGGCACCGGGGTCGTGAAATCAGCCTGCTGCCATCCGGTCGCGCTCTCGTTGCTGAACGTCGCCGAGGCGAGCTTGGTCCCCGTCGCCGACCAGAGCGAGCCGATGTGCGTGCCGGTGTTGCCCGTGCCCTTGTAGAACCGGATCCCGGTGATCGAACCGGTCTGGGAGGCCCGGAACTTCACCCCGACCTCGATCGAGGTCGCATCCGGGTCGGCGGCCACCGCCGGCGTGGTGGACGCCGGCCAGATGCTGCAAGGACAGCTGCCGCTGGGCGGCGGGTTACCGGTGCCGACGGTGATCGTCCGGCCGGCCCCCGGCGTCTCGGTGCGGGCCGAGTCGTCCGTGGCGCGGGTTTTGATCGTCAGAGTGCCGTTCGTGGCAGGCGTGAAGCTGTACGACCACGAGCCCGTCCCGGTGGCCGGGTGCCACGACGTCCCGCCGTCGACGGACACCTCGACGCCGGCCACCACTCCCCCGACGTCGGTGGCGTTGCCGGTGATCGACACCGGCGACCCGACCGGGACCGTGGCACCGTCGGCGGGCGCGCTGATCGTCGAGACGGGGGCGGTGGTGTCGGTGCTCGCGGTCGCCCCGGCCAGCCCGCTCTGCAGGGTGGCCGGCTGGGCACCCATGTCGGCCAGCAGGTTGACGGTCGCCTGCTGGACGGCCACGTCGGCGGTGTTGGTCGGGCCGTCGGTGACGTGGTTGTTGTCCAGCCCCCAGGCCCACTGGATGGTACCGGCGCCGAAGACCAGAGCGCCGCTCGGCGCGCGGTAGAGCGCGAGGTGGTGCGTCGCCGTGCCCGGCGCGTAACTCCAGCCGTAGTCCTGCAGATAGCTGGACACGCTTTGGGTGTCGCTCGAGAGGTGGATCAGACCGGCCGGCCGGAAGCCGTTGTCCGGGCTCTCGTCCCACTCGTAGCCCAAGATCCCGGAGCCGAGGGTGGTCGTGACGGTGGCGCCCAGATTCGCTACCCGGGTGTTGCGCCAGAACCGCAGGCTCTTCGACGACCCGCTGACGTGCATGTCGGTGGTACAGCAGTTGACGTTGAACATCGTCCCGGTCAGGTTGTTCTCCGGGCGGCCGCCGTCGGCGGGTGGGCTGAGTCGCGGATCGCGCCAGGTGCCGGTCCAGGTCGGCGGGTCCTGCGGGTCGAGCGCTGTGCCGGTCGAGGTCTCCTTGTACGTCACCAGCGTGCGATAGCTGGTGGACGTCCCGGCGATCGAGTTCTCCCACCGGGTCTTCCAGAACACCTCGTTGCCGCTGAAGAACGCGAGATTCACTCCTGCGTCGCGAGCCGCCTCGACGTTCGCCCGCTGGTTGCCCGACCAGTACTCGTCATGACCGACCGACAAGAACGTCTTGTGGTTCTTGATCAGGTCGCCGCGCCGTTCGGTGTCCACGCCGGTGGTGTAGCTGACGTCGTAGCCGTTGGCCTCCAGGAACCGGACCATCGGATACTCGGCGTTCCAGACGAAGTCGTGTGACTCCACACCGCTGTTGGTGTTGAACGGCCGGTTGTAGCTGACCTTGTACGCCCGGCCGGCGGGATTGCCGACGTACAGGCTGTTTCCGCCATAGGTGTTGTAGGCCTGCCAGGTCGTGTCGGAGGTCTGGAAGAACAGATCGGAGTGGCCGGCGTCGTTGCGGACGATGAAGGTGACGTGACTTTCGGAGCTGTTGTTGGAGGTGTGCAGCAGGGCGAAATAGATGCCGGATACGGCGTCGCTCGGCACTGCCCAACTCGCGCTCTGTGACCAGTTGCCGCAGTCGATCAGCCCGGTGCTCGACTGGTTGGTGCAGGCCGGCTGGTCCGTTCCGATGACGGTGCCGAGGCTCGCGACCTTGCGCGCACCGTTGCCGCCGTAGTAGCCGATCCGGTAGATGTCGATCAGGTAACTCGACAGCGTCGTGTCGATCTTGAACCCGATCGTGGTCCCGACGTTGACGCTGATATCGGTCGCGAAGCCCTGGAGGTTGGCGCTGCCGGCGCCGCTGATCTGCCACTCGCTGCTGGGGCTGCCGGGTTTGCTGTTCTCGCAGGCGATCGCGCTGGTGATCGGCGCATCGCACGGTGCGGCATGTACCGGTGGCGGCGGCAGGACGACCAGCAGGGCGGCTCCGAGCGTCAACGCCAAGACGATGCTGATCAAGCGACGGGAACGGAACTCCCCGAATGCGCGCACCACTGCACCCACGGCCTTGGCCACCTTTGCACAACACACGCCGGTATCACCCGGTGTGCGACCCCCTGCCTACCCCCCACGGGCAACCAGTCCAGCGCTCCGAACGC
>DASTGF010000315.1:0-3187 GCA_035719255.1 Microlunatus sp. | reverse complement strand
TTCCAGCCCCGCTGTTCGGCGTCGTCGCGGAGGGTGTGGACGTCGGCGAGTTGATCGTGGAGTGCGTCGGCGAACTCGGGGGCGGGAACGTAGTTGTCGCAGTGTTCGCAGATGTTGGCGTAGGGGCAGGCTTCGGCGGCGATGTGGCGGCTGCAGTAGCCGTGCGCGACCCGGGTCTTGAGCATCTCGCCGCGCAGCCAGTCGGCCTTCGACGGCAGCACGGGCCGATTGTTGACGATGATCGGCAGCCGGGGTCGTGCCTTGCCGATCGCTTCGTCGTAGGCGGCTCGCAGGGTGGGTGAGGCGAGGGTGGCGTAGCGCAGGGTCATTTCGGCGGTGACGTGGCCGAGGAGGGCCATCAGCGCCTGCAGGCTCATTCCGGCGTTGGCCAGGGTGGTGGCGTAGGTGTGGCGCAGCTGGTGCGGGACGACTCGCAGGGGTTGTCCGTCAGCTCCGGTGAGTCCGGCGTCGGCGACGGCCCGATTCAGGCCGGACCGGATCCGACACGGTCCGAGCCGTTGTCCTCGTTCGCTGAACATGAAGTCGGTGAGCCGGCCGCTGCGAGGGTGTGGATGGGCGCGCTGAGTGCCACGTTGGGCGGCCCATCGGTCGAGGGTGGCCAAGGTGTCGGGGTCCAGCGGCACGGACCGTTCGGTGCCGAGCTTGCCCAGCGGCACTTTCAGCCAGCTCCCAGCGGGTCCATAGTCGACGATGCTGCCGAGTTCGAGGTCGAGCAGCTCACCCAGCCGAAGCCCGGCGCCACGGAGCAGGGTCAGCCCGCAACGGGCGAACGGATCGCTCAGCTCGGCGACGGCGGCCATCAGTCGGGCGTCGTCGGTCGGGGGAAGTGCGCGGGGAAGCGCCCGCGGTAGTCGGGGCACGTCGGCTGCGAAGATCAGTTGGCGGTCCGGACGTTCCGCCCAGCCCCAGGCGGTCAGGTCGTCGAGGAAGTTCCGGACCGCGAGCACGGCGGCGTGCACCACGGTCGGGGACACCTGCTGGTCTCGGGCTAGCCGGCCTCGCCACCGTCGGCTGGCGTTGGCTGCGAGGAAGTCCTCGATGTGGCGACGGTCCAGCTGCCGCAGCGAGGTGATCTCGGGATGGGTCACTGCGAGATGTTCGCCGAACACCGTCAACGCGTCACACAGGCTGGACACCGTGGACGGCCTCAGCACCGCCGCCCGAGCCTGAAGGTAACGAAGCATCACCCGGGCGATCTCCGGTGTCACCACGCTGAGTCGTTCGGCGAAGCTGGCGGCGGTCCGCTGCCGGGTCGGCGGGGTGTCGATGACGCGGGCCTCGAAGAGAAGCTGCCGCAGCCCGAACATGCGCGCCCGGTAGGCCCGGCGGGAGGAGACCGACACGACCACGCTGGCCTGCAGCTCATCGTCGAACCGGTCCAAATCTTCGATGGTCAGGGCCCGCATCGAGACCGCCGTGCGGGCTAGCAGCAGGGGCAGGCACTCGTGCAGCACGTCCAGGGTCCAGCGTCGGCTCCAGCCGAGCCGGGCAGCGATCTCTCGCCCGGTCTGGTAGTCGTCGGCATGGAGCCGTTCGGCGGTCTGACCGAAACCGCCGAGATCCTTGACCAGCAACAGATCCAGGTCAGTATTGACTCGGCCTGTCAAGATCGCGAACGTCAGCATCGGCCATGCCTTCACCCGGTCCAGGTCCCGAAGCCGGGCCGGTAGCGGCCTCGCCATCCACGCCGTCAGGTCGGGATGCTGGTCCAGGAACCGGCGGGCCAGCCGCAGCCGGTCCCGACGGGCCCGGTCGGTCAACACGCCCGTATCGATCAGGTCCTGGCAGAAGGCGGCGTAGCCGTCGACCAGCGGATGATCAAGCTCGGTGGCCAGCCGTGCCACCGCCGCAGTCACCGCCGAACCTCCACCGATCCGGCCAACCGGGACCGAGCCGCTGCGTACTCGGCGGCCAGATGCTCAGCAGACAGATGCACGTAGCCGGCGGTGGTCTCTGGGCTGGCGTGTCCCATCAGGTCCCGCAGAACCAGCAGGTCGATCCCGGCCGCCGCGAGCTCTGTGCCGTAGGTGTGGCGGAGTCGGTGCGGTCGGACCCGCACCGCGCCGGAGGTGGCACGGTGATGGCGGAACACACTCCGCATCCCGGCTTCGGTCATCGGACGTCCAGCGGTCACGCCGGTCAGCACCACGAAACACTCCGGTGTCGCCAAACCTGGCGGCCGCTCGGAGCGCAGATACGCGGTCAGCTCGGTAAAGAACGGCCTGTCGATCGGCACCACCCGTTCCCGGCCGCCTTTGCCGAGGACCCGGACCCGACGCAGCGCGACATCGACGTCGGTCAGCCGTAGCCGACGCACCTCACCGGCCCGCAGCCCGCCGAGCAGCATCAGCAGCGCGACCGCCCGGTCACGGTGGGTCAGCAGATTGGCCACAAACGCGGCGACCTCGTCGCGGTCCAGGGACTCCGGCAGCGTCCGTGGACTCTGCACCAGCCGTCCGCCAGTTCGCCGCCGGCCCGGGCCCAGATGCCCCAGCATGCCGCGAGACTTCACCCGCAGACCCTGGCCTCGACGTGGAGCCGGGACGGGATTGTCGGCTCGGTCGCCGCACATCACCAGATACTCGAACATGGCCCGGACCGCCGCCACCCGCCGATTCACCGGCGCCGGCGCCGCGCCAGAATGCCGGACCATCGCAACCACAATGCCCGATCGTGGACGCTGACCCTCGGTCTGCCAAGCCACCCAATCGAACACGTCGACGGGTAACACCTCACTCATGCGGAGCCCGCGCTGCTGGCAGAACCGAGCGAAGCACAACACGTCGTAGGCGTAAGCCCGGACCGTCGCCGTCGCGAACGCCCGACCAGCCAGATGATCAAGGAACCGATTCGCCAGGTCTTCGTCGGCCCAGCCGGTCAAGCGGCACTGCCCGGCCTTCCCGATCACCGAAGCAGACATCTGCGGCCTCCTCTACCGTGCCACAGTGTCAGCCCCCGAACGCGGTGAACGGAGAACCTCAGGCTGCAACGGCGAGTCGCCGCATCGGTGGCCGGTTAACGGATAGAGGGTTGTTCGACCAGATCTGGCGCCAGATCTCCTTCGGGAAGGTCGTGAAGGCGAGCACGTCGGCGCGGGCGGCGTCGAGGTGGGCGGCCACGGTCGGGAGTTTGTCGGTCAGGGCGTCCAGGACGCGGTCGTACTGGG
>DASTGF010000314.1:0-4170 GCA_035719255.1 Microlunatus sp. | reverse complement strand
GATCTCGGGTCGTGTGAGCGGGCGAGGATGGCGTGGGACGCGACGCACCCCGTATTGGCCCCAATGACGGAAAAACACGGGTGGGGAATTTCGGTGAGCGTCAGTCGAAACTCCCTGATCACAGTCAATTGGGCGCATCTCTAAGCTTGTCGCGGCGTGCTCTCTCTCGTTGCTCAGCGTCGAAATCCCCTCGGTGCAACTGCACGGCCACGCGATGCCGCGATGCCCACCGCGTAATGCTGACGATGGGTGCCCGCAGGCTATGCCCAAGGGGCGTCATCTCGTACACAACACGTCGCGGCATCTCCTCGAACTCCTCGCGTCGTATCAGACCGTCTCGCTGCAATGAGCGCAACGTCGCGGTAAGCGCCCGATGGGAGATGCCGCCGACATCTGCATGCAGCTCGGTGAAGCGGCGCGGTCCGTGGAAGAGAGCGGCGAGAACTACAAGTGACCACTTGTCTCCGAACCTGACCATGAGATCGCGTGGGAGGCCAGCGGTCATCTTGACGCAATCGATGACTTCGTGGTCATCCAGTTTCGTCGTGTGCGTCATGTCACTCACCTCATAGTGCGTATTCGGGCACTTAAAGGTGCCCATGGGCGGTCTGGAACAACCGGGATCGGCGGCGGTTGATGACCTGTATAACCGCCCCTCGCTACGGAATCTTCCCGCAGTTCGTCGCGCATACACGCGCCCAACCGAAAGGCACATCACTAATGGTCAAGATCGGCATCATCCTCGGCACCACCCGCCCTGGACGCGTCGGCGCCGCGGTTGCGGACTGGGTTCTCGAACGGGCGCGGGCTCGGATGCTCAGACAGAGTACGAACTTGTAGACCTTGCTGACTACCCGCTTCCCCACCTTGACGAACCCGTCCCCGGAGCCGGTCGAGCGGGTCATGGTGGGTTGACCCCGATCAACACGAGGAATGCTCGAGTCCATACGACGCATGAATGGTGTGTCCTATTAAAGGACATGACCTAAAGCTGCCACCCCATCCGGTCACCTGCCACCCGAAAGGTCTCTACGCTGAACCGTCACGAGGAAGCCCCCGACTTCCTCAAGACCAAACCGGTGGACCCAACCTGACGTGGGAACACCGTAGTGGTCGACGTCGAATGGAGCGCTGCTGCCGCAGGGGCCTTCCCCCGCTCCTGCTGGCAGCTCTTCACCCGAACGCGCGGGGACGCGGCGAACGGGACGACGAGACAGTGGGGCCGCGGCGCTCACTCCCCCAAGCAGCCGCCGCGGCCCACCAAATGCATCGATGTGTCCCGACCCCCGTCCAGCTGCGCGGTCCCCCGATATTCGGCGCAGACGTGGATCGTGCTGATCCCCCGGATGTTCGATCCCCTAACGATGCTTTCCCCGGGTTGAATCGTAAACGATCCGGATGCTAGAGAAGAATCTGTCCACGCTGTGGTGGAACCACCCGTTCCTCGCGAGCGCACCGGCCGACCTTAACGCCCTCGCCGAACGCATCCTGGCGTTCCAAGATCGCTACGACACCACCGCCGAACCCTTCGACTGGCGCTACACCGAAACGACCTCAACGCCTTCCTCACCCGCCTCGCCGCATAACCCCCGACGAATCAACGGATACCTACTAGCCGGGCTGAAGGCGACGAAGGCGGGTCACGCCGCCACCCGAACGTGCCAGTCCCGTTCTGAGGACCGAAGGTCGAGGATCAGGACGCGGACTGCTGCCTTGTCGGGGTAAACGCGTCACTGGTGTTCCGTTGGCAGTCGGTGCCCCGTCACTCGTCTCGTTCTTTTGCACACGGCGAGCACCTAGCATGTGATGATGGCCTGCAGTTCCATGCCTCGGGCAGTTCTCGCGTTTGCCGTGATGCTCGTGCTGAGTGGCTGCTCGGTTCCTGCGGCGCCTACCGGCTCAACGACCCCGACGTCCCTTTCCATCGTCGCTGTCGGCGACTCGGTGCCGGCCGGGTCCGGCTGCGACTGCGTTCCCTACCCCGAGCTGACTGCTTCATCGCTGAGCCGGGTTCGCACCTACGAGGTGGCCGCGACGAACGACGCGGTCGGCGGCTATACCAGCGAGGACGTCCTTCGCCAAGTGAGCGACGAGCCCGATGTCGTCTCGCACCTGGCAAAGGCTAGCTTGGTTGAGATCGAGGTGGGGGCGAACGACGTGGGTACACCGACTCTTGTGGCACGTCGGTCGCCTGCTATTCGCCGAGAATTCCGGTTGTCGAGCACAACCTGACCGCGGTCGTCCACCGAGTTCGCGAGCTTACCCACGGACACCCGGTCCTGGTGGTGCTGTTGGACTACTGGAGTGTCTGGCTCGGCGGCCAGTACGCCGAAGCCAAGGGGCCGGCGTATGTCGACGCCGCCACGAGTGTCACCGACGAGCTGAATGCCGTCATCCAGCACACGGCGGCGGCCACCGGGTCGGCCTATGTGGACCTGCGAGCGGCGTTCAAGGGACCCGACTACGCGTACGACGAGACCCACTACCTCGCCGCCGACGGCGATCATCCAAATGCGGACGGGCATCGCAAAATCGCTGACGCCGTTGTCGGCGTCATCACCCAGACGATGCACTCTTGACACCGGCGCCGGCCCGCTGGAGGACATGAGCGGGTGCCTCGATGTGCAGACACCGCAGAATTCGATTCGAAGGTATGCGGGCCTTGATCGACAGACCTGACACTCGTGGCGCTACACGGCTTTGGTCTGGACGCGTGCGGAGGCGAGCGCCCAGATGATGACGAAGGTCGATCGCAATCAAGAGGATGGCCCAGAACGGCGAGTAGGGCAGCCAGGTGAAGTTGACCACGGCGGAGATCGCGGCGATCGCGATGCCCGCCATGAGTGCCCATCCTTGACCCAGCAGCAGGCTGATGCCGATCGCGGCTAGGCCCAGCCCGATGATGAGGTGGATCCATCCCCATGCCGTCAGGTCGAATGCGTAGATGTATCGCGGGGCGACCAGGAGATACTGATCGTTCACGATGGCCGATATCGCTTCGAGGGCCTGGAATGCGCCGGCGACAATGAGTAGCACGCCCGTGCGGAACAATATCTCAGGCTACCTCGCCATCGGAGCACCCGGCGAGGACATCGGCACGACAACGGACCGCGGTGGCGTGATCTTGGCTGAACTCCCCTACGGGCCGCCCATCGACTGGTCCGAGCCACCATGGAGCCTTCCCGCACCAAACGCCCAGAAAGGCGGCGCGCTCGGGGCGGCCCTCCCACAGTAGGAGTGCGGCTCGGGCACACCGACCCTGGCCAGTCGACTTGCCCCGGACCGCCGGAAGGTGCAGGGTGAGACCCAATTAGTCGGGAGACCGCAATGAAGCGTTCCGTCCTTTCTGCTCTGGCCGTCTTCAGCGTCGCGGCCCCTCTCCTTCTCGTGACAGCGCCGGCGAGTGCCGCCACGGTGGCAATGCCGTACGACTTCGACGGGAACGGCTACCCCGACCTCGCCGTGGGAGCACCCGGCCTCCGGATCAACGCAGTCCGCAACGCCGGTGGCGTGATCACGCTGCCGGCATCTGCCACCGGTCTGTCGCACACCGAGAAGATCATCAGTCAGTCCAGTCTCGGGGTCCCCGGCGGTTCGGAGACCGGGGACCGCTTCGGGTACGCGGTGACCAGCGCGGACTTCAACCGGGACGGATACGCCGATCTCGCCGTCGGACACCCGGGCGAGGCGATCGGCGCGGTGGAGCAGGCTGGGTCGGTTACGGTGATCTACGGCTCAAACAAGGGACCGGACACCACAACCTCGGTCGGGATCGCACAACCGGGCGGTGCCGTCGCCTCCGCGGAGTGGGGCTACGCACTGGCAGTCGGTGACTTCAATGTCGACGGCTATCCCGATCTCGCCGTCGGAGCGCCCGGCGATGATCCTGAGGACATCGACGAGGAAGAATTTCTGCCGAGCGGCACGGTTCGAATCCTTCCCGGCAGCGCCGGCGGCATCAGCACGGCCGGCGTTCGAGTGTTCCGCCGACAACTGCCTGATGCAAACGTGTCGGGCTTCGATATCCGGTTCGGCGAGGCACTGGCGGCCGGCGACCTGGACGGCGACCGCGACACGGATCTGGTCGTTGGGTCACATGGCTACGAGTACGTGCCAGATGCTCGCGACGGCTCGGTCAGCTACTGCGCTGCCCTGCCCGGCGGTCCAAGC
>DASTGF010000313.1:0-22512 GCA_035719255.1 Microlunatus sp. | reverse complement strand
AGAACAGGGGTGTGACCGAGCACCCCCCTGAGTTGCGCTGGATCGACTCCACCGGCGCGATGACCAGGCACGACCTCGCCGAACTGGAGTCGTTGCGCCTGCGGACCGACGGGTTCGTCTGGCTGGACGTCCCGGACTGGAGCCCGGTCGCGGAACAGCTGCTCGGAACGACGTTCGGTTTCCATCCGATCGCCCTGCACGACTGCCGAGAGCGCAACCACACACCCCGGGTGCACCGCTACCCCGATCATGTCTTCATCGTCGTCCACGCCCCGCTGATCGGCACCGGCGGACACGTCCACTACCTCGAACTCGACCAGTTCATCGGAGCGAACTTCCTCGTCACCGTGCACGGACCGCTCAATCCAGCGGTTCCCGTCGACGCGGCGTTGCGCGAGACCCGTCAGGTGGTCGACCGGATGGAGCACGGCCGGCTGAGACCGACGTCGCCGTTCGGCCTGTCGTACGCGATCGTGTCCAGTGTGGCTCGGGGCGAGGCGGCCATGGTCGGCGAGCTGGCGCGAGAGGTCGGGCTGCTCGAGCAGCGGGTGATGGCGGCGACCGACGAGGAGCCGCAGGCATTCCTGACCCGGCTGTTCTCCGCCCGGCACGAGCTGATGACGATCAAGACGATGGCCAGCCAGGGCGGGGAGATCTATCGGCGGTCGATCAAGCTCACCACGTTCGCCTCGCCGGAGGCGATCGCATTGCTCGAGGACCTGCTCGATCAGTACGAGCGAGTGGCGCACATCGCGCACGCGCAGCTGGACTTCCTGGCCGGGGTGACCGAGTTCTATCGCGCTCGGACCGACACCAAGATGACCATCGCTGCCGAGCGGTTGGCCGTGATCGCGGCGATCACACTCCCGATCACCTCGCTGTCCTCGGTGCTCGGCATGAATGTCATCGTCAACGATCACACGCACTGGGTCGCGCTGACGGTGCTGCTGGTGATCATGATCGTGATGTCGGCGCTGTTGCTGCGTTGGGCCCGCCGCCAGGGTTGGTGGTGATCACCCGGTCGTCGCGGGGACATCACCGGTTCGTCGCACCCCAGCTGCGGACTGTCCAGTTGGCTTCGGCAGCCAACACGCCGTCCGGACCGCCGGTGGCCGCGCGCCCGGCGCTGGTCGAGCCGAGGACAGGTACGTCCACCGACGCTTCCACCGTTCCGTCGGCGCCGACCAGATCGGCCCGGCGCTTCCCCCACCCGACCAGCTCGGCGGCCTGCACGGTGACCACGGTGTAGGGCTGGGGCAGCCTCCGGACCGTGCCGTCCGCCGTGATCAGCGAGGACTCGGCCCGGGTCGACAAGACGGCGCGGCCGGCGACCGACACCACCGACCGGAACGTCCCGTCGAACGGCTGCACCCACCGGCGCTGCCCGTCGGCCAGCCCGACCGCTTCGAGATCTTGATCATCGACGAGCAGCACCGCATCGCCGGCACCCGCCGCCCCGAGAAACCGTTCGGTGTCGAGTTGCCAGCGCTGAGTGCCGTCGCTCGCCTCATACGCGGTCAGCTGACCGGACCGGTCCCCCACCAACAGCAGCCCGGGCCGGCCGTCGCCGGCCGGTACCGAAGCCGGCGCCACCCCGACGTCGGATCCGGTCCGCCGCCAGCGGACGACCCCGGTGGCGATATCGGCCGCCACCACGGTGCCGGCGAGGTCGACGACTGCGAGCCGGTCGGGACCGAGCCGGACCGGGGCGGAGAAGGCGGCCTCGTCGAGGTCGAGCGTCCACAGCCGTGCCCCGGCGTCGCTGTAGCCGATCAGCTGGCGCCGGCTCGTGGTGGTCACGACGACGTCACCGAACGAGGCGAGGGACAGGATCCGGCCGCCGGGATGCATCCGCCACAGGCTGCGCCACGTCCGCTGATCGCGTCGCCCGAACACCAGCAGATCCTCGGCGCCACTGACGGCGCGGACCAGGAACCCGGAGCGGGTGCTGACCGGTTGCAGCGGCGACGGCGTGCCGGCCACCGGTCCCTCGCCGAACGTCGGGTCCACCGACACGCTCTGCTGGGTGCGTGCGACCCAGGCAGCGGCGGTAGGCCAGGGTTCGCCGGAGTCTGCGGTGTCCGGTGCGGCGCTGTCCGCCCCCGGGGCGCCGGCCAGTCCCGGCCCGGTCGTGGTGGTGACGCCGTCCTCGGTCTCGATGGAGGCGACGATGCCGCGCCCGGGACACCAGGTGCGGGCCACCCCGCGGGGCGACCGCCGCTGCCCGGTGACGCTGGCCACCGCGATCCGACCACTTACCCGGAGGCAGCCTCCGGCTGCGGCCTCGGCGGAGAACCGGCTGGTGTAGGTCAGTCCCGAACCGGCGGAGCCGGCGCTTCCCCAGCTATGCCCGGGTGCGACGTCCGCGGGCAGTTCGACCAGCCCGGGATGGAAGACCAGACCGTGTCCGGGCCAGGACTCGGCCAGCAGCTCGATCGCCGGTCCCAGCCGATAGACCCGGACCTCCTGGGGCCGCTCCTCCGATCCCACCTCGGTCGTAGTGGTCCGCCAGAACGCGACTCCGCGGAGGGACAGGTCGACCGCACCGAGCACCTGGGCGGCCAGGTTGTTGTCGAGGGCGGAGCTGATCTCGCCCGCCTCGAAGCGCGCCGACTCGGTGGCCACCAGCGACGGCGGCGCTCCGGCAGCCGACCGCCCGGCCAGCTCCACCGCGCCGTCGGCGGGGACGTACACAGTGGTGGCGGAACTGACCGGCACCCGACCCTGCCGCTCGGCCACGAAGATGGATCCCGCGATCACCGCCAGGACGATGGCGATGACGACCAGCGGCCGCAGGCTCCGGCGCCGCGGAGGCCCCCACGCCGGGTCGACCGCCGTCTGCCCCGACCCGCCGCCAGCGATCGGCATGGCCGACCAGTCCTGGACGGGAAACGGCGCCCAGCGACCATCGGTGGAGGTCGAGATCCCCGCGGACCCGACCGGCCCAGCGCCATCGGGCGTGCGTCCGGCCATGTGGTCATCTTGTCAAACAGATGATCACGTCGAGCAGCAACGCGTCACTCGAGCCGGTCGACGTCACGACCGCGCAGACCGAGCATGAACAAGATCGCGTCCAGGTAGGGCACTGACACCGTCGTGCCCACCTGCCGGCGGACCAGCGGCTTGGCGTTGAACGCGATGCCGAGACCCGCGGTGGCCAACATGTCCAGATCGTTGGCGCCATCACCGATGGCCACCGTCTGGCTCAGCGGGATTCCTTCCGCGGCGGCGATCTCGGTCAGCAGCTCGGCCTTGCGGGCCCGGTCAACGACGCGGCCGAGGACCTCGCCGGTGAGCACACCGTTACGGACCTCCAGCACATTGGCGTGGGCGTGATCGAGATCGAGTTCGGCCCGCAACCAGTCGGTGAACGGGGTGAAGCCGCCGCTGATGATCTCCACGGTGGCGCCGAGCCGCTGCAGGGTGGCCACGAACGTCCGCGCACCCGGCGTCAGCCGGATCCGCCGGCGGGCGCGGTCGATGGCGTCGGTATCCAGACCGGAGAGCAGCCGCACCCGTTCCCGTAGCGATCCCTCAAAGTCCAGCTCGCCGGCCATGGCCCGTTCGGTGATGGCCGCCACCTGCTGTCCGACACCGGCCTCGTCGGCCAGCAGCTCGATCACCTCGTCGGCGATCAGCGTCGAGTCCACGTCCATCACCACCAGCCGCTTGGCCCGGCGCTCCAGTCCGCCGGACTGGACGGCGATGTCGAGGCGATGATCGTGGGCGACCTCCATCAGCGCCCGGCGCATGCGGTCCGGCTCGTCGACGATCACCGCGAGGTCGTACGCGGTGACCGGCCTGGTCGCCAGCCGGACGATCCGGTCGATGTTGCCGCCGCTGCTCGCGATCGCGGCAGCCACCGCACCCAGGTCCGCCGGAGTCAACCGCTCCCCCAGCACGGTGACGGCGTGCCGCGGCAGTTCCGCGCGCGACGAGCTCGATTCCACCTGCGAGGCCGACACACTCAATCGGTGACCCGCACCCCAGGCCTCCACGTGCTCCAGGATCCCAGCGGGTGACGGACCGAGCCGGACCAGAACGTCCAGGGTGAGCCGCTCCCGGACGACGATCTGCTCCATGTCGTCCAGCTCCGCACCCTCGGTCGCCAGCAGCTCGAGCAACTCGTGGGTCAGCCGCGGACGGTCACGGCCGAAGATCCTGATCAGCCACGGACGCTCGCTCATCGGCCGAACTCCCAGACCAGCAGATCCACCTCGCTGATCGCGGTGATCACCGAGCCGCCTCGACCGGTCAGCTCGGCGGTGTCACCGGTGCGCAGCCGTCCGGCTCCCTCCAGGTCCACCTCGCCGCGACCGACGATCAGGTGCAGCAGCGGGGCGTCCGGCAGCCCGAGGGTGGCGCCGGGGTCGGGACGCGCCGCCCACAAGGTGGCGTCGGCAACGCCGAGACCGATGGTCACGTCGTGCCGGCGACCGGACATGATCGGCACCAGCCCGCTGCGGAGGTCAGCGTCGGTCACCTCGTCCTGCGCGTACCCCGGCGGGCTTCCGGGGGTGTCCGGCCGGAGCCACAGCTGAAGGAAATGCACCGGCGCCACGGGTCGGTCGGGATCGATCCGGTACGCGTCGTTGACCTCGGCGTGCACGATCCCGGTCCCGGCGCTCATCCGCTGCGCCAGCCCGGGGTGGACGATGCCGGTGTGGCCGAACGAGTCCGTGTGCCGCAGCGATCCGCTCAGCACCCAGGTGATGATCTCGGCGTCGCGGTGCGGATGGTCGGGATAGCCGTGATCGATCTCGACCAGGTCGGTGTTGCAGACCATCAGCGGTCCGAAGCCGATCCGATTGGGGTCATAGTGCTCTCCGAAGGAGAACGCATGCCACGACGTACGTCCGGGGACGGCGGTCACGAAGCGGTCCTCCGCACGTCGGACGGTGAGCTCTGGTCCACGGCCGGGCACCGCACCAGTATCCCGGCCGGTGACGTGCGACCGGGCCGCGTCCCGTGGGTGGAAACGCGGCCCGGATGTCCCCACCCGTGTCGGGCTCGGGATCAGTTGGGGATCGACAGGATCGGCGAGTTCTGCCACCCGGTCCACGCAGACGTGACGCCGTTGCTGCTGACCCGGAAGCGGATCCGCTGATAGATCTCCTCGTTCCCCGGCTCGGTGTCGGGGAGGGACCGCGTGGTGCTCAGGGTGACCGTGGCGCCGCCGGAGAAGCTGTGGACGAGCACCGACGAGCCCAGGAAGTCGTCCGGATCGGGGCTGGCGTCGTCCTCGTAGCGGCGTTGCTCGACGGTCAGCACCCGGTTGCTCGAGCAGGTCGCGGTGACGCGATAGCGGACCTGCTTGACGCCTGAGCTGTTGAAGCCGGCGAAGACCGGCCTCAGCGGGGTCACCGTGCACCCGGAACCGGTAGCGGCTTGGGCCGGCGCGACGGCGAGCGCCAACGGGACGGCGGCGACCGTGACGGCGATGCCGGCGGCGACGGTACGGCGAAGCGTGCGATGTGCGGAGATGGTGGTCATCTCTCCCCCTCGGATGCGGTGTGTCCGGTCCGTCCGGACACACCTCAAGGGTCGGTTCCGGGGGTGGGTCGGCGAATCTGCCGGGAGACGGATCTGCGCTCTCTGCCGTGCGGGAGATGCGGCCCGCCCGGGCAGTGACCGCCGACGTCAGCGGGGCAGGCGCACCAGCCCGGAACGGTACGCCAGAGCGACGGCCTGGACCCGGTCCCGGCACGCCGTCTTCATCAACACCCGTGACACGTGCGTCTTCACCGTGCCTTCCCCGACCACCAGTCGGTCGGCGATCTCGGCGTTGGACAGACCGTCGGCCATCAAGATCAGCACCTCGCGCTCCCGAGCGGTCAGCCGGCCGATGAGCTCGTCGGTCGGCTCACCCACCCGTGGAGTCGCGGCCAGGGCCGAGACGACCCGACCCGCGACGGCCGGGTCGAGCCAGACCTCGCCGCCGGCCACCCGGCGGACCGCGGACACCAGTTCCTGCGGCACCGCGTGCTTCAGCAGGTAGCCGCTGGCCCCGGCCAGCAGAGCGCCGAACACGGCCTGGTCGTCGGCGAAGGTGGTCAGCACCAGCACTCGTGGGCCGGCCCCGGCCGATGCCGGCCGGTCCGCACAGAGCAGCCGGGTGGCGGCGACGCCGTCCAGCTCGGGCATCCGGAGGTCCATGATCACGACGTCCGGGCCGAGCTCCTCGCTGCGCCGGACGGCCTCCGTCCCGGTCCCGGCCTGACCGACGACCTCGATCCCGGTCTCGGCTTGGAGCAGCAACACGATCCCGGCCCGCACCAGCGGCTGGTCTTCGGCGATCAGGACGGTGATCACGCCGCCACCCGAGTCATCGGCCCGGTGTTCATGCTCGTGGGGGTCGTCCGATCGGGATCAGGCCCCGGCAAACCCGCCACTCGTCTGATCATTTCCGTTCCTGATCATTTCCGTTCCTGATCATCTCCCCCTGATCATCTCCGTTCCTGATCATCTCCGTTCCTGATCATTTCCGTTCCTGATGGTTGCCGTTCCTGATCGTTGCCGTTCCTGATCGTTGCCGGGCCTGCGCGCCGTCCGCGGCTCGGACCAGCGTCGGCGTGACCAGGACGCCCGGGCGCGGCAGCCGCGCCAGCACGCTGAAGCCGGTGGCAGTCGGCCCCCAGGCCAGGCTGCCGCCTACCGTCGCCACCCGCTCGGCCAGCCCGGTGAGTCCCCGTCCGGAGGACCACTCCGCCGGACGAGTGCCGGGCGCGACCTCGCCGTCGACGACATCGCTCACCTCGACCTCGACCACCATCGGGGCCCAGCGCACAGCGATCGTGACGGCGGCCCGAGGTCCGCCGTGCTTGAGCGCATTGGTCAGCGACTCCTGGACCACTCGATACAGCGCCGTCGCGACACTGGGATCGAGCGGCCCCGGCACGCCCTGTTCAGTCAGCGAGACATCGCGTCCCGCGGACGCCGCCGCTGTCACGAGGGCAACGAGGTCGTCGGTTCCGGGAGTCGCTGTCGGTCCGGCCGTCTCCCCCTCTGGAATGGCCATCCGCAGCAGGTCGAGCATCCGGTGCAGCTCGGCCATGGCCTGGACCCCGGAGGTTTCGATCACGTCGAGCGAGCGGCGCGCCGCGCTCGGATCCTCATCCAGGACGGCCTTGGCCCCTGCGGCCTGGATCAGCATGGCGGTCACCGCATGAGTCACGATGTCGTGCAGCTCGCGCGCGAGGTGGAGCCGCTCCTCGCGGACGGCCGCGGCGGCCTGCGCCGCCTGGAGCTGCTGGAGCCGCCACGACCGCCGAGCCGCCACGAAGGACAGCCGGCCCACGCCCCAGGCGGCAGCCGCCAGCAGCATCCACAAGACGAGCACCTGGGCGAAGGCGGCCGGTGGGCCGCCGCTGCCCAGATCGGCGGTGATCCGCGCGTACAGGGAGAACGGCACGGCGGTGAGCGCCAGAGCCGCCACCGACCACCGCGCGGGGAGCTGGACGGCCACAGCGTGCAGCGCCAGCAGCAGGCCGGCGAACGGCTGGAACTCCGGCAGCAGCAGGCAGCTGAAGCTGTACGTCCACAGCACCGCATACACCGCGAGCGGGCGCCGCCAACGCCAGAGCAGGCTCGCGTACACGACCACAGTGATCACCGGCACGACGAGCAACGGCAGCATCGGGCCCCCGCGCACAGCCCGGTCGCCGGCCCAGGCGGTGAGGTCCATCACCAGAGCCAGTGCGACGACGGCAACGTCCCCCACCCGACGCCAGCCGCCGGCGGGATCGCGTCGCGCGACGACGGGCTCAGTGCCGGCAGAAGGTCGCACGGGGAAACAGCACGCACCACAGGCCGGCCGGGATGATCGGAGGCGGTTCGGGCGGGTGCGGGACGGGCGAGTGCGGAAACGGTGCTCCGGGGAAGATCGGCCGAGACGGGCGGGATCGGCGGAGCAACTCGGCCAACCGATCCGCGTCGATCACCGGGTGCGGTGGTGCTGGGCCCGACCCGTCCCCGAAGGAGATCGGGGACTCCGCCGGTTCGGTCAGCTCCAGCGCCCACATCCGTTCGCCGTGACCCTCGGCAGACCGGATGACCTGCAGCACGTCGCGGAGCTCGAGGAACAGCTCACCGTCGTCGCGGACCGAGCCGAGGACCACCCGGATCGGGCGCGGGGGGTGGGCCGCGTCCAAGGCGTCGTCCAGCGGAGGGTCGACGACGACGAGCTGACGCAGCGGGAGCGTTCCGCTGCCGAGACGCTGAACCCGGCTCTGACCGGCCGGTACGCCGTAGACGGCGACGACCGTTGCGGTGGCCATGTGCTTAGTGTCCTGCGACTGCCGGGCGCTGTCACGGTCAAAGTCGGCCGGTCTCCACGACTGCGGACCCGCATCACCCTCACCAGCCCCGGCTAGGCTCGGGAACGTGTCAGGCGCAGGCGAGCGGCGATTCCGCGGGTGGCCGGTTCCGGAGGCGATCGCACCGGGACAGGAGTCGGTCTGGGACTACCCGCGGCCGCCGATCGCGCGCTTCTGCGACGCCGAGATCGTGGTCGTGCTCGGCGGCGAGGAGATCTGTGAGACCAGGTCCAGCTGGCGGGTGCTGGAGACCTCGCACCCACCGACCTATTACCTCCCCCGCACGGCGTTCCGGCCCGGCAGCCTTGTCTCCACCCGTGGTGGGTCGTTCTGCGAATGGAAGGGCTCGGCGAACTACCTGGACGTCGTGGGCGGCGAACGGGTGGCCCGTCGTGCCGCCTGGTACTACCCGCAGCCGAATCCGCAGTTCGCCATGCTCCGCGATCACGTCTCGCTCTACCCCGCACTGGTGGACTACTGCCTGGTCGACGGTGAGCGGGTGATCCCGCAGCCGGGCGGCTTCTACGGCGGCTGGATCACCTCCGACGTCGTCGGTCCGTTCAAGGGCGCGCCCGGGTCCGAGGGCTGGTGATCGTGCCCGCCGGTGACGATCCGGCCGGTGACGATCCTGCCGGTGACGATCCGTCCAGCGACGACCGGGAGGAGGACTTCGTCGAACTCGTGCTGCAGGTCGTCGAGGCCATCCCGCCCGGTCGGGTGATGACGTACGGCGACATCGCCGAGTATCTCGGTCGCGGCGGCCCCCGCCAGGTCGGTGCGGTGATGTCCAGCCACGGCGCGGGAGTCCCGTGGTGGCGGGTGATCCGCGCCGACGGACGACCCGCGCAGGGCCTGGAAGAAAGCGCTCTCCAACGGCTGCGTCCGGAAGGCTGCCCGATCCGTACCGGCCGGGTTCTGCTGGCCCGCGCACGCTGGCTTCCGATGTCGGTCACCACCTCGATCGACGGCCCCTGATTTGTCGACGCGACGAACTATCCGGCCCTCACGACGCGCCGGATCACAAACAGGGGATCGGGTTCCACCGCGCCGCGAAGTGTGCAAGGCTAGGTCCGCTGTTGAGCAAGTCTGTGTCGTGGTCAGTGCTACGCCCCCAGATCTTTGCATGGGCGGCGGGTCACCGGCGTCCGGCAGCATTGTCGAGGTCGTGAGGTGCGGCCTCGAGTGCCAGATGCTAGGAGATGTTTCATGGCGCAGGGAACCGTCAAGTGGTTCAATGCCGAAAAGGGCTACGGCTTCATCGCCGTGGACGGCGGGGGTCCGGACGTTTTCGTCCACTACAGCGCGATCGACGCCCCTGGGTTCCGCTCGCTGGACGAGGGCCAGCGGGTTGAGTTCCAGACGACCCAGGGACCGAAGGGCCCGCAGGCCGACCAGGTGCACGCCATCTGAGATCGCACGTACCACTGACAAGCCCCCGGAGTTGATCCTCCGGGGGCTTGGTGTCTGTGGTGCTGCCGGTCAGCCTCAGTAGCTGGCCTGCGACGGGTCGACCTGGTTCACCCACGCCGAGACCCCGCCGCCGACGTGCACCGCGTCGGCGAAGCCGGCGTCGTGGACCATGGCCAGCACCTCGGCGGACCGGACGCCGGTCTTGCAGTACAGCACGACCTGCTTGTCCTGCGGCAGCTGGGACAGCGCCGCCCCGGTCTGGAACTCGCCCTTGGGGATCAGCACCGAGCCCGGGATCTGGTTGATCTCACGCTCCACCGACTCGCGGACGTCGATCAACACGAAGTCCCGCTCGCGAGACTCCCGCTCGTCGAGCATCTCCTCCAACTGCTTGACGGTCAGGGTGTGGCCGACCTGGGCCGCGGCCGCCTCGTCGGTGATCGAGCCGCAGAAGTCGTCGTAGTCGATCAAGCCCGTGATCGGCTCTCCCTCGGGATCCTTGCGCAGCTTGAGGGTCTTGTAGCTCATCTCCAGGGCGTCGTAGACCATCAGCCGGCCGATCAGCGGCTCACCGATGCCGGTGATCAGCTTGATCGCCTCGGTCACCATGATCGAACCGATCGAGGCGCAGAGCACGCCCAGCACGCCGCCCTCGGCGCAGGAGGGCACCATCCCCGGCGGCGGCGGCGACGGGTACAGGTCGCGGTACTGCGGACCGTGCTCGGCCCAGAAGACGCTCACCTGACCCTCGAAGCGGAAGATCGAGCCCCAGACGTAGGGCTTGTTGGACAACACCGCGGCATCGTTCACCAGATAGCGCGTGGCGAAGTTGTCGGTTCCGTCGAGGATGAGATCGTAGCCGGCGAAGATCTCCATCACGTTGTCGTTGTCGAGGCGAGCCTCGTGCACGATCACGTTGACCAGAGGATTCACCTCGGCGATGGACTCCTTGGCCGAGACGGCCTTGGACTTACCGATGTCGGACTGGCCGTGGATGATCTGACGCTGCAGGTTGGACTCGTCCACCACGTCGAAGTCGATGATGCCCAAGGTGCCGATGCCGGCCGCGGCGAGATAGAGCAGCGCCGGGCTGCCCAGGCCGCCGGCGCCGATGACGAGCACCCGGGCGTTCTTCAGGCGCTTCTGACCGTCCATGCCTACCTCGGGGATGATGAGGTGCCGGCTATAGCGGTGGACTTCCTCGCGGGTGAGCCCGGCAGCGGGCTCGACAAGTGGCGGGTAGGCCACGATTCCTCCAGAGTTTTCGTGTACGCGCAGCAGCGGTTGGTGCAGTTCGGACCGTCTCTCGGCGATCCTCCCCGCCCAACGCGCCCCGACCGCGAGCTATTCCACATGCTGGTCGGGCAGCCTTGTCACGACGCTGCTGCGTACGGACAGGAGTACCCGGCAGTACGTCACAGCGATAGGCCCAGAATGGGGCCGTGGCTGAGGACATCGTGGTGCGGGTCGACGGGCGCACCCTCGGCCTGTCAAATCTCGACAAGGTGCTGTTCCCTGCGGTCGGCTATACCAAGGCCGAGGTGATCAGCTACTACACCCACATCGCCCCGGTCCTGCTGCCCTACATCCGTGACCGGGTGCTGACCCGGGTCCGCTTCCCCGATGGGGTCCACGCGCCACCGTTCTATGAGAAGAACCCGCCGAACGGGACGCCGGACTGGGTCCGCACGGTGCCGGTCGACACCAGCGATGGGGTGGTGACCTACGTCGTCGCCGACGATGCCGCGACGGTGGTCTGGCTCGCCAATCTGGCCGCCCTGGAATTGCATGTGCCCCAGTGGACGGTGAGCAGTGCCGTCCTGGGGCACGATGGGCTGATCGGGCTGCCCGACCACGGTCCGCGCGACGGCGAGCCGCGGGCGGATCGGGTCGTGGTCGACCTCGACCCGGGGGAAGGCATGACGATGGTGGAGAGCGCTCGGGCCGCTTTGGTGGTCGCCGCCCGGATGGCCGCGGACGGCCTGGTGCCGGTGGCGCAGACCTCGGGCAGCAAGGGCATCCAGCTGTACGCCGCGGTGCAGCCCTGCCGCAGCCGGGACACCTGGGCCTACGTCAAGCGGCTGGGCCTCGCCCTGCGTGCCGCCGAGCCCGACTTCTTCGTCGCGGTGATGTCCAAGGCCCAACGGGTCAACCGGGTCTATGTGGATTACCAGCAGAATCTCGCCGCTCGCAACACCATTGCCCCTTACTCCCTGCGCGGTCGCGAACGGCCGACTGTGGCCACCCCGGTGTCGTGGGAGGAGCTTGGCGAGGTCGGCGGTCCGGACGACCTGCGGTTCGGTCCCGAGCAGGTGCTCCAACGGGTCGCAACCCACGGTGATCTGGCCGCCGACCTGCTGATGGCCGACCCTCCCCCGCTGCCCGGGGACGTCCAGGGCTGAGCCGGATCCAGATCCGGATCAGTGCGTGATCCGCGCCGGCGGCACCGCCACCACCGGACAAAGCGCGTGGCTCAGCACGTAGTGGCTGACCGATCCGGACAGGAACCGCTCGAAACCGGTGTGTTCTCGGGTCCCCACCACGACCAGGGTGGCTTCGGCGGAGGCGGCGACCAGCGCCCCCCGCGGGTCGTCGACGACGTACTCCAGGCTCCAGCCGTCATCCGGCTCCACCGAGCCCCACATGGCGTCCAGAGCCTCGCGATAACTGCTGTTGATCGACTCCACCGGCATCTCCACCGCCGCTCCGACCAGGCCGGCCAGGGCATAGGCGTCGGGCAGCTTCAGCACGTGGATCGCGCGGAGCGACTCGCCGGTCAAGCGGGCCTGCTGAGCCGCCCAGCGCAGCGCGGCCACCCCCGCGTCTGACAGGTCGACACCCACCACGATGCCTGCCACGGCGAACCTCCTCGCGCTCGACGGTCGGGCGGTCCGGCCCTCGTCTGCAGGCTATCCCCACCGCGCCGCCGCCGAACGCCCCATCGTGGTCGAGGTCCGCGCGATCCGGCGTGCATGGCGTCGGCGGATAGCATGCGAGAGTGGCGCGTACATCTCAGGTGAGCCAGACCCCGGGGCGGGTGGCGCGGATGCCGCGGGACCAGCGACGCGCGCAGCTGCTCGAGGCCGCCAACCAGGTCTTCACCTCCAAGGGCTACCACGCCGCCGCCATGGACGACATCGCCGAGCTCGCAGGGGTCTCCAAGCCGGTGCTCTACCAGCACTTCCCCTCCAAGCTCGACCTCTATCTGGCGCTGCTGGACGCGAGCTGCGACCGCCTGATCGAGGTGGTCGAGGAGGCCCTCGACTCCACCGACGACAACAGCGCCCGGGTGGTCGCCACGATGGGTGCCTTCTACGACTTCGTGAACTCGGCCAGCGGTGAGTTCCGCTTCGTGTTCGAATCCGACCTGACCGGTGACGGACAGGTCCAGACGCGACTCTGGGAGGTCAACAACCGGATCGCCGACCTCATCGCGGAGGTGATCGTGGAGGACACCGATCTCGATCCGGACCGGGCCAAGCTCCTCGCCATCTCCCTGGTCGGCGTGGCCCAGGTCAGCGCTCGCTACTGGGTGTCCGGGGGCACCAACAAACTCATCGGCCTGGAGGAGGCGAAGATGTTGGTCAGCAGCCTGGCCTGGCGCGGCATCGGTGGCTTCCCCCTCCACGAGCATGATCTGCACGGGCACGACCTGCAGGGGCCCGCGCTCCAGCGGTCCACGTCCTGAGCACCGACGCGTCGGCGGCGCCCCCCCGGGCAGAGCTCCGTGATCACCGACCGGCCGTATCCGCACCGCTGGCGCATCCTCGCGCTGACCCTGGTGGTCGGCTTCATGAGCCTGCTCGACGTGACGATCGTCAACGTCGCGCTGCCCTCCATCCAGACTGGGCTGCAGACCGGACCGGAGACCATCCAGTGGATCGTCTCGGGCTACGCCCTGACCTTCGGGCTGACCCTGGTGGCGGGCGGGCGCCTGGGCGATGCCCACGGCCGGCGCAGGCTGCTCGTCGTCGGGTTGATCGGCTTCGTCACCTCCAGCGCCGCCGTCGGCTTCGCACCGACCGCGGAACTGGTGGTGGCGGCCCGGCTGGTGCAGGGTGCGGCCGCCGGCATGCTGACCCCCCAGAGCTCGGGTCTCATCCAGCAGCTGTTCCGGGGCCGCGAGCGCGGCATCGCCTTCGGCTACTTCGGGACCACGGTGAGCCTCGCCAGCGCCACCGGGCCGGTCCTCGGGGGTCTGCTGATCGCGGCCTTCGGCGAGGACCTCGGTTGGCGCTCGATCTTCCTCGTCAACGTGCCGATCGGCATCGTGGCGCTGATCTTGGCCCTGGCGTGGGTGCCGAAGCGGCGGGAACGGGCCGACCCCGCCGAGACACGGCTGGACCTGGTCGGTGCGGTCCTGCTCGGGGCCGCGGTGCTGTGCGTGCTGCTCCCCACGATCGAGGCCCAGGGCGGCAACCGCTCGGCGATGCTGCTGCTGATCGGCGCGCCCGCGTGCGGGTGGCTGTTCATCCGCTGGGAGCGGAGCATCCGCCGCCGCGGCCGACCGCCGCTGCTGGACGTCGCGCTGCTCCGGGACACCCCCGGATATGCGTCCGGCATCGCCGTCGGAACGGTCTACTTCACCGGTTTCACCGGCATCTTCCTGGTGCTGTCGCTGTTCTTCCAGCAGGCGGCGGGGCTCACCGCGTTGCAGGCGGGCCTGCTGGTCACCCCGTGGGCGCTCGGCGGCGCGATCAGCTCGCCGATCGCCGGGCGGCTGGTGTCGCGGGTCGGGCGAATGATCACCGTATACGCGATGCTGATCATGATGACCGGGATCGTCGGGCTGCTGGTGGTGCTGCCCTCCGAACCGGATCGGCTGACCTGGTGGTGGTTGCTGGTGCCGCTGCTGATCGCCGGACTCGGCGGCGGTGGAGTGATCTCGCCGAATCAGACCCTCTCGCTCAACGACGTACCACCGCGAATGGGCGGCGCGGCCGGTGCGGCGCTGCAGACCGGTCAGCGGATCGGTTCCGCCTTCGGCGCCGCGCTGCTGGTCACGGTGTACCACCTCGGCGGCGCCCGGATGAACCCCTCCGGCGGGGCCCGTCTGGCGCTGGTCTGTTCCCTGGCGGTGATCCTGGTGGCGCTCGCGCTGGCCGTCTGGGACGTACGCCGCCGGGTCAACCGGAGCTGATCGGCGATCCTGGACTCCGACGACGAAGCGGGGTGGGAGTCGAAGTCCCACCCCGCCTCGATCGTGCTCACCGTGTGGCGATCATCAGCCCTTCTGGAGCGTCGTGGCGCCGGTCATGATGGCCACGGCCTCGGTCGGGGTGTGCGACTTGGGCGTGATCACGCCCGCGCAGCCGCCCAGCCGGGCGATGTGGATCCGGTCCGACACCTCGAACACGTTGGGCATGTTGTGGCTGATCAAGATGACCGGCAGGCCCTTGGCCTTGATCTGGTGGATCAGGTTGAGCACCTGGCCGGTTTCCTTCACCCCCAGCGCCGCGGTGGGCTCGTCCAGGACGACGAACTTCGTGGCGAAGGTCGCCGCCCGGGCCACCGCGACGGCCTGGCGCTGACCGCCTGACAGCGTCTCCACCGCCTGGGACATGTTCTGCACGGTGGCGATGCCGAGGTTGGCCATCGACTTCCCGGCATCCTCCTTCATGCCCTTCGTGTCCAGCATCCGCAGCACGCTGCCGAGCGGGCCGCTGCGCCGCCGTTCCCGGCCGAGGAACATGTTGGCCGCGATGTCGAGCGCGGGCGCCACGGCCAGCGTCTGGTACACGGTCTCGATGCCGGCGCCGCGGGCGTCCTGCGGGCTCTTGAAGTGCACCTCCCGACCATCCAGGAAGACCTGGCCCGAATCCGGCGTCAAGGCTCCGGTCAGGGCCTTGATCAGGGTGGACTTGCCGGCGCCGTTGTCCCCGATCACCGACAGCACCTCGCCGGGGAACAGGTCGATGTTGACGCCGTCCAGGCCGATCACGCGGCCGAACGTCTTGATCAGGTTCCGGGCGGAGAGCACGGTGTCCTTGGGGTCGGCCAGCACCGGCGGATTGCCGAGACCGACCGTGTGCTGCTCCTCGGGCGACAGGTCGCTGGTAGCCGGAGTGCTCATCCCTTCACCTTCCGAATCCACTGGTCGATGCTGACCGCAACGATGATCAAGACGCCAATGACCAGGATGCGGAGCTGGGCATCGACGCCGGCCAGGCTGAGGCCGATGTTGAACGAGTACACGATCAGGGCACCGAGCATGGTGCCGATGATCCCGCCACGACCGCCGAACAGGCTGGTGCCGCCGATCACGACCGCGGTGATGGTCTCCAGGTTGGCGTCCACGATCGCGTTCGGACTGGCCGTGCCGGCCCGGCCGATCAACACCCACGCGGTGATGCCGTAGATCAGACCGGCGACCGTGTATACGCTCAACAGCACCCGGTCGACCCGGATCCCGACGAGACGCGCGGCCTCGATGTCGTCACCGACGGCGTACACGTGGCGGCCCCAGGCGGTCTGGCTCAGGATGAACGCGACCACCACCGCCATCAAGATCACGAACATCAACCCGACGGTCAGGTTGAACGGGCCCAGCTTGAAGCGGGCGCCCATCACGTTGAGGATGGCGGGCATGTCGGACTTGCCGACGCTCTGACCGCCGGAGTACATCAGGCCGATCGCGGTGTAGATGCTCAGCGTGCCCAGGGTGACGATGAACGGTGGCAGCTTGACCCGGGTGACCAGGATGCCGTTGAGGAACCCGCACAGCGTGCCGACGCCGACGCCGAGCAGCAGCGCCAGCGGCCCCGGAACCCCGTTGTGGGCCGCCAGGTTGGACATCACCAGCATGGACAGGATGCAGGTCGCGCCGACGGCCAGGTCGATGCCCGCGGTCAGGATGATCAGGGTCTGGCCGATGGCCAGCGCCGCGATCACCGCCGTCTGCTGCAGGATGATCGAGATCGTCGCAGGCTGCGCGAACCGGGGATTCACGATCGTGAACGCGATGAAGGCGATGATCAGCACCAAGAGCGGGCTGATCGCGGGATGGGAGTGGAGCAGGTGCTGGATGCGCTGAACCGGTGACTGCCGGCGCATCGCGAACTGTTCGGCCGCCGTGGTCGGCGTGCTCGTTGGCGTCGTGACGCTCATCTGGGCTTCCTTGCCGTAGGAAATAGGAGAAGTACCGTGAGCCGATCCCTCCTGCTGGGAGGGGCCGGCCCGTTCGGCGGAGCCCAGGCAGCGCGCTGGGCTCCGCCGCGAGCGACTACTTGGCGCCCCAGCAGATCTTCTCGGCCTCGGCGGTGGTGATGCTGGGCACCCCGTCGACCGGCTTGTCGGTGACGAGCTGGACGCCGGTGTTGAAGAAGTCCAGACCGGGGGTCACGGCCGGCTTCTCACCGGTCCGGACGTACTTGGCGATCGCCTCGACACCCAGCTGGGCCATCTTCACCGGGTATTGCTGCGAGGTGGCACCGATGATGCCGCTCTTGACCGACTTGATGCCGGGATCGCAACCGCCGTCCACCGACACGATGGTCGCCTTCACCTGCGCATCGCCAAGTGCCTGGGATGCGCCGACTGCTGCCGGCTCGTTGATCGTGTACACGGTGTTGATGTTCTTCGACTTCGCCAGGCAGGTCTCCATCGCGGTCTTGCCCTGGTCGGTCGCGCCCTGGGTCGGCTCGTTGCAGACGATGGTGTAGTTGCCGCCCTTGCCACCGGTGTACTTGCCGGTCTTGTCCTCGTCGCCGTTCTTCTGCTTGTCCTTGACGTCGATCCCCATGCCGGTCAGGAAACCCTGGTCGCGGTTGTAGTCGACCGAGGCGACCTTGTCGTTGAACAGGTCGAGCAGCGCGATGTTGGCGTCGCCGCCGTTCAGCGTGCCGGCCATCCACTTGCCGATCAGTTCACCGGCCTGGAAGTTGTCCGTGGCGAACGTGATGTCGGCGGCATTCGCCGGGTTGGGCGGGGTGTCCAGAGCGATGACATAGAGTCCCGCGTCGCGCGCCTCCTGCATCTTCGGCGCCACGGCGTCGGTGGCCGGGGTGATCAGGATGCCGTTGTCACCGCGGGCGATGGCCGCCTCGATCGCGTCGATCTGGGTCTGCTCGTCGCCATCGGCCTTGCCGGCCACCGTGGTGACCTTGACGTTGTTGTCCTTGCCCGCCTGCTCGGCACCTTGCTGCATGGCGATGAAGAAGGGGTTGGTGCTCGTCTTGGTGATCAGGGTGACCGCCACAGGCTTGTCGCTACCGCCACCGCCACTGCTGGACCCACCGCCGGGAGATGCGCTGTTGCCGCCACAGGCGGACAGGGCCAACGTGATCGATCCGAGTACGGCCAGCGGGGCGAGAATCCTCCGCGTCAGTCTGCTGCGCTGCATAAGCACCTCCGTTGGTGACCGCTGTCACTATGACAACGGTGTCTAGACAATTTCTAAAGCATTCTCAGGCTCGCGTCAAGAGGTACACGCCTGTGATCGCATAACGGTTTGCACTACGCTGTGCCCACAGAACGTCCCCAGGAAAGGTTGTCGGACAACGATGTCACTCCCCGGTACTGCTCCGGGCCCTCGCCCGCGAGCCACCATTCGTGACGTCGCGGCGCTGGCCGGGGTCGGGATCAAGACCGTGTCGCGCGTGATAAATCACGAGAGTAACGTCTCAGAGCAGATGCGGGAACGTGTCGAGCGCGCCATCACCGCTCTAAATTTCCAGCCGCATCTAGGGGCCGGGACGCTGCGCCGCGGCGACCGTAAGACCCTTACCCTCGGACTGCTGCTCGAGTCGGTCGGCAACCCCTTCTCGGCGGCCATCAACCGGGCCGTCGAGGAGGTCGCGAGCTCTCGCGGGACGGCCGTGTTCGCCGCCAGCTTCGACGACGACCCGGTGCAGGAGCGGTCCCTGGTGCGCGCGTTCACCCGGCGGCGGGTCGACGGCCTCATCCTGACCACCATCTCTAGCGACCACGGCTATCTGCAGATCGAGCGCGAGCAGGGCACACCCATCGTTTTCGTCGACCGCCCGCCGGTGGGACTGCTCGCCGACGCGGTGGTGATCGACAATGCCGGTACCGCCCGGCGGGCGGTGGCCCACCTGGTGGCCCACGGACACCGGCGGATCGTACACTTCAGCGGCAACCCCGCCATCTCCACCACCGTCGAGCGGCGCCGCGGGTTCGCCGAGGAGATGAGCGCCCAGGGGCTCGATCCGCGCCGCTATCCCGTCCAGCAGTCCGGGATCACGCATCCCGAGCGCGAGGTCGAGGCCGAGATCGAGCAGCTGATGGCGTGGTCCGAGCCACCGACCGCCATCTTCGCCAGCCAGAACCTCGTCACGATCGCCGCCTTGCGGGCACTCCACCGCCTCGGGCTGGCTCAGTCGGTGGCGCTGATCGGTTTGGACGATGTACCCCTCGGTGATCTCATCGACCCGCCGCTGACGGTGCTCGCCCAGGACCCCGCGGCCATCGGGGCCCTGGCGGCGCAGCGGCTGTTCGCGCGTCTGGACGGCGACAGCTCCCCCGAGCAGACGATCATGGTTCCGACCGAGCTGATCGTCCGCGGCTCGGGCGAGATTCCGCCTCCTCCCGACGCCGGCTAGCCACCGACGCCGGCGCCCCGCCCACCCTCCACCCCAGGTCAGGTGGAGGGCCGGGGGGCGGCATGGGTGGCGCCCACGACCGGCGGGCCGGGTTCGGGCGGTGAGATGGCGCGGCAGGATGCTCGGTGGGACCTGTGGGCCAGCCGGTGGTCGAGTAGATTGGTCGGCAGTCTCGCCAGCGCCGGCTGGGGCCGGCGCCCGCCGGAGGAAGGCCCTGATGACCGAACCCACTGGTGCCGCGGCACCGATGCCCCTCGCGCCGCCCGACCCCGCGCCGCTCACCTTGACCGCTCCGCCGCCGCCACAACCGGTGGCGGCGACCCAGGCGCCGGCCATCGCGCCCCAGGTCGACCCGAACGCTGTACCGGCGTTGGACAGCAAGGTCGATGCGTTCTTGACCGCACTCACGACGGCCCAGACCCGGTCTCCGGAGTTCGCCGACCAGGCGGCGAACGTCCGCAGCATGGGCGACGCGGACGTACGGCGAGCGGCCGAGACCTCGAACCGGCTGCTGCAGACGCCCGTCCGTGCCCTCAAGGAGGGCGGCCTGGCCGAGGGTTCCCAGGTCGGCAACACGTTGCTCGACCTGCGCCGTACGGTCGAGGACCTCGATCCGAGCCAGGCGACCGGCACCAAGAAGTTCCTCGGCCTGATCCCCTTCGGTGAGAAGGTGGAGAACTACTTCCGCAAGTACCAGTCGGCCCAGACCCATCTCGACGGCATCCTGCACGCCCTGCGCAGCGGGCAGGACGAGCTCACCCGGGACAACGTCGCGCTCAATCTGGAGAAGCAGAACCTCTGGGCCACCATGGGCCGGCTGAACCAGTACGTCTACATCGCCGAACGCCTCGACGGCCGGCTGAGCATCCAGATCAGCCAGCTCGAGATCTCCGACCCCGAGCGGGCCAAGGCTTTGAGCCAGGACGTGTTGTTCTACGTCCGGCAGAAGCACCAGGATCTGCTCACCCAACTCGCGGTGTCGATCCAGAACTACCTGGCGATCGACATCATCATCAAGAACAACATCGAGTTGATCAAGGGCGTGGACCGGGCGTCGACCACCACCATCGCCGCCCTGCGGACCGCGGTCATCGTCGCGCAGGCGTTGAGCAACCAAAAGCTGGTCCTGGACCAGATCACCGCGCTCAACACCACGACGTCCAACCTGATCCAGCGGACGTCGGAGATGATGCGGGACAACTCCGCCCAGATCCAGCAGCAGGCGGCGTCGGCAACCATCGGCATGCCGCAGCTGCAGGCGGCGTTCCAGAACATCTACGCGACGATGGACTCCATCGACACCTTCAAGATGCAGGCCCTCGACACCATGGCTCAGACCATCGGAACACTGGAGGTCGAGGTCGCCAAATCGCGGGAGTACCTCGACCGGGTCAACCGGTCCGATCAGCGGCTGGCCTCCGGCTCGCTCGACCTCGACCGCGGCGGTCCCGGCGATCTGCGGTGACCGTCGCCGACGGTCGACAGGTGGGGTGAGCTGAATGGGATTGCGGGACTGGCTGGGACGGGTGTTCGGCACGTCGGAGGCCGACACGCCCACCTGGGAGCAGCCCGGCGCCACGACGCCGGTGCCGTCGGTCCCGACCGAGGCAGATCTGCTCGCTGCGCTGGACCGCACGGAGGCGATGGTGTCCGGCGGCGTGGTCCCGGCGCTGGTGGTGTCCCGGGTCAAGCGGATCACCGACATCGTGCGCCAGACGCTGCCCCGACTGCGCAACCTCGGCCTGGGCAGCCCTGAGGCGTACTCGGTGATGGCGACCGCGACCGATTACCTGCCCGAGGCGGTCGGCGCCTACCTCCGGCTGCCGCGTCAGTGGGCCGACACTCGTCCGATCGAGAACGGCAAGACCTCGCTGATGCTGCTGACCGACCAGCTCGATCTCCTCGGCGGCACCATGGACAAGATCCTCGACGCCGCCGTCCGGATGGATGCCCAGGCGCTGATCGTCCACGGCCGCTTCCTGCAGGCCAAGTTCGGCCCGGCGGCGAGCGGCGGCGCCCTCGGTCTGGACTCGTCGGTGCCCCCACCGCCACCCAATACGTTGGACCTGCCATGACGAACGAACCCGTGAGCCGCGGACTGATGCAGCGCGCCATCGACCGGATTGCAGCACTGCGGGCAGCCGAGGACAGCATCCGGGAGGCTCGCACGCCCGGGCTCAATCCTCTCGACCTGACCGCACTGGACCCGCTCAGTCCGGGGGCATTCCCCGGAATCGGCACACCAGGCGGGGTGGGTGCCGGTAGGCCCGACGCGGCGGCCGAAGCGAGGGGCGAGGGCCCTTCGACGAGCTCCGAGGGCCCTTCGGCAAGCGCAGGGCACATATCCGACCTGCCCGCTGGGGTGGTCGAAGCGCGGAGCGAGGGCCCTTCGACAGGCTCAGGGCAGACATCGGAGCAGCTACCCGAGAGATCGCTGGAGGAGCTCCTGGCCGAGCTGGACGCGCTCACCGGCCTCAGCGAGGTGAAGGCCGAGATCCATCGCCAGGTGGCCGTGCTCCGGGTCGAGACCCTGAGGACCAAGGCGGGGCTGAAGTCGCCGACCATCACCCGGCACCTGGTGTTCGTCGGGAACCCGGGGACGGGCAAGACCACCGTCGCCCGGCTGGTGGGCGGCATCTACCGGGCCCTCGGCCTGCTGTCCAATGGTCACCTCATCGAGGTCGACCGCTCCGAGCTGGTGGCCGGCTATCTCGGCCAGACCGCGATCAAGACAGCGGAGGTGGTCGCCAAGGCCGCCGGCGGCGTGTTGTTCATCGATGAGGCGTACAGCCTGGCCGGTGACCAGTACGGCACGGAAGCCACCGACACCCTGGTCAAGGAGATGGAGGATCGCCGCGACGACCTGGTGCTGATCGTCGCCGGTTATCCCGACCCGATGGCCATGTTCATCGCCCAGAACCCGGGGCTGGCCAGCCGGTTCCGCACGACGATCGAGTTCGCCGACTACACCGACGCCGAGCTCGTGGCGATCTTCCTGTCGCTGGCCCAGGGAGCCGACTACGACGTTCCGGACGAGACCCGCGAACGGTTCGAGGCGCTGCTCCGCGCCACCCCTCGTGGACCGATGTTCGGCAACGGACGGTTTGCCCGCAACCAGCTCGAGGCCGCGATCGGCCGGCACGCCTGGCGGCTGCGTGACGTCGAGGAGCCGAGCGTGCAGCAGCTTCGCGAACTGCGGCCGGAGGATGTCGACCAGCTCGATCCCG
>DASTGF010000312.1:0-13280 GCA_035719255.1 Microlunatus sp. | reverse complement strand
GGAGTAAGCGGCACTTCGCGACAGCGACAGGACTGCTGACGGTGGGCCTACAGGTCGACGGCGACGTGGTCGGCGATATCGGGCTGACCGCCGGTGGCGACGGCCTTGGCGTACTTGAGCAGCACGACGACCTTGGGATCGTTCACCGTCCAGTACTCGGCGGAGTCGGCGTGCACCGTGAGCAAGGCCACGCTCGGATCCTCACGGCCCTGCTCGAACCACGCCTCGGCGTAGCGGTTCCAGAGCTCGTCGATGATCTTCTGGTCGCGTGACACCGAGGCGGTGCCGGCGATGGAGAGGAAGCCGTCGTTGCCTACCTGCAGGGCGACGTTGACCTGATCGCGGGCACGGACCTGGTCGGTCTTGGCGGAGGGGTCCTGGGTGAAGAAGTAGAGGTCGCCGTCGAACTCTCGGTCGGTTACGGCGAGCGGTCGGCTGACCAGCTGTCCGTCCGCGGTCTGGGTGGTCACGTGGGCCACCCTCGCGCCCTCGACCAGCTTGGCGATGGTGTCGATCTCGTCCTGAGAAGCCATGGGAACGGGTTACCCGGCCGGGAGTCCGGTCAACCTCTATCGACGGATACGGTCGGTCACCCCCCGGGATGTGCTCGGACGCTACCTCGGGCAGGACGATCCGCCACCCCTCCCCGGACGTGAGACCTCAAGCAGGCCGGTCCCCCACCCCTCCCCGGACGTGAGACCTCAAGCAGGACCGTCGGCCACCCCCTCCCCGGACGCGAGACCTCAAGCAGGACCGTCCGCCACCCCGTCCCCGGACGTGAGATCTCGGGCAGGCCGGTCCCCCACCCCTCCCCGGAAGTGAGAGCAAACGACAGAGTCGCCCGGCGTGTCGCTGTCGTGTGCGCACAGTCTCCGGGGATGGGGCGGGGCGGGGTGGGGTGGGCCGGGGGTGGGGCGGCACGTCAGCGCGGGAGGGCGGGGCGTCAGGAGCGGCAGGGCGGGGGCGTCAGGAGCGGAGGGCGCGGGCGGCGATCCGGGCGGCGGGAGCACCCGGCGGGAGAGCACCGAGCAGTCCCGTCGCGAGCACCCCGCTCCCCACCGGATCGGTGCGCAGCCGGGTGGCGCAGAAGGTGTCGGCGACCTCGGGGGGTGCGTACCGGACCAGCTGGGCGGCTTGGAGCAGCACGCACAGCGTCGCGGCCAGCTCGCGGGCGCGCTCGGGCTCGGCCGCGGCGAGCAGCACCGGCAGGCGTCCCACGGCCTTGTCGTAGAGCCGGTTCGCGCCGACCGCGGCCTGGAGCTCGGCGTGCACGTCGGCCAGCGCCGCATCATCGCGAGCCACGGCACGCAGCACGTCGAGAGCGATCACGGTGCCTGAGCCCTCCCAGATCGAGTTGAGCGGTGACTCGCGGAAGAGCCGCGGCAGACCGGACTCCTCGACGTATCCGTTGCCGCCGAGGCACTCCAGCGCCTCCCCGATCACGGCCGCCGACCGCTTGCAGATCCAGAACTTCCCGGCCGCGACCGCCAGCCGCAGGAACGCCCGCTCGCCCGCGTCCACCGCCGCGGCGAGCCGCATCGCCAGCGCCGTGGCTGCCTCGACCTCGAGCTGCACGTCGGCGATCACTGCCATCATCGCGGGCTGGTCGGCCAGCAGCGCCCCGAACGCCCGACGATGCCGGGTGTGGTGGGCGGCCTGGGTCAGCGCGGTCCGCTGACCGGCAGCCGAACCGAGCACGCAGTCCAGCCGCGTCATGGTGACCATCTCCAGGATCGTCTTCACGCCCTGACCGGGCTGGCCGACGAGCCATCCGTACGTCGTGTCGAACTCGACCTCTGCCGAGGCGTTGGACCGGTTGCCCAGCTTGTCCTTGAGCCGCTGCAGGGCGAACGGGTTGCGGTCCCCGCCGGGCAACACGCGCGGTACGCAGAAACAGGTCAGCCCCGCCTCGGCGACCTGCGCGAGCACCAGGAACAGATCGGACATCGGGGCGGAGCAGAACCACTTGTGCCCGGTCAACCGCCAGCCCTCACCATCGGGCCGTGCCCGCGTCGTGTTCGCCCGGACGTCCGACCCGCCCTGCTTCTCGGTCATCGCCATGCCCGCGATCAGGCCGGGCTTGCCGGCCGGATCCGCCAGCCCGAAGGCGTACGTTCGCGAGGTCAGTCCCGGCTCGAACCGTGCGGCGACCTCAGGCTGATGACGTAGAGCCGGCAGTACGGCGTACGTCATGGAGATCGGGCAGCCGTGCCCCGCTTCGGCCTGGCTGGCGAGATAGAAACCCGCCGCCCGACGCAGATGCGGATGCGGCTCACGCGCGGCCCACGGAGCGGCGTGCAGACCCTCCCCGACCGACAGCGCCATCAGCGCGTGCCACGACGGGTGGAACTCCACCTCGTCGATCCGGTGCCCGGAGCGGTCGTGCGTCCGCAGCACCGGCGGGTAGGTGTTGGCCTCGGTGCCCCAGCGCAAGACCTCGGGATCTCGGACCTGCCGGCCGAGCCGCGTGAGGGAGGTCGCCACCGACGGGCCGCCCAGCCGATCCAGTGTCTCGGTCAGCGCCGGATCGGAGTCCAGGGCGCTGCCGGACAGCGGCGGGACCTGGTTCGTGACCTCGTGGGTGGCCATCCGGGTTCGGTCAACCGCGCCCGACGTACGGCATCTTCGTGGCCATCACCGTCATGCTCAGCACGTTCGCGCTCAGCGGCAGACTCGCCATGTAGACGACCGCCCGCGCGACGTCGGTAACGTCCATCCGAGGCTCGGAGCGTCGACTGCCATCGGCCTGGACGATCCCGTCGGCCATCGGTGTGGTCATGTCGGTGGCCGCGTTGCCGATGTCGATCTGCGAGCACGCGATGTCGTACGGCCGACCGTCCAGGGCGGTCGACTTCGTCAGCCCGGTGACGGCGTGCTTGGTGGCGGTGTACGCGATCGACTGCGGCCGCGGGGTGTGGGCGGAGATCGAGCCGTTGTTGATGATGCGACCGCCCTGCGGATCCTGGCGGCGCATCTGGCCGAAGGCCGCCCGCGTGCACAGGAACGTGCCCGTGAGGTTGACGTCGACGACCCGTTGCCACTCCGACAGCGGGATCTCGTCCAGCTCCCGGGCCGGTGCGCCCATCCCGGCGTTGTTGAACAGCAGGTCCAGCCGGCCGTGACGGCGGCGGATCCCTGCGAACAGATCGGCGACCTGGTTCTCGTCGGTGACATCGGCCGGGCTCGGTTCGAGCGCCAGCTGCGGGTGGTCCGTGGCCAGCTCCTGGAGCGGATGGACCCGGCGGCCCACCAGGATCACGGTCCAACCGGCGTCGGCGAGCGCGATCGCCGACGCGGCGCCGATGCCGGAGCCGGCCCCGGTCACCAGAGCGATCCGCGGACGCTCGGAACGACGGGGCGCGGAGGGCTGGGCGGATGTCTGGTCGCTCACCTGCCCAGCCTCCCACGACCCCCGAGCTGCCGGAACCGAAGCCGGAACGGCTCAGTCCGGCACGACCTCCGCCGGGACCGGCTCGACCGCGCCGTGCGGGTGCGCCGGCACCGGATTGCGCAGGAAGGCCGCGCAGACCGCCGCTCCGATCGCGATCACCGCGGCCACCGCGAACGCCAGCTCGATGCCGCCGTTGACCGCTTCGGCCTGCGGTACGCCTGCTGCGACCAGGGAGGCGGCGCGAGCAGTCATGATCATCACCAGGACCGCGGTCCCGGCCGCGCCGGCCACCTGCTGCAGCGTGGTGAGGATCGCGCTGCCGTGGGAGTACAGGTGCGGCGGCAGGGGGTTCAGGCCGCTGGTGAACGCCGGGGTGAACAGGAACGCCAGGCTGGCCATGACCGCCATGTGCAGACCGAGCAGCTGCCAGATCGGCGTGGTGGCGTCGACCGTGCTCAGACCCAGCAGGGCCAGCACCAGCACGGCGCCACCCGATGCCGCGAGCACCGGCGGGCCGTAGCGGTCGAGGAGCCGCCCCACGATCGGGCCGAGGACACCCATCAGTACCCCGCCCGGCAGGACGAGCAGTCCGGTCTCCAGCGAGGTCAGCCCGCGGATGGTCTGCAGATAGATGGGCAGCAGGATGACCGACCCGAACAGCGCCACCATGGCGACACAGAGCACGACCACCGACAGCTTGAACATCCTGTAGTCGAAGGCGCGCAGGTCGAGCAGCGGGCTGTCGTCGGCGCGAGTCAGGCTCCGCTGGCGCAGGCCGAAGGCGATCAGGCACAGCACGCCGACCACCAGGCTGACGATGGCGATCGGAGCACCGCCGGGCGAGGTCAGCCGGCTGAGGCCGTAGACCAGACCGCCGAACGCCGGCACCGTGAGTAGCACCGACACCACGTCGAGCCGCTGATGGCCGGGCTCGCCGACGTTCACGAGGCGCAGCGCGCCGTAGACGAGCGCGGCGACCGCGATCGGCAGCACCGCCACGAACATGAAGCGCCAGGAGAAGTACTGCAGGATCAGGCCGGACAGGGTCGGGCCGAGCGCCGGCGCAACCGAGATGGCGATGCCGATGTTGCCCATCACGACACCCCGACGCTCCACCGGGACCAGGTTGAGGATCGTGGTCATCAGCAGCGGCAGCATGGTGGCGGTGCCGCAGGCCTGAATCACCCGGGCCAGCAGCAGCACCCAGAATCCCGGGGCGAGCGCCGCCAGGGTGGTCCCGGCACAGAACAGGCTGAGGGCCAGCACGTACACGGTCCGGGTGGAGAGCCGCTGCAGGAGGAACCCGGTGGTCGGGATGACCACCGCCATGGTCAGCATGAACGCCGTCGACAGCCACTGGGCGGTGTTGGCGTCGATCCCGAGATCGACCATCAGCGTCGGCAGGGCGACGCTCATGATGGTCTCGTTGAGGATGACGACGAAGGTGGCGACCAGGAGGGTCGCGATGATGTTGCGGTCGCGGCGCGTCATCCGTCCTGTCTGGACGATCTCCGGTGTGGTCGTGGTCATGCCTGCTCCTGCGTGCGTGATGGGGGCGTGCCGGCGGTCGTACGACCCGTCGTCGGGTCACCGTCGGCCGGGGCCGAGAGCGCGAACCCTGGGGTCAGCGTTTCGATGCCGTTCGCTATTCCGACCTGAGACAAGACCCTGACTCATCGGGTGTCGACCGGGCAACTGGTTATGCCCTGGGAGACCCCCAGGAGACGATCGTGCAGGGCCGATCGTGCAGGGCCGATCGTGCAGGGCCGATCGTGCAGGGCATGATCGTGCGGTAGATCAGGCAGGTGCCGATCGCGCAACGAACTGGGCACCCCGCCCCTTTCACCGTGACGCGCCGGACGATCCGTTTGTACGATCCAGGCACCGGGCTGAGGAGGTGGGGTTCCGTGCGGAAGCTCCGCGGGGTGGCGGTCGTGATCGCCGGCAGCCTGGCGCTGTCGCTGGCCGGCTGTACGCGGATACCCGGCGGGGGTCCCTCGCCAGCCCTGCCCTCGCTGCAATTCCCGACCCCGAAGCCGACGCCGAGCGGCAGCCCGACGCCCCGGACGGAGGACGCGATCCTGGAGCAGAGCCGCAATGCGGTGGTCCGGATCGAGGGCGTCGACTGCAACCGGGCGTATCGCACCGGGAGCGGCTTCTTCGTGCAACCGGGCTTCGTGGTGACCGCCTACCACGTCGTCCGGGACCAGCAGACCATCGCGGTCCGCACCCTGCAGAGTCGCGGCGGCACGGAGCACGTCTTCACCGCGACCGTGGTCGGGCAGAATCCCACGGCCGACGTCGCCCTGCTGCAGATCACCGACGACGGCCGCCCCGACGTCCTACCCCTCGCCGAGGCCGACCCGGCACTGACCACCGAGGTGGCATCCGTCGGCTACCCCCGCGGGATGCCGATCGGCCTGGAGACCGGACGGGTCACCGGGGTCGACCAGGACGCCGTGGTCACCGAGGGAGAGGACCGGCGGCCCCTGACCGGTGTGATCCGGTTCAGCGCGGCCGACGGCGCCGGCACCTCCGGCGGACCGCTGCTGGATCAGACCGCGACCGTCGTGGGCCTGGTCGACACCGGCTACGGCGACGGTTCCCAGGTGCACTACGCGGTGCCCGGTCGCACGGTGAAGGCGCTCGCCGCAGGGTGGGCGGCCAGCCCGGAGACCCATACGCCAAGCCCGTGCGAGAGCCCGAGTCCCTCGGGACCGGACGCGGTCGAGATCAAGAGCACCCACCCGGACGCGCCCGGCATCGCCACGGCGGTGGCCGCCTATCTCGGAGGTATCAACGCCGGCGATCAGGTGGTCGATCAGAAGTCGGGCCAGACGGGCTTCGAGCAGGCCTACCAGCAGCTCAGCGGGGCGCGGCTGACGACGTACCCGACGCTGGAGAAGTTCGCGAGCACCCATCACCAGCGGATCAGCAACGTCGTCCTGCAATCGGTGACCTATGTCGACGACACCACCGACACCGCCCGGGTGGCCTACGACTATGTGACGTTCAACGCCGCCGGGGGCCAGTCGGCATGCCGACGCCGCAGCATGGAATACACGATGAGCATCGCCACCGGCGCCTGGACCTTCGCCGACGAGAAGGTGCGCAAGCGCACCGCCTGCTGACCGCGTCCCCGCGTCACTCCACGTGCCCTTTCGGGCACACTCTGCTGCCCGACCGACCACTGCTCCGTCCGCGAGGACTCGCCCTGCACGCTCGGCCGCGCGGGAGGCGGATCAGGTGTTGAGCCGGCGTTGAGCGGCTGTTGAACGCCCGGATGCCGATGTTGACGAGTCGATGAGCGTCCGGGCGCACCCTGATTCCCGAAAGCGCAGGAACGCACATCCCGGAGGGCAGCCGTGAGTCACCCCATCGCCACCTACGTCTATGGCGTCGATCCCATCTCGCAGGCCGGCGTGATCAGCCAGCTCAAGACGCGTCCGGAGGTCCGGATCGTCACCGAGGCCGACCGGTCGAGCGCGAGCGTCGCGGTACTGGTCGCCGACACGGTCGATGCCGGGACCGTCCGGCTGTTGCACGGGCTGCGGCGCGACGGTCTCGTCCGTCTGGTCCTGGTGGCCACCGTGGTCGACGACGCAGCGCTGGTGTCGGCGGCCGAGGCGGGGGTCGGTGGCCTGCTGCGTCGCTGCGACGCGACCGCAGACAGCCTGATCCGCACCATCGAGCGAGTGGCCTGCGGGCAGGGCGACGTACCGGCGGATCTGCTCGGTCGGCTGCTGGAGCAGGTGGGTCGGCTCCAGCGGCAGGTGCTCGCGCCGCGCGGGTTGACGTTCAGCGGCTTGACTCCGCGGGAGACCGAGGTGCTGCGCCTGGTGGCCGACGGCCACGACACGTCCGAGATCGCGGCCCGGCTCTCCTACAGCGAGCGCACGGTCAAGAACGTGCTGCACGACCTGAACACCCGGCTGCAGCTGAAGAACCGGTCGCACGCGGTCGCCTACGCGGTGCGCGAGGGGCTGATCTGACGCCTCCGTGCTCCGATCGGATCCCGTCCCGCCCCTCCCGTCCCGTCCCGCCCTGGGCCGCCCCGGTCCCGACCGCCCCGTCCCCGGCAACTGTGCGCGTACGACAACCTTGACCGGCGTGTCGCCGTCGTTTGCGCACAGTCGCGAGTGACTGGGGGACAGGAACGGGAAGTGGGGTCAGTTGGTGACCGGGGAGTACGTCGCCACCAGGCCCTCGAGGGTCCGGGTGGCGGCACGGGCGGCCACCTTGAGCTGGCGCCCGGACAGCGGGTGCTCGGCGAGCCGCTGCCAGGTGCTCAACGACGCCAGGGCGGCGGCGCGGATCTCCTCGCCGCTGGCGTCATCGGCGAGTCCGAGGCGGGCGGTCGCACCGTGGCCGCTGCCCCCGAGCAGCCGGTCCAGCTCGACGCCACGCTCGGGTCGGACCTCGATCGCACCGGACCGCAGGGCGCTGAGCAGCCGGACCTCCTCGAACTCATGCGTGCTCGCCGCCAACTGCTCCGCCGCCGTCTGCAGGACGTCAGCGTCGTGACAGCCGCCGGTCCGCAGCACGTCGGACAGTACCGCGAGCGCCGACCGGGCCTTCAGCACGCGGCTGCGCTGCTCGAACTGCCGGGTCAGCACCGAGCGCAGCCGGTCCAGCCCGCTGCGCAGCACCAGCTCGTCGGACAACTCGACCGCGGAGGTGACGTGGCCGCCCCGGATCAGCTCCACCGACAGGCGGACGCCGAACAGACCCATCCGGTCCATCAGGTGCTCACGCTCGATCTCGGTCAGCGCCACCCAGCTCGTCCGATGCAGGAACCGGTCTGCGGTCAGCAGCAGCTCCTCCACCTCCGACCGCTCGGACCGGGCCAGCGTCGCGAGCATCGCGTACTCCACCTCGCGCAGCGTGGTCGCGGCGAACGCCAGCAGGCCGTCGACCGGCACGATCACCGGGCAGAGCCTGCGCAGCCGCGGGTCGGCCTCGTAGCGGCGGGCGATCCGGTCCGCGACCTCCATCGCGTCCAGCCGGCACGATCCGATCTCGTCGGCCCGGGACAGCACGCCGACCGAGTTCATCGGCGTGCCGTGGGCGAGCTCGTCGTCGTGGAACGACTCGAGGAACCGTACGTCGCTGGCGTGCGTGTGGCGCATCAGATAGAGCACCGCATCGGCCACCGGAACCCGGCCGTCGTCGGCGGCCAGCACGCGCTGGGTCCGAGCCGAGATGTCGGCGGAGATCGAGGCGATGCCGGGAGTGTCGAGGATGGTCAGCTCGCGTAGCTTGCTGGTCGGCCAGCTCACCTCGATCCGGTCGACATCGGCGGCCTCGAGATCACCGAGGTCGACGTCCAGCGCGCCGGTCTCGCGGGACCACGGACGGATCAGGCTGCCACCGCCGCGAAGCGGGAACACCCGGACCTGTGGGGTGGTCCCCTCGGCGTACCAGGTAACGATCTTGGTGCACTCCCCCGCATCGGTCGGCGCCAGCTCGTCACCGAGGATCGCGTTCAACAAGGTGGACTTGCCGGCCTTCACCTTGCCGGCGATCGCGAGCCTGAGCGGCCCGGCGAGCCGCTCGCGCGCATCGACCAGCCGGGATCGCGCCTCGTCGGCGGCCGCGCTGGCTACCGCCCGCTCCAGCAGGTCGCCGAGATGATCGACCAGCGGATCAGCCACCGGCGCGCACCACCTCTCGGGTCCGGGCGACGCCGCGCGCCGCCGCTCTGACCGACTCGAGCTGGTTCTCGCGCGCGGCGAGCTCCTGCTGACGCGCTGCCCGGCCCGCCTCGTCCAGCTCACCGAGCCGCCGCGCGGCCTCCATCGCCTCGAACGCCGAACGCTCCAGCTGGAGCGCCCGCGACTGGAAGTCGTCCCGCAGATGGCGTTGCGCGGTCCGCAAGACGTCGCGCGTCTCCTTGTTCATCACGAAGGCGACTTCATCGATGAACTTGCGAACCGCACCCTTGGCCTGCTGCTGGCGGTAGGTCTGCTGGCGCTTCTTCTCATCGCCGATGATCTTCTTGCCGATGCCGGTGCCGAGCACCAGCGAGATGCCCGCCATCGCCAGGTGCACAGGGATCCCGCCCCCCATCACGTTGGCCGCGACCGAGCCGACCATCATCGGCAGGTAGTAGCTGCTGCGGGCCGCGACGAGCAGCGGCGCGAGCTTGCCGCCGGGCATCGCCAGCGACGACGCCGGAGCGAGCACGATCGACTCGACGTCGGTGGTACCGGCCAGCGGCAGAACGAGCTTGGATCCCTCCGGCAGCTGGAAGTGATCGGCGACCTCCTGAGCCAGCTGCTCGGCCCGGTCGGTGAGCAGGTCGCGATTGGCCACGGTGACGATCGCGATCTGCCGTCGCAACCAGACCTCGGTGTCCTCCCAGGTGTCCTTGGGATCGCCGGAGTCGATCACCTCCTCGACGTCGTGGATCACCGAGCGCAACCGGGACTGGAGATCGTGCTCGATGTCGGCCACGAGGTCCTGGATGCCGTCGGACAGGGTCTGCTGCCAGGTGGCGGTGGGATGGATCAACCGTTTCGCCTGCTCCTGCACGCGATCGAGCTCCTGGACCACCTGCTCCCGGGCTTGGGGGGCGTCGATCACCGCCCGCTCGGCCTGCGACTGCTGCTCCAGCTGGCTGGCCACGAACTCGACCTCGACGGCCGCATTGCGGGCCGACTGCTCGCGCGACCGGGCGACCACGTCGCGGGCCAGGAACGCGACCAGTTCGCCGAAGCCGGACTCGGCGTTCAGGGACGGGTCACGCGCCGCCCGCAGCCGGAGGAAGGAGGAGACCGCGATGAGCGGTAGATCGAGACCGGCCCGGGCCAGGTGCTGGCGATCGAGGTCGACGATCCGCCGCCAGTGCGGATAGAGATCGATCTTGGTCACCACGACCGCCGTGGTCGGGCAGCGTTCGACCGCGGTCTTGAGGAAGGTGAGCTCGGGCCCGGTGAGTTCTTGGGCCGCGTCGGTGACGAACACGACGCCCTTCGCGTACCGCAACGCGCCCAGGGTGAGGAACCCGTGCGCGGAGTCGAGGCCGCCGACGCCCGGGGTGTCCACCATGGCCAGCCCGGTCCGCAGCATCCGGTGCGGCAGTCCCACCTCCACCACCCGGTCGCGTTCGGGATCGGAGGGATCGGCCTCCTCCGTCACCAGCAGATCGATATCGTCCAGGGGACGTTCGCGTTCCTCGATCCGGGTGCCGTCCTCGGCACGGACGTACGTCCGGACGGTCGGCTGCGGTGCGTACTTGACGATCGTCGGCACCGCGGTCACCACATCGGCGTCCACCGGGCAGACCGCGCGCTGCAGCAGCGCGTTGATCATGGTCGACTTGCCCACCTTGAACTGGCCGCAGAAGACCACCTGGACCTGCTCGGCGGCGAGCCGCTCCTTGGTCTCGTGCAGGTGCCGGTCGAGATCGGTACGTCCCTGACGGCTGGCGATCTCCCGACCGGCGTCGATGGCGGCGACGATCTCGTGCACGGGAGCCGCCGGGTCGCCGGGGCGGAGCTGCGGCCGGACAGCGGGCTGGATCGGTCCGATCGGCGCGACCGGCACGATCGGATTCGCCGGGTCCCGGCGTGGCAGCGGGTCGGGACGGATCGGCTCCGGCGGCACCACGGGCTGCGGTCGGGCAGGAGACGGCTCGGGCGTCAGGGGTTCGGGCGTCAGGGGCTCGGGCGTCAGGGGCTCATGGCTCGGGGGCGCCGGCTCCCGCGGCCGCGGCATGGGCGGCCCCGGGACGACAGGCTCCGGGACGACAGGCTCCGGCACGAGCGGCCCCGGGAGGACAGGCACCGGGGTGGGAGGCACCGGAGTGGGAGGCTCGGGGGCGGGCGCCGCGGTGTTCCCTTCGGGCGTGCCCGGCGCCGCCGCGGGGGCGGGCGGTGGGGTTGCGCCCAGCGCAGCCGCGAGATCGGACGACGTCTTCCGCCGGCGTGGCCGCGTCTGCGGCGCCGGATCGTCCCACTGGAGGAAGTGATTGCACGCACTGCAGAACACCGCATCCGGCTCGTTCTCGGTGCCGCAGTTGGCGCAGGTGATCACTTCACAAATCCTGAGGGTCGTCACGCTGGAAAAGCACGGGCATTTCGCCCGGACGGGGGAACACCGGCAGGCTATCGCGCTTACCTCGATCGACGGCCGGGGAGACGGCCAGCTTCGCCAATTCTCTCGACGCCGGCGTCTGCGTGCGTGAGACTGACTGGCACGTGCGCGTACCGGGGATCCGGCTGGCGCACGCCGGGTCCGCCGCAGCGCGAAAGGTGGCATCGGGCGACGTGATCTGCGAGGAGTGCGGCGAGACCAACAAGCCGAACAGTGAGTTCTGCGCGTTCTGCGGCGCCTATCTCGGCTGGCAGGCGGGCCAGGGCACTCGCGGCGCCAGCGACACCACCCAGCCCCTGCCGGTCCAGCCCCCGGCCCCCCAGCCCGCCGCCGCGCCAACGGCCTCTCAAGCTCGGCCGGACCCCGGACCGTCGCGCACCGCCGCACTCCCGCCCCATGCGCAGCCGGCGCCAATGGCGGCGTCCCGGCCGCAGCCGGTGGCCCAGGCGCCGGCAGCCCCGCCCGTTCCTCAGCCGGCAGCGACAGCGGTGGCCGCGTACGACATCGCGCCCTCACCATCCCAGCCATCCCAGGCCGCACCTCAACCGGCGGCACCCGCCGGATGCCCGTCGTGCGGCCGTCCGGTCGAGGCCGGCCGCCGCTTCTGCGGGCACTGTGGCCAGCAGTTCGTCGGCCCCGGTGGGGCAGCGCCGTCGAACCGGCCCGTCGCCCAGCGTGACACCTGGTGGTCACGCCTGTGGAACAGCAAGGACCGCGCGGCGCGGCGGTCCTATCGGCGCAGTTTGCCGCCGCTCTACCGGTGGCGGCGGGTGATCATCACCGTTCTCGTGCTGATCTTGGTCGGGGCCGGTCTGACCGTGATCGGGCGCTCGCCCACCTCGTTCATCCTCGCGCGCTACTACGACGTGCGCGGCACGCTGGCACCGGTCAAGTCGGTCATCCCGAGCACCATCCCGGCCGACGGCTCCGCACCGGGCAGTGACCCGGCAGCCCTGGTGGATCAGACGGCCGCCGCCTGGGCGATGCCGTGGACCGATCAGACCCAGGGCTCCGGCTGTGGCACCACGCCGACCACGACCGTGGTCCAGCTCGAGTTCGACCAGATCCGGCTGCGTCAGATCGACCTTCGGGCGGGGCTCCTGGCCAACAACCCGAACCGGCAGTTCCAGTACCGGCCCAAGGACGTCTGGATCGCGTACGGCGACCAGTGCGTTCCCATGGCGCTGGAGGACGTCGAGCGGCAGCCGTTGACGCTGGACACCAAGGTGCCGGTTTCGTCGATCCGGATCGGGGTGCAGAGCGCCTACCCGCCGGCTCAGCCCGCCGGCGCGCAGCCGGTGCTGACGATCACCGAGATCACGCTGCTGGCGCGTCCACGGGTGCGCTGACTCTCCACCGAGCACGCGCGGCGTGGATCACGGCTGGAGCTGCATCGTCAGGCAGCTCACCGAAGCCTGTCTCACCGCACCACAGGCCGCCTGCGCCTGAGCCGGGGTGTCGTACGGACCCGAGTACAAGATCCAGCTCGGGCTCTTGATCACCGGTGTCGCGTTTGGGTAGAGCGTGCTCTGCACCAAGCCGGCCGGGACATTCTGTGCCCGCAGGGCGGCCAGCCGCGCGTTGCCGTCGACCACGGTCCCGCTGATCGTCCAGAGGTCGACGGCGAACCACTTCCCGGCGAAGGCGCGATTGGCCGCCTGATCCGGTCCGCTCCCCCCACCGGTGCCGCCGCCACCGGTCCCCCCACCGCCGCTGGACTGGCCGCCGGTGGACTGGCCCGGCTGCCCGCCGCCCCCGCCGGGCCCACCCCCAGGCCCGCCGCCGGCACCGC
>DASTGF010000311.1:0-2960 GCA_035719255.1 Microlunatus sp. | reverse complement strand
CTAGATGACGGCCTGCAAGGACCATAGAGCGACGGCGTCGCAAGGCGACCACCAGCCCATTTTCAGGCCGGAATGGGCGACCCCAGGGTCAACTTGGCTAGATGAGTAATTCCAAGGGGTGTTACTGGTGTGGCTGCTGTGAATTCGGGGTGAGGGTGTCCAGGATTGGCGTTGCTAACCCAACCTGGCACTGGAGGCCGAAGTGGACGCCGACCTGGACACCCTCGCTACCGCACTGTACGTCACCGCCGATGATTTCCTGATCGACAATCCGCAGTATCGGCCATGGCGTCCCAGGGTCGGGATCACCCCGCGTCTCGATGACGCCGAACTGGTCACCCTGGTGGTGCTGCAAGCGCTGCTCGGGTTCACCTCGGAGGCGCGGTGGTTGCGCTATGCGAACAGCCGGCTGCGTGGGTTGTTTCCTTATCTGCCAACCCAATCGGGTTACAACAAGCGGGTGCGCGCCGCGGCCGGGATGCTGCGTGCGGTCATCGCGCATCTGGTTGCGTGCACCTCCCGGTGCACCGATGACGTGTGGGTGGTCGACTCGACTCCGGTCGAGTGCGGGCGGTCGCGGGAGACCGCGAAACGCTCCGATCTGGCCGGGTGGGCCGAGTACGGGTACTGCGCCTCGCATTCGCGCTTCTTTTGGGGATTGCGTCTGCACCTGGTGTGCGCCCTGTCGGGGCTGCCGGTGGCGTTCGCGCTGACCGGCGCCAAGGCCGACGAACGCGACATTCTGCTGGGGATGCTCGAGGCCGACCCGAACCTGCTCGCCACCCATCCCGAACAGACGTTGATGGCCGACAAGAACTACTACGGCCGCCAATTCGAAACCGCCCTCGCCGACGCCCGCATCAAACTGCTGCGCCCTGCCCGCAAGGGAGAGAAACCCCGTGCGGGACAACGCTTCTTCAAGCCGCTGCGGCAGGTCGTCGAATCGGTCAACAACACCCTCAAGACCCAGCTCGACCTCGAACGCCACGGAGGACGCACCATCGCCGGAGTCGCCGCACGCGTCCTACAACGCATCCTCGCCCTCACCGCCGCCATCTGGCACAACGACAGAACCGACCAGCCGATCCTGCGATCACTGACCGCATACGACCACTGACCCCTTGGAATTACTCATCTAGCCAAGTTGACCCTGGGGTCGCCCATTCCGGCCTGAAAATGGGCTGGTGGTCGCCTTGCGACGCCGTCGCTCTATGGTCCTTGCAGGCCGTCATCTAGCCGGGTGCTGGGATCGCGTTGTGGGCCCTTCATTGTTGCCGTTTCGGCGAGCACGAGGATTAGATTCTGTTGTCGGCCTTGCGATTCCACGGGCGAACCACACCCTTAGATATCAGATAGGTGTGGAGACGGGAGGTCAGTGGCGGTGTTGAAGGAGTCCCATGATGAGGAACAGATCATCGCCCGGGTCGCGGCCCTGGATATCGGTAAGGCCGAACTCGTGTGTTGTGTGCGTGTTCCTGCGCCCGACAGCGCGCGGAAACGGTTGCAGGAGGTGTCGACGCATTCCACGATGACCGGCTCGCTGATCGAGCTGGCCAACCGGCTGGTCGAGTTGCGGGTCGAGCGGGTGGTGATGGAAGCCACCTCGGATTACTGGAAGCCGGTGTTCTACTTGCTGGAGGCTCACGGGCTGGCGCCGTGGCTGGTCAACGCCCGCGACGTCAAACACCTGCCGGGCCGACCCAAGACCGATGTCCTGGACGCAGTGTGGTTGTGCAAGGTGGCGGAGCGGCAGATGCTGCGACCCAGTTTCGTACCTCCACCGGCGATCCGGCGGCTGCGGGATCTGACCCGCTACCGCATCGACCTGGTCGGGGTGCGCACCGCGGAGAAGAACCGGGTCGAAAAGTTGCTCGAGGACGCCTGCATCAAGCTCTCAGTGGTGGCCTCCGATATTTTCGGGGTCTCCGGGCGCGCGATGATGGCCGCGTTGATCGCCGGGCAGCGCGACCCGAAGGTGTTGGCGCAGATGGCGCGGTCTCGGATGCGAACCAAGATCGGCCGGCTCGAGGAGGCGTTCAACGGCCACTTCGACGCCCACCATGCCTTCCTGCTCGCGCGGATGCTGCACCGCATCGACGACATTGACGCCGACATCGCCGCCGTCGACGAACAGATCGAGGCGTATCTGACCCCTTTCGCCTCGGCGGCGACACGTCTGGATGAGATCCCCGGCATCGGGCCGGTCGCCGCCGCGGTCATCATCGCCGAGATCGGCGCAGACATGTCGCGATTCCCCACCGCAGCACACCTGTGTTCGTGGGCGAAGTTCTCACCGGGGATCAACTCCTCGGCAGGCAAGACCAAGGGCAACGGCTCGACCGGACACGGTAACCGCTACCTGGCCCGGGTCCTGGGCGAGGCCGCTGTGGTGGCCGGCCGTACCGACACCTTCCTGGGCGAACGCTACCGGCGCATCGCCCGACGGCGAGGCAAAAAACGCGCCATCGTCGCCGTCGGCCGCTCCATCCTCGTCATCGCCTGGCACCTACTCGCCGACGAGGACACCCACTTCACCGACCTCGGTGCCGATCACTTCACCAAACACACAAACCCAGAGGTCAAGAAACACAACCACATCCGCCAACTCGAAGCCCTCGGCTACACCGTCACCCTCACCCCAGCGGCCTGACCAAACCAGTACCGAGCCAGCTCACCGCCATTTTCGGATTAGAGCGATTTGGGCGTGAAAACCTGCGCTGAGCGCTGGAAATCACGCCGAAATCGCCCGCGGGTGCGCCTGGTCGTGCACAGCGCGCAGCCGGGCGACCGTGACGTGGACGTAGAGCGAGTCGTCGCCCTGACTGGTCCCGTACGCCCGGTGTGTCGATGGGTCCGTTGCGCCGAGTCCGAAGGTCGTCGTGATCATGGGTTGACCCAGGGGCTCGTCGGCCGACGCGATTCCAGGCGCTGCCAAGCGTGTTCACCTGGTCCCCCTGGGT
>DASTGF010000310.1:0-12387 GCA_035719255.1 Microlunatus sp. | reverse complement strand
TCGTCTTGGACGACACCGGCTTCGGTCAGCTCGGCTGTTATGGCAGCCCGATCTCGACCCCGAACTTCGACGAGCTCGCCGCACGCGGAGTTCGCTTCAACAACATGCACACGACGGCGCTGTGCTCGCCGAGCAGGTCCTCCATCCTGACCGGCCGGAACCACAGTAACGGGATGGCGTCGATTACCAGGCTTGCTACGGGGTTTGCCGGCTACAACGGGGTGAGCAAGGTCGATCGCGACGCGTTGGCTGTCCTGGCCCGTCCGTGGCCTTTGGACGGGAACCGGCGGTGGCCGGGCCATTGCGCGTGATCGGGTCTCTCGTCCCACCGGGGTGGGCACTTCGACACTGCGTGCCGGCGGCCAGGACTGCGACGCTGGTCCTTACAGTCGAGTTGTCGGGAGGACACAATGGCCGAAGCGTCCGTCTACGTCGATGATGCCCGGGGGTATCCACAGGGCGAGTTGTTCTTTATGCGCGACCATGCGGGAATCTTGGAGGCCTTGGTTTACAACACCACCGGGCTTAACCACTGTCCGGAAGACCTTTTCAATTCTCTGGATGCGAACGCGCTCGCACAACAGGCCGGGGCCGACTTCGGATGGAAGAATCCTCGCCGCTTCTGGATGATGGATCATCTGAGCGTGAACCTGGCCGGCGAACCGGCCCAGTTCGACGGGCTCGCGTTCAATTTGGTGGCCAGGATGCAGATGCCCGCCAACTTCACACCGGCAGCCGGTCAGGCCGCGCTTGCCTACGCTCCGGGGCAGATCCACCGTGTCAGCAGGTATGAGTACGTGAGCGGATTGCCGGTGTTCTTGCTGCGGTCACCGGAGGGCATTACCTGGGTCATGCAGACCTACACGAACCACTTGGCAGCCGACCTGACCGAGGCAGATCTGCCCAACCTGGCTGACAGGTTGACGTTGGCCGAAGGATGGCAATTCACGTCTAAGACGCTGGACCGCGACCTGGTGCTGGATACGCAGGGACTGGCTCACATCGTGGCCGACGACCTCTCGAACATGTACCAGGGATGCACCGCCGACGTGGCCAACTACGACCCCTGGTCCTAGCGCACCCGGCGGGGCGAGGTTGACCAAATAGATCCGACCGCGGCCATAGGACTAGAGAACCAAGGACATGTCAGAACCTTCGAGCGAGCACACCAACCCGGCTGACTGGCGCGCTGAGTTCGCCTACACGGCTGGAGTACAGGCGTTCATCTACGGCTTCCCCTACATCTACAATGCACAACTCCGACATGACTGGGTCACCAAGAAGCGGGACACTGCGGTGGTTCCGTACGCAGCGGTCAACCACTTCTGGCACGCCGCACGACTGCTCGATGCCAGCTACCGCGACGGCGGCTGCCCAAGCACCGACTCGTTGTACTCGCTGGCATGGCTGCACCTCAGCGAAGAGCCGATCATCCTCTCCCACCCCGACATGGGGCAGCGGTACTTCACCTTCCAACTCGCCGGGTTCACATCGGACAACTTCGACTACATCGGACAACGCACCACGGGCAGCGCGGCCGGAGACTTCGCCATTGTCGGGCCCGGATGGCACGGCCATCTGCCGCCCGGAGTTCACCGTCTTGCACCCGCCCCGACCCCTTGGGTCTTGGTGCTCGGCCGCACCATGGTCTACGACCCCGAGGATCTGAGCCGTGCACGTGCACTACAGGCGCAGTACCGTCTCACGCCGGTCAGTGCCTGGGGTCAGGACGCCGTCAAGCTTCCGGAGTGCCGTGACGTGTATGCCCCGGCTACGGCCACGGAGGACCCGCTCGGACCCTGGAAGACGCTCAATGCGATGTTGGCCGAGAACCCGCCGCCGACACATCACCGCATTGTTCTCGACCAACTCGCCCGGATCGGCGTCGGCGCCGATCTGGACGTCGAGGCGCAACCAGACACGGTGAAGCGGGCGTTGGCGCGCGCAGCCGGGACCGGGATGACGTTGTTGAGGCAGCAGTTCGCCAGTGGCGACTGGGCCACCATGGTCAACGGCTGGCGCTATCCACCCCGAAAGGAAGGCCGCTTCGGTGACGACTTCCTTCAGCGCGCGGCGGACCAATCGCTGGCAGGCATCGCCGCGAACGACCCCGCCGAGTCGGTCTACCTGATGAACTTCCAGGATGTCGATGGGGCGAAGCTCTCTCCAGAGGGTCGCTACCAGCTATCGTTCGTCGCCGGCGAGTTGCCACCGGTCGACGCGTTCTGGTCCCTGGCCGCCTACACCGCTGAGGATCTCAACCTCATCCCCAACCCGGTCAACCGCTACGCCGTGGGCGACCACACTCCCGGCCTGACCCGAGATGCCGATGGTGGTGTGACTCTGTACTTGCAGCCGGACTCCCCTGGCAACGATCAGAGCTCCAACTGGTTGCCGACCTCAGCCGAGCACCCGTGGTTCCTCATCTTCCGAATGTATCGGCCCCGACAATCGGTTATCGATGGGACCTGGAGATGCCCTGGACTGAAGCGAATCACGTGAACACTCGCCAAGCACGCCTGCCTGTCGGAGCCGGGTCGGAGCGTGGTTTGCTCCCCGTGAGTGACCGTCTGTAGCCGCCACCTACGGTCGCCCGCGTGCTCTTGGGCGAGCGGTGAATCGTCCAGGGCGACACCACGATGGCCGAGCCAGCCGGGATGCGGTAGCCGTTCAACATCTCCTCGTGGGTGTTGCTGCGACCGATGCTGTGGGCGGCCGGATAGAGCCACATCGCCTCCCGCACGGCTCGGCCGGTCCACGGGAGTGCAGCCAGGTCGCCGGCGGTGACGACTCGATCGGCCAGCACGTGGTCGAGTTCGTCCGTCGCCGGCGTCATCCTGCTGGTCATTAGCATTCGGTGGACTCACAGCCCCTGACTCGGCCTCATCAGACCGATCTGGGTGACGCTCAATTGCCAGGCGGCGGCTCAGAGTCACCGAACCGTTCGGCCCCGGACGCACGTCGGGCCCAAGAGCAGACATCACCGGAAGGTCACCTCATCAGGGTGGTACGGATGTATCTGCACCTCGGTAGAACGAATGGTGAGGCATCCGATGTGCCGGCTCTCCGGCGCACGAGCCTGTGCCTGAGGAGGTGTTGTCGTGCGCTCACTGCTCCCGGGCTTGACGAGAAGCAACTTCGGCCTCGAGGCAATGTCCGGCGTGACCCTGGTGGCCATCGCCGTCCCGTTGAACATCGGGTACGCGCAGATCGCCGGCCTGCCGCCAACCGCTGGCCTGTACGCCCTCGTCGTGCCGTCCATTCTTTATGCGCTCACCGTGTCCTCACGGCAGGTCGTCGCCTCCCCGGATGCCGCAGCGGCGGCGCTGGTCGCATCCTCGGTCGGGGGCCTGGCCGTGGCCGGCGGCGCCGACTACGTCAGCATGGCTCTCGCCCAGGCAATCATCAGCGGCCTGATGTTCCTCGCGTGCAGCGTCTTGAAGCTCGGCTTCCTGGCCGCGTTTCTGTCCAAGCCGATTCTGGTCGGCTTTGTGGGCGGTCTGGCGCTCGACATCCTGGTCAGCCAGCTCGCGAAGATGCTCGGTGTTCCCATCGACAGCGGCGGCGAGTTCCTCGACAAGGTCGGGCAGCTGGTCTCGGGGCTGCGCGCTGTGAACTGGATCTCTGTGCTGATCTCATCAGCGTCCGTAGCCATCCTGCTCATCGGCCGACGGTTCAACCGATCCGCGCCGTGGGCGCTGGTCGTGCTCGTGCTGGCCACCCTCGCGGTCGTGTGGGCCGACCTGTCCTCCCGGGGGGTGGCCGTGCTCGGGAAAGTGCAAGCAGGCCCACCCCAGCTGACCCTGCCACACCTTGCGATCACCCAGTGGCTCTCCCTCGTTCCTTCGGCTCTTGCGCTGACGATGGTGACCATGGCCGAGGGCCTGTTGGTCTCACGCAGCTAAGCCGCTAAGAACGGCTATCGCACCGAACCGAACCGCGACCTGGCAGCCTTCGGCATCGCCAACATCGCATCGGGGCTCACCGGTGGCTTCGCCGTGGGATCCTCGACGTCGAGAACGGCGGCCATGGACCAGGCTCGCTCACGCACGCAGCTCCCCAGCATCGTCGCCGCCGCCCTCGCGCTGCTGCTGCTCGTGTTCGGCACGGCTGTGCTCGAGGACATCCCGTCGCCGGCGATCGGTGCGGTCGTCGCCGTGGCGGTGTTCCCACTGCTCGGCATCCCGGAGCTGAGAGAGCTCTGGCGCCTCGACCGGTACGAGTTCGGGGTGGCTGGTAGCTGCTTCCTCGGGGCGGTGCTGCTGGGTCCGATCCCGGGCATCTTCATCGCGTTCGTCCTCGCCCTGGTCAACCTCGCTCGGCGCGCGGCCTCCCCAGCCATTGACGTGCTCAACGCCGAGGCCGATGCCGACGCAGCCCTGACGCCGCTGCCGACCGGCACCACGGTGACAGCCCCAGGCGTGATCGTGATGCGGTTCGCGGCCCCCATCTTCTTCGCCAACGTGAGCCGGCTCGATGAGTCGATCCGGGCGGCAGTCGAGGCTGCCCAGAGACCCTCGGGGGGAGACGGCCCTCGCCTGGCGTACTTCGTGCTCGACATGGAGGGCGTGACCGACATCGACGTAACTGGCGCCCAGGGCTTTGCCGAGTGCCGCGCCTGGTTGGCCAGTCGCGACATCCAGTTGCACTTCAGCCGGGTGCGTCCCCAGGTGGGTGTGCTACTCAGCCACTACGGCCTCGACGAGGGGACCACGACATTCGGTACCAACCGGGCGGCCATCGAGGCCCTCAGCACGATCGCCTGACCGTCCTGACGGGGACCGGCCTCTCGAGTCGAATCGCGCCCCCAGCGCCTCACCCACGAGGGAAGATGCGGGGTCGCCCGTTGACGCGACTGGAGACGGTGGCTACCGCTGGTCTTGTCGCCGTGCTCATTCCGCCGGTCACTGGGCTGTGTCTGGCCAGGTGCCGGGCACGGGGAGTCCTGCCCACGCAGCCACCTCACCCGTTTGGGGGGATGCCCCAACTGGAGCGGGTGGGGATGCTCGGACCGTGGCACTCGCGTACACGACGCTCGCACGTCGTCACAAGGACGGACGCGCGGGTCGAACGCCTGCCCACCCGAACGACTGCGGTGAGGGCCGCACCGATGGCTCAGCCAGCTGGATGCCAGCAGGACCGACGGGAGTACAGCATGAGTGACACCCAGATGATGATCGTCGCGGGTTACGCCGACGTCGACCTCGCCGAGGCAGAGTTCCGGGTGCTGGCCGACCTGGTTGCGTCGAGGGAGCTGCAGAGCCAGGGCATGATCCTGGTTGGCAAGGACAAGGACGGGGCGCCGCGGCTGATGGACACCGGCAACCACCTGGGGCGGCGTGGTGCCGGGTGGGGCGGCGCCGCGGGCGTCCTCGTCGGGATGTTCGCCCCCCCGATGCTCGGTGCGGTCGCGGTGGGTGCGGCTGCGGGGACCGTCGTTGGCCACTTCGCCGGTCACAAGCTGACCGCTGCGGTCCAGGAGCAGATCGGCGCTGCGCTCAAGGCCGGCACGGCGGTCATCGTCGGTGTCTTCCCCGCGGAGGCCCGGTTGGCGGTCGAGCGCGCCCTGCCCGGCGCGCCGCTGAAGTCCGTGGTCGAGAGCGACGAGCACGGTATCGACGAGCTCAAGGAGAAGCTGGTCGAGGCGATGGGGAAGTTCTCGCCCGACCGGTCCGTGCTGCCACTGCCCGACAAGCCGTTCAGCGGCGTGGCTGGCCACACCATCGACGACTCGGTGGGCGACTGGCCGATCGTGGCGGGGGCGAAGGCACCGGATGACGCGCCCAACGTGCTCATCGTGCTGATCGACGATGCCGGCTTCGGCGGCCCGGACACCTTCGGCGGTGGCATCCGGACCCCGAACCTTACCCGGGTCCAGCAGCAGGGCATCACCTACAACAGCTTCCATGTCACCGCGGTTTGCTCCCCGACCCGCGCGGCCCTGCTGACCGGTCGCAACCACCACCGGGTGGGCATGGGCGGCATCGCCGAGTTCCCCGGGCCGTTCCCCGGCTACACCGGCATCCGTCCCCGGGCCTGCACCGCCCTGCCTCGTATCCTGCGCGAGAACGGCTACATCACCGGCGGGTTCGGCAAGTGGCACTTGACACCGGGTCGCGACATGGGTGCCGCCGGGTCGTTCGATCACTGGCCGACCGGATGGGGCTTCGATCACTGGTGGGGCTTCCTGACCGGCGCAGCAGGCCAGTACGACCCGATCGTCACCCAGGACAACTCCACCCTGGGCGTCCCCGAGGGCGACGACGCAAGGCTGTACTACTTCCCCGACGACATCACCGACAAGACCGTCGAGTGGCTGCACGCCGTGCGTGCGCAGGACGCCGAGAAGCCATGGTTCGTCTACTACTCGACCGGGGCCACGCACGCACCGCACCACGTCGCCAAGGAGTGGGCCGACAAGTACAAGGGCCAGTTCGACGACGGCTGGGACGCCTACCGCGAGCGGACCCTGGAGCGGCAGAAGCAGCTCGGCATCGTCCCGCCGGACACCGAGCTCGCTCCCCGCCCCGAGGCCTTCCCCGCGTGGGAGAGTCTGTCCGACGCCGAGCGCAGGCTCTACGCACGCCAGATGGAGGTGTTCGCCGGGTTCTCGGAGAACGCCGACTGGAACGTGGGCAGGCTGCTGGACTCCATCGGGGAGATGGGCGAGCTCGACAACACGCTGGTCATCTACATCTGGGGCGACAATGGCGCGTCGATGGAGGGCACCATCACCGGGTCGTTCAACGAGACGACGTTCTTCAACGGCGTGGTGCTGGATGCCGAGGAGCAGCTGGCGCTGATCGACAAGTACGGCGGCATCGCCGAGCTCGGCGGCTTCCACACGGCACCGCACTTCGCGGCCGCCTGGGCGCACGCGAACAACGCCCCGTTCCAGTGGGGAAAGCAGATGGCATCCCACCTCGGGGGCACCCGCGACCCTATGGTCGTCTCCTGGCCCCGAAGGATCGCTGCCGGTGGTGACCTGCGCAGCCAGTTCACGCACTGCATCGACGTCGTCCCGACCATCTTGGAGGTCATCGGGTTGCCCGAACCCACACGGGTCGACGGAGTCGACCAGGAGCCGATGGACGGCACCAGCTTCGCCTACACCTTCGACGACCCGGCGGCGGAGGAGCAGCACACCGTGCAGTACTTCGAGATGTACGGCAGCCGCGCCATCTACAAGGACGGCTGGTGGGCCTGCACCAAGCTCGACAAGCTGCCCTGGGACTTCTCTCCGCAGACCCTCGCTCGGTTCGGGCCCGGCGGCGAGTGGAACCCAGACGACGACGTGTGGGAGCTCTACTACCTCCCCGACGACTTCTCCCAGGCGCACGACCTCGCCGCGGACAACCCTGGCAAGGTAGACGAGCTGGTCGAGCTCTTCTGGGCAGAGGCCGAGCGCCATCGCGTACTGCCGCTGCTCGGTGGGTTCGCGGCCTTTTTCGGGATCCTGCCGCCGATGCCGACGCAGACCCGGTTCACCTTCGCCGGTGACGTGCAGAACATCCAGACCACGATGATCCCCCGCATCTACGGCCGGTCCTATGCCATCGAGGCCGACGTCCATGTCCCCGAGGGCGGCGCCGAGGGGGTGCTCGTGGCCTTCGCGGACTTCATCGGTGGCTTTGCGCTCTGGGTCGACGAGAAGGGGCGGCTCAACCACACCTACCAGTTCCTCGGCATCGACACATACCGCCAGACCTCCACCGAGCCGATCCCCACCGGCGACGTCACCCTGACGATGCTGTTCGAGGCGGACGAGGCCCAGCCCGGCACCGGTGGCCACGTCACCTTGTGGGCCGACGACCGGCAGATCGGTGAGGGCGAGCTGCCCCACACCATCGCGCTGCTGTTCACCACATACGCCGGCATGGACATCTCACGCGACAATGGCGGCGTCGTCGACCTCGACTACGAGGACCGCGCTCCCTACGCCTTCACCGGCACCGTGCGCAACGTCGTCTTCGACCTCGCGCCACACGGTCACGACGCGGAGGTCTCGCTCCACGAAGCGACCGCGCGCGCCGCCATCGCCCATGGGGCCGCCGGCTGAATCGGACACTCCCTCGCGGATCAACACGCAGTCGGTACGAGAAAGCGCTTACGGTTCTGCCTGCGCTGCCATCGTGTGTCGACCGAGGGGCATTCACCGGCCCGGTCCGGATCCGGCTGAGGGACCAACGTCCTCATCTGGGTGTGAGCGCCGTGGCCGTCGCGAGAGGGCGAGTCGTCGCCGCAGTGGTCGGCACCCCCGCCCGCTGAGCCAGGATTGTCGACATCGAACAGCAGGGTGGCCCAAGGGCCATCGGAGAATGGCGAGGGCCGCCGGATCGATCGACGTCTGACATCGTCGTGGACAACCCCGTTAGCGAAGAACCGTCGAGCTGACACGGATCTACTTGGAGTGGTGACATGCCCACCAGGACGCCTATCCTCACGGCGCATTTCTGGCGAAGCCGGCGTGCGGCGGCCATCGCAGGGATCGCCTTCGCAGTCCTCCTGATGGGAGCGATGATTATGCTTCGCCTCGCGCTGGCTGACGGCAGCCTAGAGTCGCTTCGCACAGATCCTCAGCGCCGGGCCCTGATTCGCCTGGGCCTCAACCTCGTCCCATTTGCCGGTATCGCCTTCTTATGGTTCATCGGTGTCGTCCGCGATCAGCTCGGCGATGTCGAAGACCGCCTGTTCTCCACCGTGTTCCTGGGCAGCGGTCTGCTCTTCCTGGCCATGGTGTATCAGGGTGCCGTGACCACGACCAGCCTGATGGCGATGCTGGCCAGCCCCAATGTGAACCCTGACATTTGGGCGTTCGGCCGCGACACGACGCAGGCACTGATCTCCGTCTACGCCATGCGGATGGCAGCAGTGTTCACGCTTTCGGTCAGCACTCTTGGCCTTCGGACGGCCGGCCTGCCACGCTGGGTATCCTTCCTCGGGTACGCCGTAGCCCTGGTCTTGTTGGCGGCCGCCGGCGAACACAAGTGGACTCAGCTCGTCTTCCCCGCTTGGGTGCTCCTGGTCAGTGTCGTGATCTTGTTCGTTCGTCCACCGCAAACCGAGTTGAGCTAGAGGAAGGGCTTGGCTGTGGGTAGATCGGAGGCTCGACACCCTGCATGCTGAGCCAGCCGGCGCCCGCAGCCAGTTGCCCAATATGAGAGATGCGCAGATGCTGACGAGCGAGGCCCGGCCCTACGCGGCTACTCGGCCAGTGGGTGAGCGAGGTGCTGACGGTGGCTAGTCGGTATCGCGGGACAGCATTGGGACCATATTTGGGACGAAATCGCCGTAGATAGGCGACTGCAGCCGGTCACGACCGGATACCGCACGACGGCCCCTCGCCCAGTGTTTGGGCTGGTGAGGGGCTGTTTCGCGGGGTGGTGGCAGGTGTTGGGTTCGAACCAACGTAGGCGATGCCGACGGTTTTACAGACCGTTCCCTTTGGCCACTCGGGCAACCTGCCGTGCTGCCGGGTGATCCCCGCAGCGAGCAGAAACGATAGCACCCCTCGCAGCGGGTCATCACCGCATGGCGTGTCGGACGAAGGTGTCCTCGTCGTAGCCCGGACCGGACCGGCCCGGGCCGGGCCGGTGCCCGTGCGGCAGAATTCGGCACGAACCGAACCCGGAAGGGAGTGTGCGCGTCGTGGCATCGGAGAGCTCCTTCGACATCGTCAGCAAGGTCGACCGCCAGGAGGTCGACAACGCGTTGAACCAGGCGACCAAGGAGGTGCGGCAGCGCTTCGACTTCAAGAACACCGACGCAGCCATCCGCTGGTCCGGTGAGGTGATCGAGCTGGAGGCCAACTCCGAGGAGCGGGTCAAGGCGGTGCTCGATGTGTTCGAGTCCAAGCTGATCCGGCGCGGGGTGAGCCTGAAGTCGCTCGAGGCGAGCGAGCCGCGATCGTCGGGGAAGCTCTACAAGATCACCGCGACCACGTCGGAGGGGATCAGCCAGGAGAACGCCAAGAAGGTGACCAAGCTGATCCGCGACGAGGGTCCCAAGGGGGTCAAGACCCAGATCCAGGGCGACGAGCTCCGAGTCACCAGCAAGAGCCGTGACGATCTGCAGGCCGTCCAGGCCCTGATCAAGGCCCAGGACTACGACTTCGCGGTCCAGTTCACCAATTACCGCTGATCCGCGACCGAGCTGAACGAAACCTGGGAAGTCGGCCAGATCGCACCCGTGGCCAAGACGTCGGCGACACGGCCCAGGGAACGGGCCTGCTCCAACGGGTGTCCTCCTCGACGCAAGCAGGCAGAAACCCGTTCGACAGCACGATCGAGTCCGTGTCGGATGGGAGGCATGGTCAGTTTCATCTCACACTTGACGATCGACGCCCACCACCCGTACGCCTTGTCGCGCTGGTGGTCCGGCGTGCTCGACTTCCACGAGGATCCCGACGACCCGAATCTGCCCGAGCACGACGAGTGCATGATCGTCTCCCCTGACGGCGGCACGCGGCTGCTGTTCATCGCCGTGCCCGACGAGAAGTCGGTCAAGAACCGGCTGCACCTCGACCTGCGTCCGACCGAGGGCACTCGGGATGAGGAACTCCAACGACTGCTCGCCGCCGGAGCGCAGGTATTCGACGACCTCCGGCGGCCCGACGGGCTGGGCTGGGTGGTCCTCACCGATCCCGAGGGCAACGAGTTCTGCATCCTGCGCAGCGCGGCGGAGATCGGCGCGCCCCGCGGGTGAGGCACCCGCCTTCGGAACCTAGGCTGATCCGATGCTCCTTCCTCAGCCGCGGTCGGTCACCTACGACCAGGGACGCTTCACCGTCGCCGAGACCGACACCGTCGACGGGCCACCGGAGCTCGCCGCGGTCGTCCGCCGGCTGCTGAGCCCCGGTACGGGTCTGGAGCTCCCCATCGGACCGGGCGGCCGGATCCGGATCGACGTGGACCGCACCCTGCCACCCGAGGGTTACCGGCTGAACGTCACTCCCGCCAGCCTGACCATCGAGGCCGCCGACGCGACCGGTGTCGGCTGGGCGGTCCAGACCCTGCGCCAGCTGCTGCCCCCGGCGACTCTGTTGCCCGGGAGCCGGGTCCGGCCGCTGCACGTCCCCGCGGTGCGGATCGAGGACGCGCCGCGATTCGCCTGGCGGGGCCTGCACCTCGACACCGGACGCCACTTCGCGCCGGTCAGCGATCTGTTCCGCTTCGTGGACCTGCTCGCACTGCACAAGTTCAACGTCTTCCACCTTCACCTGACCGACGACCAGGGCTGGCGCTTCGAGTCGCGGCGCCATCCGCGCCTGCAGGAAGTGGCGAGCTGGCGCCGGGAGACCCGGCGACCATCGGAGGAGACCGGGGACGGCACGCCGCACGGCGGCTTCTATCGCCAGGACCAGCTCCGCGCGCTGGTCAACTACGCGGCCGAACGCGGCATCACCGTCGTACCGGAGCTGGAGTTCCCGGGACACGCCCGGGCTCTCCTGGCCGCGTACCCCGAGCTCGGCAACCACCCCGAGGCCCCGCAGGCCGCGGCCACCACCTTCGGCATCTTCGACGAGGTGCTCAACCTCGACGACGACGCCATGGACCTGGTCTTCGACCTGTACGAGGAACTGCTGGACGTCTTCCCCAGCCGGTACGTCCACATCGGCGGGGACGAGTGCCCCCGGGTGGAGTGGCTGCAGAGCCCTCGGGCCGCCGAGCTTGCGGCCCACCGGGGCCTGACGGATCCGGCCCAGCTGCAGCGGTGGTTCACCGAGCAGCTCCGGCAGTGGCTGGCCCACCGGGGCCGGGTCGCGGTCGGTTGGGACGAGATCATCGACCAGGGTCCGTTGCCGGGCGCGGTGGCGATGGCTTGGCGCGGAGCGGCGATCGGGGTGCGGGCCGCCGAGCAGGGCATGGACGTGGTGATGGCGCCGACCAGCCGGACGTACTTCGACTACTACGGCGGCGACAACGCCGACGAGCCCTACCGCATCGGCGGCCTGCTGACCACGCCCACCGTGTACGCCTTCGACCCCCTCGAGGACGTCCCGGCCGAGGTCTCCGATCGGATCCTCGGTGTCCAGGGACAGCTGTGGACCGAGTACCTGCCGACGCCGCGGGACGTGGACTACGCCGCGTTCCCCCGCGCCTGCGCCCTGGCCGAGGTGGCCTGGTCCGATCCGCAGGGCCGCTCCTGGTCCGAGTTCGAGCCCCGGTTGGCCGCGCACCTGGAACGCCTTGACGTACTCGGGGTGAACTACCGCCCGGAGGAGGGTCCGCGTTCCTGGCAGCGCGGTGGCACCGGGCACCTGGCCCGTGTCGCCGGACAGCCCGATCCCAGCCCGGAGGCGCACGACGCCTGATCCGGAGGGGCCCGCCGGCACCGGTCAGGCGGGTTCGGGCCGGCTCGTCGTGGTCTGGGTCGAGACCTCGCCGG
>DASTGF010000309.1:0-2133 GCA_035719255.1 Microlunatus sp. | reverse complement strand
CTCCAGTCGATTCGCCGCCCACGCCGACACCTGCACCCCGGTCAACTCCACCGTCACCGCGGTCCGGTTGCGACGCATCGAGTCCAACGCCGGCCCGGTCGGCGTGTACGCAGCCAAATCCTCGGCCAAGCGGGCCGAATCGCCATACGGCGCCGGAGCGGACGCCAACAGCAGATCCTGATTCCGGGCGTCGAAGTCCGTCGACGGGCCATAGGCCAGCAACGCCTGCGCCACCAGCCGGGCAAAAACCAGATGATCGGTCTGACCACCGACCAACTGCGAGTCGCGCCGACCACCCGGCAGCATCACCGACGAACTCGCCGACAACGACGACGTCGCTGTGACAGTGACATCGGCCGAGGACTGGGCGAGGATGGACGGGACCGGGCCGGCCGAGGGATCCTTCGACCTCAACGCGACGACCACGGTCAACACGATCAAGCCGGCCACACCCAGCCCGGCGGCCACCAGCACCCAGAGACGGCGCCCTCCCGAGCGTGCGGGGCTCAACATCACCGCGCCTCAAACCGACAGGAACGGATCGATCGGCTCTACCAGCTGCGTCACCGAGACCGGTGCCGACACCTTCTTCCCGATGTCGTTGAACCACCCCACCAGGTACGCCGCCCCACCCACCAGCAGAGCCGCAACCAGCGCGACGATCAACGTCGTCTTCCCCCGCGACGAATGCTGCGGATTGTGACCGAACGCGCCCACCGCCCACAGGATGGCGCCGATCAGGAACGCCGCCACACAGGCGACCAGGGCGTACGGGATGAGGCCTAGGACGAGGCCCTTGAACGTGGCCAGGCCGGGGAGCGTGGTCTCCGTCGCGCCGGTCAACGGATTGCTACCGCCGCCCGGCGCCGGCGCTACCGGTGGCGTGGTGTCGTCGGGTGCGGACAGGACTCGGAACATGAACGTACTCCCACAGGTTTGGGCCGGGGCGGCCCCGGCGACGGATGCGTCGCCCACCTGTGCGGATGGAATGCGAGAGCTATCAGACTCGGTCGGATCGACGTCCGCCGACTTCCGGATCCGGCGACTGCGGCCGAGCTAGACCTAGCTCCGATCGCCAGTGCGGTCAGCGTGGCCTTTTCCGGTCAGACAGGAGATGCCATGACCAGCACCTCGGCCAAATCCACCACCTCCGTCGCCGACCAGGTCCGCGAGGCCACCGAAAAGTCGCTGCAGGCCTGACAGCAGGCACGACGACCCTCACCGAGCAGCTCATCGCGATGATGACGATCCCCGCCGACCTGAGCACGCCGGTCCAGCTCTACCTGCAAATCATTCAACGCACGGTCGATCTCCAGCGTGAAATGACCTACTTATGGACTGATCTGCTGGCACAGCTGCCGGATCTTTGCGGCAACAAGCCAACTCATCGCCCGTCCAGTAGACGTCGTTGGAGAGCTGCCAACCAAGCAGCCAGGGCAGGATGGGCGGACCGCCTGGGACGGTGGATCAGCCAAATGCCGCCGGTCGCGGCCGCGCAGGTGATTGTTTCGCCGTGCCTGTTCGTCGACAGGTCAGCGCTCGCCCACCACCGGAACGGGGCGTAAACGGACAATGGCCGCTGACCGACATGACATCCCCTGGCGCTGTACTACCGGGTGGCGGCCGACGTGGCCACCACCGGCGCCGTGACCATCGACGGGCTGTCCGCCCCGTTCTTCACGCAGATCGGCGTCGACTCGACCACCTCTGCCGCCGACACCGGCATCGCGCTGGTCGCCGCCGGGAACCGGATGCTCCACGCCGTCCTGTTCCACAGCGACTGCCTGCAGCTCAGCGAACACGACGGCACCACCGGCTATGAGAAAAGCGTCGCCAACCTGACCTGGAGTTACGCCGGTTTCCTGTCCGCCAACCGGTCCCGAGCGCCGTCCCAGCCGCATGACCCCACCGGTACACGGCAGTCGACCCGATCCAAGCAGACGGTCCAATTGACCCTGCTCAGATCAAACAGCTGATCACAAGATCAACACGTGGTCACGCGGTGGATCGAGGCTCAGTGAGACAGCCACCGAGAACTAGACCGGCAGCTCATGCGTCGGTGCGGGGGTGTTGCCGCCGGCACGCCGGGATCACCTCCTCCTCGATTGTGAGAAGATCCGCATAGTAGTCGTT
>DASTGF010000308.1:0-8014 GCA_035719255.1 Microlunatus sp. | reverse complement strand
TCGTCTTGGACGACACCGGCTTCGGTCAGCTCGGCTGTTATGGCAGCCCGATCTCGACCCCGAACTTCGACGAGCTCGCCGCACGCGGAGTTCGCTTCAACAACATGCACACGACGGCGCTGTGCTCGCCGAGCAGGTCCTGCATCCTGACCGGCCGGAACCATCACAGTAACGGGATGGCGGCGATCACCGAGCTCGCAACGGGGTTTCCGGGCTACAACGGGGTGATGCCGTTCGAGAATGGCTTGCTTTCTGAGATCCTGCTCGAACACGGATATTCCACGCTCATGGTCGGGAAGTGGCACCTGACACCCAGCAACCAGGAGACCGCGACCGGCCCGTACACGCGGTGGCCCCTCGGCCGCGGATTTGAACGTTTCTACGGGTTCCTCGGCGGCGACACCAGCCAGTGGTATCCCGACCTGGTCTACGACAACCACCAGATCGAGCCACCTCGGACCCCGGAGCAGGGATACCACCTCACTGAGGATCTCATCGACAAGTCGATCGAGTTCATCGCCGACACCAAACAGGTCGACCCGACCAAGCCGTTCTATCTGCACCTGTGCTTCGGTGCCACCCATGCCCCCCACCACGCCCCCAAGGAATGGATCGACAGGTACGCCGGGGTCTTCGACGACGGCTGGGATGCCTACCGCGAACGGGTCTTCACCCGCCAGAAGGCCGCCGGCCTCGTCCGCGCAGAGGCTGAGCTGTCGCGCCACGACCCTGACGTGCCCGATTGGGACTCGCTCTCACCCGACGCTCGCCGGCTGTCGAGCCGGATGATGGAGGTGTTCGCGGGTTTCCTCAGCCACACCGATCATCACCTGGGCCGGCTGTTCGACTTCCTCACCGAGTTGGGCGAGCTCGACAACACCATCGTCATGGTGATCTCCGACAACGGTGCGAGCGCTGAGGGAGGGCCGACCGGCACCACGAACGAGGCGCAGTTCTTCAACAACGCCCAGGAGCCGATCGAGGAAAGCCTCGAGGTCATCGACGAGATCGGCGGCCCGAACCACTTCAACCACTACCCGTGGGGCTGGACCTGGGCCGGAAACACCCCGTTCCGGCGGTGGAAGCGGGAAACCTACCGGGGAGGTTCCTGCGATCCGTTCATCGTCTCCTGGCCGGCCGGCATCACCGCACGCGGTGAGATCCGTAACCAGTACGCCCACATCGTCGACATGGTCCCCACCGTGTTGGATCTGCTCGACGTGCAGCCGCCCAGCGTGATCCGCGGCGTCACCCAGGCACCTATGCACGGGGTCAGCTTCGCCGCTGCACTCGGCGACGCCGAGGCCCCCACCAAACACCACACCCAGTACTTCGAGATGCTCGGCCACCGAGCCATCGACCACGACGGCTGGCGCGCCGTCTGCCCCTGGCCCGGCCCCTCGTTCACCGAGGCCGGCGTCGGCTTCGGCCAGCCGATCAGCTCCGAACAGCTCTCCCAGCTCGACGCCAGCGGCTGGGAGCTCTACCACGTCGCCGAGGACCCCGCCGAGAACCACAACGTCGCCGCCGAACACCGCGACCGGCTCATCGCGTTGATCAGCACCTGGTACGTCGAGGCCGGCAAGTACGGCGTCATGCCGATCGACGGCAGCGGCCTGGCCCGCATGATCTCCGAAAAGCCGCTCGTCGCGCCACCGCGCGACCACTACACGTTCCGCCCCCACACCCAGTCGGTCCCGTTCTTCGCCGGCCCCCGAGTCCTCAACAGACCCCACAGCATCACCGCCTGGGTCGAGATCCCCGACGCCGGAGCCGAGGGAGTCCTGCTCTGCCAGGGCAGCGCCGCAGGTGGCTACTCCCTCTACATCAAGGATCGGAGGCTTCACTACGTCCACAACTACGTCGGCCGCAGCCTGCACAGCGTCTCCTCCCCCGACGTCCTTGCACCCGGAGCGCACGAGCTTCGCTTCGAGTTCGAACCCACCGGACCGCCCGACCTGCCCCACGGCAAAGGCACCCCCGCACGGCTCCAGCTCTACGTGGACGGCGAACTGGTGGCCAACGCAGACACCCCCATCACCACACCATTCGTCTTGAACCCTGGTGTTCTCAGCTGCGGCGCCAACCCGGGATCACCCATTACCCCGGACTATCCCAGTCCGTTCACATTCACCGGCACCATCCACAAGGTCACCGTCGACATCAGCGGTGAACTCATCGACGACCCAGAAGCCGACCTCAAAGCCCACATGGCGCGCCAATAGTGCATGCCCTCGAGCGCAGTCTCCTCCGACGTCCGAGGGTCGCGAGATCGCCACCCCGAGCTGTGGTCGCTGCGGACACACCGTGCCGGTGCTGATCACCGCCACGGTGCCCACTGTCCGACCGGCTCATGCTCGTTTGCTCGCTGAAGGTCGAGCGCTCACCGTTCGGACACTGAAGCAGGCCCCCTGGGGTCAGCACAGAGGCGTCCGCCCAATGGCTCCGGGAACGCGACCCTTCGTCTTGCTCGAACTGTTCGGCGCCAATTTGGTCCGCAGGGAATACCTGCAATCCCCCTCGGGCGTGCCGACTGGGTGAGAGAAATTGGTGATTGCCAACCACGAGTGAATTTAGCCAGGATTGAACTCGTCATCCCATCGCGACTGCCGTGTGTCGGCTGAGGTTGCCCGGTGTTTATCCGGCGCTCACGACGCTGCCGCCCGGCTACATGGCCCGAGGCGCACGAGCTGGGTGTGAGCGGGAACGGGCAAGCTGCCTGAGACACCTGCCGCTTGCTACGTGCCTGGTGAGCCTGCGTCCGAGCAGGTAGCGCGGGCGGGACAGGTAGCAGGTCAGTTTCGTGCCCTGTGGCAGTCGGAGGAAGTCCCGGCGGGTGCAGCGGAGCACAGCAGTGCGCGGAGACAACGAACCATCGGCCTACCTCAGTCCGAACGAAGATTCGTCCCGTCGCACTCACCTCGGATCGCTCGACGATGTGCGGCGGAACGGGAAAGATGGCTTTACGTGGATGCGTCGCTGATTGGACGCACTGTGGAACGCGGCGAGCTTGAGGATGCGGTCGCTGCCGCGCTGGACGGCCATGGCGGGGTGGCGATGGTGTCCGGAGTCGCCGGCATCGGCAAGACCACTCTGCTGACTGCAGTCACGGCCGCTGCTTCGGAGCAGGGTGTTCGAGTCCTGCGCGGCCGCTGCAGTTTGGATGCTGGGACGCCTGCCCTATGGCCGTGGCGATCTGTTCTCCGCCAGGGCCGGAGGTTCGGCCTCGACCCGCGATCGCTCGATGCCGTTGAGGGCCCACCCCCGCAGGCGCGGTTTCTCTCGTTCGCCTCGACCACCAATGACTTGATCAGGGCCGCAAGGCGACAACCTTTGCTGATTCTGCTGGACGATCTGCAGTGGGCGGACGAGCCGTCGCTGCGGCTCCTCGATCACATCGCTCGCGAGGCGACCGGAACGCATCTTCTGGTCCTCGGTGGTACTCGAGACCCGTCGAAGGTCTCTGCCGTTGTCCGGGGGGCAGACATTCGTTGGATCCCCCTGGCCGGGTGGGATGTCGCCAGCGTCGCGCGCTTCCTCCGGGAAAGCGTCGGGCCGTCGGACCGATCGTGGCCGGCGTACGTGCACCATCTGACCGGGGGCAATCCGCTGTTCACCCGTGAGGTCATCCACGAAGCGAAGCGAGGATGGAGCTTCAACGAGCCGCCACCACCCGAGTTGACGATGCCGGAGAACGTACGTGCCCTCCTGCACGATCGCCTGGCCTCTCTCAGCCCCGACGTCCGCCAGGTTCTTGGCGCCGCCAGCGTCCTGGGTGAGGACTTCACGCTGAGCTTCTTGGGTATGGTCCTTGACCTCAGCGCGGGCGCGGTGGCTGGGCACGTTCGGGACGCGGTCGAGGCAGGCATCGTGATGTCGACTGGTCCGCAAGCGTTTCGATTCGAGCACGCCCTCACGCGGCAGGCAGCCTACGATGCATGCACCGACGCACAGTCGGCAATGTGGCACGGCCGCGCTGCGCGCGCAGTTCTTGGTTCGCCAGCTCGAGCTGACGCCGGACGGATCGCGGGACATCTGGTCCGTGCCGCGGTTGATGCGTTGACCGCGACGCAAGCGATTGACGCGTGCGGTGTCGCTGCAAGCCGGGCGTCAGGGCGCGGCGATCATGAGGATGCGATTCGGTGGCATGGCCGTGCGCTTGAGCTCGCGGAGCTCGCGCAGCTGCCAGTCGAGCGACAGGCGATGTTGTTGCTCGGTCTGGCTGTGTCCGAGTTTGCCGTGCTGAGAGTCGACTCCGCTTTGCGTCATGCGGAGGCGTCTATGGATCTGGCGGAGATCCTTGGACACGCTGACCTTGCCGCTCAGGCGGCGTTGGTCATTCGTGGTGTCGGCGGAGCCGCTGTGAACCAACGCGTGGGCGTCTTGTGCCGCCGGGCCCTTGCGCTATTGCCAGCCGACGACTTGGCGCTGAGGGGGCGGGTGATTGCCCAACAGGCCATGGCCATCGTGGAGACGACCGACGACATACCCGATGCTCTCGCTCGCCGTGCGGCCGCACAGCTCGCGCTTGAGGCGGCACAGCTGTCGAGTGACGCAGACGTGACGGCGACCGCAGACGCACTTCACCTGCAGGAACGTTTAGCTGCGGGACCGGACTCGGGATCGGTTCGAATCCGACTCGGTGCTGACCTTGCAGCGCTCGGTCGGATACGGGAGCGGCCGGAGGCCGTAATCTGGGCGCGTCTTTGGAGGATCGACGGATTCCTCCAGACTGGCGCCGTCGCGGCCGCTGATGCTGAGATCGCCGGTCTGGCAGGCGTTGCCGATGATCTCGGCTGGCCGCTTGCCCGCTGGCAGCTGCTGCGAGCCCGCGCCGCACGGGCGATGCTTGCCGGGCGATTCGCCGAGGCGGACGCGCTGGCGCAAGAAGGTCGAGAAGTGGCCGAGCGGTGCGGTGATTCGTCCATGATCGGTCAGTACTACGCGTACCGCCTGGATGTCCAACGCAAGACGGGACGATTCGAGCCGGCTGACGTCTCGATGGTGGCTGCGCTGGCCGAATCGGATCCGCGTCCCATCCTGCTTGCCGTTGCCGCGGAGTACTTGCACGCGGCCGGCGATGTCGAAACCGCACAGACACTGCTGGCCCGCCTGGCACCGCAGGTGACTGAGCTGCCCGCCAACATCCAGCAGCCGGCGATTGCGGCTATGGCCGGCGAGCTTGCTGCCGCGTTCGGCGACCGTGCGACGGTGCAGGCATGCTATCGAGTACTGGAGCCCTTCGCCCAGCTCTACAACGCCTCCAGCAACGGCTACCGCGGCGCCTATGCCCGCCCGCTCGGCGTGATGGCCATGTGCCTTGACGACGGACCCGTCGCCGACGCGTACCTGACGCAGGCGAGGGCTATGGAGAGGAGTGTCGGCGCCCGGGCAGAGACCGCGTTGGCACAACTCGCCCACGCCCAGCTATGCGCGAGTGGCCACGGGCGTCACGACCATGATCGGGCGCGACAGCTGGCTCGTGCTGCCCTCCGGCTTGCGACGAAGCTCGGCATGAATCCGACCAGGGCCGCTGCCACGGACCTCCTGCGCCGGCTCGACGGTCTGGACTCGGCAGGCCACTCAGGACTGACCGCACGCGAGCGACAGATCGCGACACTCGTCGGTGACGGTCTGACAAACCGACAGATCAGCACGCAACTTCATGTCTCCGAGCGCACTGTGGAGTCGCATCTGCGCAATCTGACCCTGAAACTGGGCTACGCCAACCGGACCCAGGTCGCCACCTGGGTCAGCCGCGCGGAACTGGGGGACGATCCTCCGTAATTCCACGGATGTTTCCCCTTCCATCTCCCGAGAGGATCGGTCGCAAACAGGCAACGTCACGGAGGTGGTTGAAGTGTTCGCTCGGCTCCAGGCCTTTCACGCACCCAACGCCCGCAACCCGGCGAACGCGGTGGCAGACCTACCTGGCTTCGTCGGGGTCGCCGAGCTTGACGATCGTCAGGGATGCGCGACGACGCTCACGCTGTGGCGTACCCGTGCCGATGCTGAGCTACTCGACGAGCGCATCGCTCCCATCGCGCCCCAGGCCGCTGACGATGCCGTCTACGAGGTAGACGCTGACGTCCCCGGCCCCAGTAGGCGGTCACCACGCGCGGCATTCGTAGGCCGATTCAACGGTCCCGTCAGCCTCCAGCAACTGACTGCTGCACGAAGCCGCGGCGAGCGGATCGGCTCGCTCCTTGCTCAGCTCCCAGGCTTCGTTCGTTTGGTCGTTCTGTGGCACCCCACCGAACGCACGATGACGGTGATTCATCTCGCCGAATCGGAGGTCGTCCTCCACCAGATCACGACCCTGGTCACGACGACGCCACTGTCACCCGACGAAGATCCTGCCCTGCTTCCAGGGCCGGATATCGTCACCCGACAGGAGGTCGGCGCCTATCGCTGGGTCAGTTCTGAGACTCCTCCTCCGCGGTAGCGCCATCGGAGATGCTGATTCCTGCCTTGGCCTCCGCCCTGGTGCCTCCGTCGTGAGGTCGGGCATCACTTGATCGGATGCTTGGGAGGGCCCACCACCTCATGCGCGAACTCTCTCGAAACCCCGCCGTGGACAGCATCGACGTCGACAACCGTGACAGAGTTCCCGACATCGAGACGCTCCAGGCACACGTGCAACCAACCACGACGCGTAACCTCCGGCGACCAGTCCTGTCGAGCTGTTGACACTAGGCGCGTTCCTGGACTGCGCATTCCTACACTGTCACGTTACGGTACCCGCAGAGCGCGTCCCTGCACCTCTACGCCGTACTTCGGTTCCGTACGGCAGGCCAGATCGGCCGACCCGGCGACGCAACAAGTTCCTGGCTGCGAACTCGAGGTGGGCGATACTGGGTTCGAACCAGTGACCTCTTCGGTGTGAACGAAGCGCGCTACCACTGCGCCAATCGCCCCTGTGCCCCGCAGGGCGACGACCACCATATCCCATCCCGGCGGTGGACCCGACCACAACCAGCCGCTGGTTGGACTACGGATCGAGCTCATCCACGCTTCGCCGGGCGAACTCGGCGGCGAGCTGGGTGGTGACCGGGCCCATCGCCTCGAACGTCGTGTCGTCCCACCGACGCACGCCTTGGACGTCGCGCATCGAGGATGTGAGGAAGACCTCATCGGCGGTGAACGCTTCCGCCGGCGTGAGGTCGGCCTCCTCGATGGCGCACCAGTCGAGCAGCACCTCTCGGGTGATGCCAGCCAGCGGGCCGGCGCTCAGCGGCGGGGTCACCACGCGATGCCCGAAGACGCAGAAGATGTTCGTGCCGGTCCCCTCGCAGACATTCCCGCCCGTGTTCAGGAGGATCGCCTCGCCGGCGTCGTGGTCGTGCGCGTACGCCAGCGCCCGGACGTTCTCGGCGTACGACGTCGACTTGACCCCGGTGAGCGCCCCATGCTCGTTGCGCCGCCACGGTGCGGTGACGATCGTCGTCACCGCGGGCGGCACCTCGCGCTGCTCGGCCGCCACGATCAGGGTCGGCGGCCCGAAGGCCGCCTGGGAGCCGAGCGGTCCGCGACCGCCGGTGTAGGTGATCCGGACCCGCCCCTCATGCCAGGTGCGCCCGGCGATGACCTCCTCGATCGCCCGACGGATCAGGCCGTGGTCCGGATCGGGCAGGCCGAGCGCCCGTGCCGAGCGAGTCATCCGATCGAGGTGGCGACGGATCGCGAACGCTCCCCCGACGCTGACCTTCAGCGCCTCGAACACCCCGTCGCCCACGACCAGCCCGTGATCGACCGCGCTGACCGTCGCCTCGGCCGGATCGGTCACCACGCGACCGTCGATCCAGATGCGCAGCAGGTCAGTGGACGGGGCCGCCGAGGTGGTCATTTGGCCAGCGTACGTTCGCGGTGTCGAGGGAAGCGAAACGCCGTTCTGGCACCGTTTTGGACTCCCGCCCCAGGCTCGGCTATGGTTACTCGTCGCACCGGAACGAGCTGACCCGGGGCGCGCGGACGTGGCTCAGTTGGTAGAGCATCACCTTGCCAAGGTGAGGGT
>DASTGF010000307.1:0-23288 GCA_035719255.1 Microlunatus sp. | reverse complement strand
GATCAGGGCGTCTCGGGTACCGCTGGTCTCGGTCAGCCAGCGCTGGCTGTCGTTCAACGCCCGGAAGAAGTTCGCCCGCGGCTGGTCGGTGACCCGGCACGCCCTGGACGCTGTGACACGGCCACGCCCGCCGGCTGCTGGTCGAGGCGGCCTGGCATCACGCGAAGCCCTACCGGATCCCGGGGAAGGTCATCCGTGACCGGTGGGAACTCGTCCCGGCTCCAGCCAGGCTCCGAGGCCACAACGCAACAAGCGACTGCACCAGGCGTGCACATGCAACCCGATGAACGTACGCTCGTTTCTCACTGAGGCCTCCCGAACTGTGGCTCTACCGGACAGCCGAAGGCCTGCCCGGCAACCCACGTCCACTTGCGAGCGAGGTCTCAGCCTGCCCATACCGGCTAAGGAATGTTTCCCGCCACAGAGGACCGGCGTTCGATCCATTGGCTGGTTCGCCACCGGCCGCCTCCGACACCGACACCTCGTCTCGAGGCTTGAACCTCCCGCCTGCTCCCGTCGGATGGGCCAAGATGTGGGCATGGCTGCCAACTCAGGGCTGCGACGCCTCGTCGCCGAGTGGGGTCGACCTGCGGACCGTCCTTGTGGGCAGCGGTGCGTCGACAGCGCCGGCGGGGGCTCCCGCTGTGTCGGAGGCGAGACTGTGCGGACCGGTTCACCGGTCGCCCAGCCGTACACCCAGGTCCGCCGAGACTCGGGTACGCCGAGATTCGAGTCGGGCGCCCGCATTGACTCATCACACACCTGGAGAAGGTCGTACCGATGATTTGGACATTGCTCGCCTGGCTGCTGATCTTCTTGATCAACATCGTCGTTCTCGGATTGGTGCCGGAGCGGCGGCGGCCCGGTTCTGCAATGGCGTGGCTGCTGTTCATCTTCTTGGTGCCGGTGGTCGGTCTGCTGTTCTTCTTGTTGATCGGGAGCACCCACGTTCCGCGGAAGCGTCGTGAGGAGCAGCGGGTGGTCGGGGAGTTGATCCAGAGGGGTGTTGCGGCGAAGGCGCCTCCGCTGGCGCCGTCCATCGACCGGCCCGAGTGGCTCGACACGGCGATGGTGCTCAATCGGCGGCTGGGCTGGCTGCCGGGGCTGTCCAACAACTCGGCCGAGTTGTTCCACGTCTACGAGGAGTCGATCCAGGCCAAGGCGGATCTGGTTCGCACGGCGCAGCGATTCGTACACGTCGAGTACTTCATGATGTGCCGGGACAGCACGACAGAACTGTTCTTTCAGGCGCTGTTGGAGGTTGCGGCCCGAGGGGTCAAGGTCCGCGTTCTGTTCGATCATCTCTCCACCTATGGCCTTCCCGGACACAAGGAGTTGCTGGCGACGTTCGACCAGGCGGGCATCGAGTGGCGTCCGATGTTGCCGATCCGGCCGCTGAAGGGCGAGTTCCGCCGGCCGGACCTGCGGAACCACCGCAAGATCGTCGTCGTCGACGGACGATCGGCCTTCGTCGGCTCGCAGAACATGATCGATTCCAGCTATCACAAGAAGAAGCTCGAAGCGGCGGGCCGCCAGTGGCGTGAACTGACCACCAGGGTCGAAGGCCCTGTCGTGCAGACGATCAACTTGGTGTTCGCCGCAGACTGGTACATCGAGTCCAAGGAGAAGTTGGTGGACTTTGTCCAGCCGGAGGAGTTCCCCGAGGGATTCGGTGACTTGACCTGTCAGATCGTGCCGAGCGGGCCCGGTTTCCCGGACGAGAACAACCTCCGTCTGTTCAACACGCTGATCTACGGGGCGCAGAAGCGGCTGTCGATCACCAGCCCCTACTTCGTGCCCGACGACTCACTGCTGTATGCGATCACGACCGCCGCGCAGCGTGGAGTCGCGGTCGAGTTGTTCGTCAGCGCGCAGGGCGAGCAGTTCATGGTCTCCCATGCCCAGTGCTCCTACTACCGCTACCTGCTCGAGGCCGGCGTCCGGATCTTCATGTACCCGTATCCCTACGTGCTTCACGCCAAGCACTTTTCGCTCGATGACCACACCGCCGTAATCGGCTCCTCCAACATGGACATCAGGTCCTTCAACCTCGACTTCGAGGTGTCGATGATGGTCACGGGCCCCTCGTTCGTTGCCCAGATGCGCGAAGTCGAGGACATGTACCGCTCGTTGTCCCACGAGATGACGCTCGAGGAATGGAAGAAGCGACCGCTGTCCCAACGGTGGCTCGACAACGTCATGCGACTGACGTCCGCCGTGCAGTAGCCCCCGGCGACGAGTCGGATCTCCCGAAACCACCTCCACGACGACGACGATGGGAACGCGACGAAGCAGCCGACGGCTGAGCCTATTGCGACCTGGCCGAGGTTATCCCGATCTTCCGTGCGTACCCTTCTGCGAGGGCGGCCATTGCCTTGGTACTACGGCTGCTGGCGGCCTGGCGGCCTGGCGACCCACGGATCGCTGAGCTGCGATCGCAGCGAATGCGGCGAAGATGACGCTGGCAGTGGTCGCGACATCGGCTACGAGGGCTGCCAGTCACCCGTGCTCATCTGACCGTTCTCCTCGGCCTGGGCTGCGTACCAAATAGTCCGAGCCAGTCGGCCGGCGGCTCGGCCTGGGATTGGAATGAACCCCGGAGGTTGTCCCGTCTGCGCACCCGGTAGGCAGCTTGCGCTGCGGCGGTTCAACTGGCCGGTTCGTCGGTCCAATGTTCTATCGCGCGCTGCGATCGGGGTATCCGGCAAGGACGCGATCGACGAATAGGGTTCCGGCTTGTCCGTTGTTCAGGGGATATCGTCCCGACACTGGGTTGCAGAGGCAGTCGCGGTACTGGTCTTCGGCGTGGTCGCCATCGCGCATCGGGGTGAGGTGGGAGATGGTGCCGCTGCCGTAGTGACCACGCTCATCGATATTCCCCACCCGGAGGCACCGGTCAGCGCAGTGGTTGTCACGTGCCGGCGGTGATGGTGTGGCGGAGTTGTTGGGCTCGGGTGTGGTAGTGGCGGAGCCGGTAGGACTCGCCGTCGAGGTCGAGCACGACGGATCGGTGGAGGAGCCGGTCGAGCATCGCGGCGGCGACGGTGGTGTCGCCGCGGAGTGCTCGCGATCATCCTGGACGCTGTTGCCGATGTGCCGCGGGACGACTGGATGATGGAACCAGGGCCCCGTGTTCGGAATCCGTCCCGACCTAGGCCAGCTCGTGTTCTCGACCATGCTGCCTGCCGCGTCGCTTTCGGCGATCCTCGGAGAAGTGGACGGCCACTTCCTGTGAAAACCTGCAGCCCTCGCCCCGGCCGTTCCTTCGAGGCGTCCTGGACTTCGGTCGGCGTGTCTGGCGACGCGCGGTCAGGCTGATATGCGCTGTGATTAGGTACCGCAAGACGGTGCTGTTCGGCTGGAACGCAACCGCTGGTCTCAGAGCGAACGTGGCCACCCATGTTGATCATGAATGGCTGTTCATAGCTTGGTTACTTCGCCCTGAAGAAGTGATCTGTCGCTGACGGGCGTCATTGTGGGGTCGCGCCTACTGCTGTGATGGGCGGCGGGGGTGACCCCCTTGGACCTATTCAGGCGGCGAGGACGGCGATCTTGGTGAGGTTGTGTGCCAGGACTCCGTGTCCGGTCCAGATCTGGGCTCCTTCGGTGGTGTCGATCATGGTGCGGTCCCAGCTGTAGTTGCGTTTGAGGTGACTGATCCGGCCCTCGCAGCCGGTTCGCCATTTCACGGTTCGTCGGAAGGCTGGGCGGCGTTGATGGCGCAGATCCGGTTGCCGGCAAGTGTGAGCACGTAGAAGCTGCTCGCCTGACGGATGCCGGCCGCGGGTGATCGCCAGCCGGTCATCTTCTTCGACCGCGTCTGGACACCAGACGACCTGATCCAGGTGGTGACGACGTGATCAGGCGGCGCGACCAGCAGAAGGTTCCGCGCGACGCCGCTCGCGCGGGTCCAGGCGGAGCTACTTCAGGGCACCGGTGAGTGTTGCTTGCCACCACGGGTCGGAGGCCGGCTGGCTGACGTACTTGTCGACCAGATCGGTGACCGGTTTGGCCTCCGCCTCGGTGACCGGACCGGTCGCGCCGGCGGCGGTTCTGCCCGCCCAGGCGGCCTGGATCGCCGTGCCGATCTGGCGGTCCACCTCCTCGGCCAGGGCGACCGAGACCGAGAAGAGTGGGTGGTCCGGGGCGTCCTTCGCGATCTGGGAATGGGTCGGGCCCGTGAGCCCGCGGCTCGCTGCCTCGACGCCCGATTGGGTGGTCTGCTGGTCCGCGAAGTGCTCGATGATCGGATCGATGGCGGCCAGATACGGCAACATGGCGACCTTCAACAACGGCGAGCTGAGCAGAATGGCGATCTCCGCCTCGCCCAGCAGCAGCGTCCCGGTGGCTGTGACGACTCCACGCCCGACCGCTTCCCCCGCGCTCCCACCCAGGTCGGCACCCACCTCCGCGCCGTGGGTCGCACCCGACACACCACCTTCGACCAACCCGCTCAGGCCACCGCCGACCAGCCCACCGGCGCCGCCGAGGAGGCCTCCGGCCAGTCCGAGCGCATCACCGAGCAAGCCCGAGCCGCCGAGGGCCCGGCCGCCGCGGTAGCCCGCTCGAGCGCCGGTTTCCGCGCCTGTGGCGGCGCCTTCGATCCCTCCCACGACAGCGCCACCCGCCCCGCCGAGGACCAGTCCGGCGCCAGCGCCGGCCGAGGAGCCGACGTCTCGTCCGAGCGCACCGGCTACATCCGCGGCCTTGATCGTGCCCAGCCTGATGAGGCCGATCAAGAAGGCCTTCGCGAACTCACCAGAGTGCAGCTGGGCCTTCAGCAACTCGAGTCGGCTGACCCAGTCGTTGGCTCCCGGAGAGTACGTGCCGGTGACGATGTTGGGTTGTCCGGAGGGCCCGACACCGCCGATGAGGGCCGGGTTGGTTCCGTGCATTCTCTCGACCATGGCCTTGACGTACGGCTCTGCCGCCGTCACGCCGGACGTGTGCAACGTCCACAGGCAGACGTCGATGAAGTTGGAGTGGGAGAAGTAGTCCTCGACGGCGTGCAGGGCGTCGCCCATCTTGGCGAACCCGGCCGGGCCTCGTCCGAGGCTGATGGCCTCCGACAGCTTGCTCTTCGCGTGGAACTTGCCTCGCTCGACGTACTCCGGAAGGCCGCTCCGCTTGGCCGCCGCCGTGATGTCGCTGCGGTGGGCCTCCTCGTCGTCGTACGCCTTGCGTTGTTCCGGTGAGAGCCGGTCCAAGGCGTCCTGGAAGATCTTCCGCTTGGCCGGGTCCGGGTCGTGCTCCATGGCCCGGACGGCCGGATCCTCGACCGTACGTTTGTCGGGCGAGATGCCGGGGCTAAGACCGGCGGCATCGGGGTTGTCCAGGTGCTCCGATGGGACGTAGGTGCCCAGTTCTCCCGGAGACACCTCGCGGTTCCACTCGCCCCAACCCAGCACCCGGATGACGGTGAACAGCGAGAGCAGATCGTTCTGGGCCATCGGGTTGCCCGAGCTGTTGAGCTGGGAGAAGTCACGCAGCCAGTTACCGAAGTAGATCTGCCCGGCCTCGGCGTCGCTGAACCCGACCGATGTGAGCGCCCGCTGCTCGATGCCGCCGTGGCCCTCTTCCCCGGCCTGATAGCGCTGGATCACCGGCGCGCTGGGGGCCAGTGCGCGCTGGACGGACCTGTTGCCGGCGAGAGCCTGCAGCCGGATGACGTCGCGATGGTCGAGCACCCTCAGCGACGCTCCTGCCGGCTCGACGTGCGGATGATGGCCCGCGCCCGCGGGACGCATCCCTGGCTGAGGCCGCTCTCGTTCCTCGTACAAACCGGGCATGGCCTGGACCTCATCTGCCGCTCGGCCGCTGCTGCAGCCCTCGCCAGCACCCTAGCCCGCAGCGAGCCCAGAGGCACGAGCGAAGACGTCGTCTGACCTCCAGCCTGGCAACTGTGCCTGAAAGGGCACGCAGCCGCGCAATGCCGCCGCTGACTCGTTGCGCACATTGGCGACTACACGTCGATTGCCTCCCACAGACTCCGCGGGCTGCTGCGCGTCGTCTGGCCCGCCGCGCAGCGTCTGAGACATCACCGTGATCTCGTTCCGCAGGCAGCAGCATTCGGCCGAGTCAACCCTCGCGGTCCCCGGAAGACTACTTGATCATCAGGTCCTGGTGCGCTGGCACCGGCGTCGCTCGCCGGCGGCCGATTGAAGATGCCCGGACATGGCCATCTCGTCAGCAGTTCGGATCCTGATGAGCCGACAACTCGCCCGAACCGTCATCGACCGGCACCTCGGGGATGCAGGGTGCGCCGTTCTGTCCGCACGTTTGGGACGGCCGGAACCCTCGCATCAGGCGCGAGACCGTGGTTCCGCTGGCGAGGCAGCGGCCAACCTGCCAGGACAAATGACGTCAAGCCGTTACTCCCGTGGGCCGGTATTGCAGGGCGACCGCCCCCGACCGGAACTCATGGCGATCCACGAGCTCGAGCTGGATGCGCTCGCGCAGACCGGCGAGCAACGTCGGCCCGTGTCCGGCAAGGACCGGCTGTACAAGGAACATGTACTCGTCGATCAGTCCCAGATCTGCCAACGCCAGGGGGAGCGTCACGCCACCCACGAACAGGCCCTCGCCTGGCTCCTGCTTGAGCCGCTGAACCGCTTGCCCTAGGTCGCCTCGTACCAGCTCGGCATTCCAACTGACCGCGCTTAGCGTGTTCGACACGACGTACTTCTTCGCTCGGTCGATGGTCTCGGCGAACGGAATCTCCCACTCATCCATCCAGTCAGGCCACGTGCCCGCGGTCGGCTGCCGCCACGCCGATTCCATCATCTCGTAGGTCACCCGGCCGAATAGCAGGGCATCGGCTCGTTCAAGCTCAGCGGTCCAGTAGCGCATCGACTCCTCGTCGGGCGGGAGCCCTGCCTCGTGATGGCAGCAGCCATCGAGTGTGACGTTGATCGAGTATCGGAGGGGTCTCATCTCGTTGCTCTCCCTTGATGCGCAGCGCGTATTCACTGGACAGTACTCAGACGGCTGTCGGCGCTCTTTTGCGCACCCCGGGGTGGTTGTGGCCTGTTCAAGCGCGCCATTGTGCCTGGTCGAGATCGCTTCGGAAGGCGCCGGCGAGGTTGAGACTCGGGTCCAGGAGCCACTGGAGCTGCAGTCCGTCCATGACGCGAAGAACGTGTCGGCGACGATGGTGTCGCTTCGATGCCGGATGAAGCTGTGGGCTGGGTGGTCGGGGCTGGGTGGTCGGGGCTGGTGGCCTCCACGCTCATCGTCACAGAGCTCGATGATGCCCCGCGCAGCCTTGCGCTTTCGACGTCAGGTTTGGCGGTGCGTTCGCCACTGCAGGGGTTCAGTGCGGTCAGGCGTCTGGACCGTTCAGCGCGCTGCCGACGATGCCGGTCAGGACGCCGATTCCGATAGTGAGTGCGGACACACCGTAGGCCAGTACGGATGTGAACAGGGAAGCGCGCAAGAAGTTGGCTTGCATGATCATCTGCCGCGGTCCGGCGAGTTCCTCAACACGGCCAGTGTCACCGGTCTGGGTCGCCTGCAGCCATTCCTCGCTGATCTCGGCGAAGGTGCGTCCTTGGCCCATCCCGAGGGCATGCTTCTCGATGACCGCTGCCTGCGTGAACGCGGTCAGCGGACCTGCGACCGGCTTGCCGGCCAGTTTGGGGGAGTCGGGGTGGACCTCGATCTTTTGAGCCTTCAGTTGTTGGGTGATCACGGCCCAGGCAGCACTTCCCGCGGCGATCAGCACGGGCGAGGCAACAAAGCAGGCAGCGCGTTGCACGCGAGTTCCCATGAAGAGCCATTCCTTTGGTGAGGGAGTTGGGTGACGAGTCGGATCTCCCCAAGCCTAAGACTCGGCCACGCGCCGCTCGGGTTGACCTTCGCGTCGCGGCACCGACGCACGTAGCAGTCATGCCCAGTGCGTGGCGTCCCACCCCCCCAGCCGGTGTGGGTGGTTTGTGGCTACTTGTCGCTGTTACGCGGAGGGCAGCGGCGCGTCCTGGTTGGTCATCGTGTCTTGCGCCTCGGGGTAGCGGGCGCCGACGATCTTGATCTGGTCGGCGGCTTCCCGCAGCTCGGCGAGCTGAGCGTCGTTCAGCTCGACCGCCGCGGCACCCACGTTCTCTTCCAGGCGCGTGATCCGTTTGGTGCCCGGGATGGGCACGATCCACGGTTGCTGGTGCAGCAGCCAGGTCAGCGCGAGCTGGGCTGGGGTGGCGCCGGTCTCCGCGGCGAGCCTGGTGAGGACGTCGACCAGAGCGAGGTTGGCCTCGAGCGCTTCGCCTTGGAAGCGCGGGGTATTGCCCCGGAAGTCGCTGTCGGCAAAGGTCGTGCTCGCATCGATCGTGCCGGTGAGGAAGCCCTTCCCCAGCGGGCTGTAGGGCACCAGGCCGATCCCGAGCTCGGCCAGGACGGGAATCGTGTCCTGCTCCCGATCACGCCACCACATCGAGTACTCGCTCTGCACCGCGGCGACCGGGTGCACGGCGTGCGCGCGACGGATCGTGCCGGCGGCCGCCTCCGAGAGGCCGAAGTGCAGCACCTTCCCGGCGTCGACGAGTTCGGCGACGGTGCCGGCGACGTCCTCGATTGGCACGGTGGTGTCGACTCGGTGTTGGTAGTAGAGGTCGATGTGGTCGGTGCGCAGCCGGGTCAGGGAGTGGTCGACCGCCCGCCGGATGCTGTCCGGTTGGCTGCACAGGCCGCCGGGTTCGACGCCGTTCTCGGCGAAGGCGAAGCCGAACTTGGTGGCGATCTTGACCTGGTCGCGCACCGATTCGAGCGCCTCACCGACGATGTCCTCGTTTGCGAACGGGCCGTAGACCTCGGCGGTGTCGAAGAACGTGACGCCGAGGTCCACTGCGCGGCGGATCAGCGCGATCGAGTCCTCTCGGGACGGGCCGCCGGAGTTGCCATAGGCGCCGGTCAGGCTCATGCAGCCCAGCCCGATCTCCGAGACGGTCAGATCGGTGCCAAGCGTTCGTGGCTTCATGGGGATTCCTTTCGATCAGTCGGATACGAGGGTGGTGGTGGCTCGGGCGGCGGTGTCAGAGGCATCGGGCGCGAGGTCGCCGAAGCGGTAGGAGGCAGTGACGCCGCCGTCCATCAAGAAGTCGCTGCCGGTGATGAAGGCACCGTCGGCACCCATCAGCAGGGCGCCGACGGTACCGACCTCATCGGGAGTGGCGGCGCGACCGACCGGGCACCGCTCGATCATGCGGCGGTAACCGGCCCCCCGGGGGCCGGTGAGCTCGTCGCGGGCCAGTGGGGTGATGACGATGCCGGGACTGATGGTGTTGATTCGGGCACCCCGCGTTCCCCAGCGGACGGCTTCGGCCATCACCCGCAATGAGTTGCCGCGCTTGGATAGCTGGTAGGCGTGCAACGGGTCGGCAATTCCTTGCAGCAGCGGCAGCGCGAGTAGCTCCTCGGTGGGCGTGATGGCGAGCTGACGGTCCTCGTCGGCGGTCAGGGCGCCGAGCCGGTGACCGGACTGGGAGGCGATGACCACACCGGCGCCGCCGGCGGCGATGACGTCACCGAACTCCTCAAGTATCACGGCGGTGCCGTACAGGTCGACGCGGAGGATCGTCTCCGGGCTGGCTTGGCTGGGTGAGACACCGGCGGCGTGGATGAGACCGGTCACGGAACCCAGGCCGGTCGCGGACTCGACCAGGGCGCGGACGGACTCGCGGGACGACACGTCCACGGTCGCGGTGGTGGCTGTGAAGCCGGCGTCGCGGAGGACCTCCGCGGCCGCCTCGGCGTTGTTGGGGCGCAGATCGGCGAGCAGGACGTGCTTGCCGGAGCTGACCCGGCGGGCGATGGCCTGGCCGATGGAGCCGGCCCCGATGACGACGGTCACGTCGGCCATGATGATCTTCCTTTCACGGTGGGGTCAGATGGTGCTGGTGCCCGGGTACTCGTCGGCGGTGAGGTGGTCGCCCCATTCGGTCTCTGGGCCGTCCTGGTCGGCGGCCAGGGCCTCCCACATCGCGAGGTGGGCCATGAAGTGGTGGGGTGCGGCGCCGTGCCAGTGCCATTCCCCGGGCGGGGTGTGGACGGTGTCGCCGGGTTGCATGGTGATGACTTGGCCGTCGCGGGTGCCGACCAGGCCGACGCCGTCGGTGACGTGCAGGGTCTGCCCGTTGGCGTGACGATGCCAGGCGGTGTGCGCGCCGGGACCGAACCGGACCAGGTTCACCCGGAGCCGGGACGGTGGGTCGCCGGCGGCGATCACGTCGAACCAGACGTCGCCGGTGAACAGCTCGGCCGGACCGTGGCTGCTGGGAGTCTTCGGCTGCCGGTTCGTCACTGCTCCTCCGCTTCGGCCACAGCGGGTGGGGCGATCTCGTTGATGGCGGCGATCGCGTTCAGCGAGCGGGGGTAGCCGATGAACGGCAGCAGCTGGGTGACGACCTCGATCAGCCGGGCCCGGTCGTTGCCGACGTTCATGTTGCCGCGGACGTGACCCTTGACCTGCGGGTCGGCACCGCCCATCGAGATCAGGAAGGAGAAGGTGATCAGCTCCCGGGTGGCCAGGTCCAAACCGGTGCGGGTGAGGTGGTCGCCGAAGCAGTTGCCGGACAGGTACCGCTGGATGTGGGCCAGGTCGGCGGGCGCGTCGGCGTACATGGCGTCGACGGCATCGTGGCCGACGACCTCGCCTTGCACGTGCCGGCCCCTGGTCAGCCGATCCTGTGGGGTCGTCGTGGATTGGCTGGGTAGCGGCAGCTCGATCCCGCGTTCGGTGAGGACGTCGTTGGTGGCGTGCAGGAAGTCGAACACCTTGCCCATCCCCACATAGGGGACAGCCTGGTAGACGATCTCCTTGATCTCCACCGGGGTAACCCCCACCGTCAATGCGGCGCCGGCCATCACGCGGTACTCCCGCAGCGCCTGCCCAGCGATCAGGGCGGCGAGCTGCACGATCAACCGGGTGCGGACGTCGAGGCTGCCGTGCTGCAGCACCTCGTCGAAGGCGAAGTTGTCGAAGTACTCCACCAGCTCCGGATCGGTAGCCGCCAACGTGGAGACGTGGCCGGGGAACAGCTGGTCGTGGTTGCGGCGGGCCGCGTCGCTGATGGTCATCGTTTCCCGCCTCAGAATCCGGCCGGCGACTGTGGCACGTACGGCGCCTCGAGCGCCGCTTTCTCGTCCTCGGTCAGCACGACGTCCAGCGCGGCGGCCGCGTCGGACAGGTGGTGGGGTTTGGTGGCGCCCACGATGGGTGCGGAGACGACCGGGTTGTTCAGCACCCAGGCCAGCGCGACCTGCGCCATCGGGATGCCGCGGTTCTCCGCGATCTGCTGCACGGCGTTGATGATGTCGGCGTTGCCGTCGCCGAAGAAGCGCTTCCCGACGGGGTCGACCTCGCCACGGCTGGTCGAATGCTCCCCGTAGGGGCGGGCCAGCCTGCCTTTGGCGAGGGGGCTCCAGGGGATCGACCCGACGCCCTGATCGGCGAGCAGGCCGAACATCTCCCGTTCCTCTTCGCGCTGCAGCAGGTTGTACAGGTCCTGCATGGCGATGAACTTCGTCCAACCGTGCGACTCGGCGGTGTGCTGCATCTTGGCGAACTGCCAGGCATGCATGGACGAGGCGCCGAGATAGCGGGCCTTGCCCGCCTTGACGACGTCGTGCAGAGCCTCCATGGTCTCCTCGACCGGGGTGTTCGGGTCGAAGCGGTGGATCTGGTACAGGTCGACGTAGTCGGTGCCCAGCCGGGTCAGCGAGGCGTCGATCTGTTCCATGATCGCCTTGCGGGACAGCCCGGCGCCGCCGGGTCCATCGTGCATCGGGAAATGGACCTTGGTGGCCAGCACGATGTCCTCCCGCCGGGAGTAGGTGCTGATCGCCTTGCCGACGATCTCCTCCGAGCTGCCCAGCTGGTAGACGTTCGCGGTGTCCCAGAAGGTGATGCCGAGCTCGACTGCCTGGGCGAAGAACGGTCCGGCCTCTTCCTCGTTCAGGGACCACTCGCTGAAACCGCGATGCTCACCGAAGCTCATGCAGCCCAAGGCGATCCGGGAGACCTTCAGTCCAGAGGTGCCGAGACGGGTGTACTTCATGATCAATTCCTTGTCCGCCCAGCTGTGCAACCGGGCTGGTTGGGTGTGTGGGTGGAGGGTCAGGGTGTGAGGAGGGCTTTGATGGCGCGGCGCTCGTCCATGGCGGCGTACGCGTTGGCGACCTGGGCCAGCGGCAGCTGCACGTCGAACACGAGGCCCGGCTCGATGGTGCCAGGGCGGCGAGGACCGCGCACAAGCCGACCGCGCCGTCACCGACCACCGCCACCGTGGATCCGGGGCGTACACCGGCGGTGACGGCCGAATGCCAGCCGGTGTTCATCACATCCGAGAGGGCCAGCAGATGCGGGATCCGGTCCTCGTCGGGCCGGTCGGGGGTGACGAACCGGGTTCCGTCGGCCTGCGGGATCCGGATGAACTCCGACTGGCAGCCGTCGAAGCCGGTCGAGTTCACGCAGGAGAACGGGGCCCGTCCCGGCAGTGCGGGCAGGTGCCGTCGGAGGCGTAGAAGCCGCCGACCACGAACTGTCCGGGCTGCAGGGTTGAGACGTCGTCGCCGACCTCCTCCACCACGCCCACGTACTCGTGGCCGCAGGGGCGCGGCTCCTTCAGTTGGTCGATGCCGCGGTAGGGCCACAGGTCGCATCCGCACACACAGGTGGCGACCGTGCGGATGATCGCGTCGGTCGGCTCGCTGATCACCGGGTCGGGCCGCTCCTCGAACCGGACGTCACGCTCGCCATACAGGATCGTTCCACGCATTCCACTCACTCACTCTCTTCGGTGTCATTCACATCCGGAGGGCGCGCGGCATCGCTGCCGTCGCACCAGATCAACTGCCAGGCAACCTCACGAGCCTGACCCAATCAGGTCCTGGCAAACAGGCCCTGACAGAACCCCCCTTTTCAACGCGGGCCAGAACCGCTCCCGCGTCGCCGCCGTCTCCGTACGGGTGCGGCGCCAGAACAACAACGCAACCCCGAGTGGGATCACCGACAACGCGTTCAACGCGAACACCGTCGACAGGTGTACTTCCTGATCGCCTGCACGGCGAACAGCGGCCACCGCTTGTCGAAGGAGTCCGCCGCCACCCCGGCAGGCATCGCCAGCAACATCACCGGCACCGTGTTCGCCACCTGCACCAACGCCACCACCGCCGCCGCGTTCGGTGCGTCCACCAGGAGCCACTGCGCGCCCACCGTCTGCATCCAGGTGCCCATCCCCGAGATCAGCACACCCACCCACAACGCGGCGAAGATCGGGTGCCGCAGCGGCGCCCACGGTGACGACTCCAGCGACGCCGCGGCGGCTGGCCGGTCCTCGGCGGCGCGATTCGCCGCGGCGGGTGTGGTCATCTCGGCTCCCAGCTCCATACGAAAGGCCGTGCCCGGCCAGGCGCCGACCTTGCGTGTCGCCACATCTCAGCGAACCCGAACCCCAGCCTTCATGGGAGGGCCTGGCACAGCCAGGTACTGACAGGACCTCCCACAGCCCGGCAGCTCGTCGTAGCGTCGAGGCCATGGACAACCGTCGCGAGGTCCGGGACTTCCTCGCCTCCCGCCGCGCCAAGATCACCCCCCAGCAGGCCGGCCTGCCCGCCTGGGGCGGCGGCCGCCGCCGTGTCCCCGGGCTCCGCCGGGAAGAGGTCGCCCTGCTCGCCGGAGTCAGCATCGACTACTACACCCGCCTCGAGCGCGGCAACCTCGACGGCGCCTCCGAGTCGGTCCTCGCCGCGATCGCCGACGCGTTGCAGCTCGACGAGGCCGAACGCACCCACCTGGACAACCTCGCCCGCGCCGCCCAGCCCAGTCCACGCCGCACCCGGCCCCGAGCGCGTGCGAACTCCGTTCGACCCGAGCTACAACGCATCCTCGACGCCATCACCGACGTGCCCGCCTACCTGCGCAACGGCCGCCGCGACCTCCTCGCCGCCAACCCACTCGGACGTGCCCTGTACGCGCCGATGTACGACCACCCGGACCGCCCGGTCAACGTGGCCCGCTTCGTCTTCCTCGACCCCCGAGCCCACGATTACTTCCTCGACTGGCCAACCGCCGCCCGCGATATGGTCTCCGCCCTCCGCGTCGAAGCCGGCAAAACCCCACGCGACCGCGCCCTCTTCGACCTGGTCGGCGAGCTGTCCACCCGCAGCGACGAGTTCGCCACCTTCTGGGCCAGCCAGAACGTCCGCTTCCACCGCAGCGGTTTCAAAGGCATCCACCACCCCGTGGTTGGCGCGCTCCACCTCAGCTTCGAAGCCATGGAACTCCCCGCCGACCCGGGCCTGTCCCTCGTCATCTACAGCGCCGAACCCGGCAGCAGCTCCGACGACGGCCTCCGGCTGCTAGCCAGCTGGGCCGCAACCACCGGCCACCCGACACTGCCAGACACCGACACCACGCGTACGCGACCCACCACATCCGCCGAACCCAGCTCGCTGCAGAAGGAATCAGACACGTGACCACCTGGCTCATCCGGCTGCTCCACCGGACTCGGCCGCTCACCGGCCGAAGCCGTCATCGCCGCCGGCCACAACGCCGTCGTCACCGCCCGCGACGCCAGCAAAGTCGCTGACCTCGCCGAGCATCGCCCAGACCGGGTCCTCGGACTCGCCCTGGACGTGACGAACCCCGACCAGGTCAGCGAAGCCGTACGTGAAGCCGAAAAGACGTTTGGTGGCATCGACGTCCTCGTCAACAACGCCGGCTACGGCTACCGAGCCGCCGTCGAAGAAGGCGACGACCCCGACATCCGCACCCTGCTCGAAACCCACGTCTTCGGCGTCGTCGCCCTGCTGAAGGCCGTCCTCCCGAGCATGCGGGCCCGCCCATCGGCCAGGGCACGTCGTCTGGGATGACTCGGACTGCACCCCTGCGGTGGCGCCGATCAGGACGATCTTGTCTGCCAGCGCTCCTTGAGCTCCGCCACCACCGAGGAGTCCGTCGGTGGTGGCCAAGGGGTTGGTGACGATGTGGTCCCCGATCCCGACGCCGTTGACGTTGGCGCCGACCTCGATCACTTCGGCGGCCGGCTCGTGGCCGAGCGGAGTGTGACCTTCGCGGGGACGGATGCCGCCGATATGGGCGTAGAACACATCGATCCGCACATGCCGGACGCGCGGACCTGGGCGACCGGAGCGTCGGGGCCGGGGACCGGTAGCTCGACGTCGACGCGTTGGACGCCGTCCGGGCCGGTGACCAGCAGATGCTTGACCGTGGAGGCGGGCATGCGCCCCAGCTCACCTGCACGCTCTGCGGGGGGTTCACCGACGCAGCACCCTCAGCACTTCAGACTCTTGCCGATGCCGTCTTCGCGCAAATGCCGGTTTCTCGTCGATGTGGACACGATGGTCCTCCCTGGCCGCTGCGAGGCGTGCCGGCACGTGCCCGACCTCGAGGAGCCGTCGAGGTGGGCTGCTGAGGGCGGTGGTCCGCCGTCCTTCGCGCTGAGGGTGCAGGTAAGCGGCGGTCAGGACATCATTACGGTGAGGCTTCCCCATGCTGGGACGGTGATCTCGGTGAGTCCGGCCGCGGCGGACGTGATCGTGTTCAGTTCGATGCCGTCGGCTGTGCGGACGGTGAGGTTCTCGGCGGGGCGGATGAGGCGCACCGCGAGGCGAGGATCGCTGGTGGCGTTGATGACGTTGACTTGGACGTCTTTGTCGTGATCGAGTTCCACCACGATGGGGGAGTAGCGAACGATGGTGCTTCGTCGAAGAACCCGATGGTCGGCCCGGACCAGGTCGTAGCCGTGTTGTGCACCGCTGACGTGGAGCGTCCCGTCGAGGAGGACTTCGGCCTGATCACGCCATCCGCCGATCAGGTAGCGCAGTGTGGCGGCTTGGTCGGGAGCCAGGGTGGAGAGTCGCATCGAGATCTGGGGAACGCTGAACCAGCCGGCGTAGAGCTGTTGAGCGACCGCTCCGATCCCGCCGGTTGGCCCCCACATCATCGGGTCGGCGTGCACCACCTGGCCGACGGCGAGAAGCCGGGCGTCGAGGGTCGAGATGCGGTTGAGCAGGCTGTCGGCCGGGCAGTCGTTGGCGCGAAGGATTTCTCCGTACCGGGCAGCGGCAGGGCTGACATAGGGCTGGCGGAACTCGAACGCCACGTCGCTGTGCCCCGCGTCGTCGAGGCGGCGGCGGATCTGCGTCAGCATCGCCGCCATGGCGTCGCCGACGTCGTCGAAGTCCCCGCTGCTGGGTGAGTCGCCGTAGGCCATCGCCTGATCGAGGAAGTCGATCTTGAGCACGTCGACACGGTGGTCCTGGACCAGTCGCAGGCAGGTGTCGGCGGCGAAGGCGCGGACCGCGCTATGGCGTGGGTCGAGGACATGACAGTTCAGCTCGGCAAGCCACGCTGGCGCGTACCGGGCGAGGTCGGGGTAGGTGCGGCTCTCCTGGCCGAGGAGCAGCGGCGCGACCCACAGCGCGACCGCGGCGCCGAGATCGTGGATGCTCGCAACGGTGGCTGCGAGGTCTGGGAACTTGGTCGGGTCGGGTTGCCAGTCGCCGCAGCCTTGGTAGCCGCGACCGTGGGCGAGCTGCTGCCAGCCGTCGTCGATGAACACCGATCCGAGTCCGGCTTGGACGGCGTGGTGAGCTTCGCTGGCCACCAGCTCGGCGTCGATGTCTTGGCTGAAGGTGTACCAGGTCGAGTAGACCGGGCGCCGGGCGACGGGTGCGGGTTGTCGTGGTGTGCCGGTCGTGCGGTGCGACATCCAGTCGGCGAGGCGGGCGACGCCGGCGACGATGTCGCCGCCGGAGCAGTCCAGGACGACGGTCAGGTCGGTGTTGAGCGTCCGGGTGGGCCACACCTCGAGCACGAAGGTCTTGTGTTCCTCCGATACGCCGGCGACGATCGACAGTTCCGACACGGTCTGGTCTGCGGCCCAGCCGAAGTGGACGGTGCCGTCGGGACGGTAGAGGACTCCGACGGGTGCCGATCGGATGAGGCTGGTGATCGAGGGAGCTGACCAGTCCGCCGGCAGGGGCCGTGGTCCGCGGCCGCCGGGTTGCCAGTAGGCGACCACGTCGACGAGGTCGATCTCGGCCCGCATCCGGGGCCTGCCGTCGGGGGCGGACAGGGTGATCTCGAGGACATCGGCGGCGACGCGGTGTGCGGTCAGGGTGGTCCCGGCCGCGGCCGTGAGCTCGGTGAGCCCGGGCAGATCGTGGGTGGGGAGGGTGGGGGTCTGCGTGGCGTTCATGCGATCACCTGCCGGTCGAGGTCGGGTGCACATCCACACGATCGGCGGATGATCATGGTCATTTCGTAGAGGGTGTGCAGGCGTGGCAGGCTGCCGAGCATGTTCTCGACCGCAACGGTGGCCATCGTTTCCAGCGGTTGGCGCACCAGGGTCAACGGGGGCCACGTGTGCGCCGACTCGGCGGTTCCGTCGAAGCCGACGACGGCGACGTCTTCGGGGATTCGCAGGCCGTGGTCGTGGATCGCGTGGAGTGCGCCGTAGGCGAGCTGGTCGGAGCTGGTGAAGATGGCCGTCGGCCGGTCGGTACGACGTAGCAGTTGTCGGGCGGCGTCGTATCCGCCGTCGAGGGAGAAGCTGGTCCGGACCGACGGCGCTTCGCCGACCCGATGGGTGCGCAGCGCGTCTTGCCACCCGCGTTCGCGATCGTCGGGCCCGATGTCCCCGGTCTCGCCGGCGATCAGGGCGACGCTGGAGTGACCGTGGACGTCGAGGAGGTGATCGACGATCCGGCGGGACCCGTCGAGGGCGTCGGGCCCGATGCTGCGATATCCGGGCACAGGGAACGGGCAGTTGACGAATAGCATGGGGATGCCCGGGTCGCGGATCTCGGCGACGTCGGCGCGGGTCATGCTGGTCATCACGATGATGCCGTCGACGTTGCGCCGGGCCAGGCTGTCGATCAGCGAGCGCTCGACGGCAGCGTCACCGGCGGAGCTGGCCATCAGCAAAGCGGTGTCGTGTCCGGCGGCGACGGTGTAGACGACGTCGCTGTACTCGCCGAAGAACGGGTTGGCGGTGCCGGGGTGAATCAGTCCCAGAATCCCGGTCTTTCCGCTCATCAGGGCGCGGGCATGGCTGTTGGGCCGGTATCCCAGTCGGGTGACGGCTTCGCGGACCCGTTCGGCGGTGGCCGGGGCGACGGGCCTCGGCCCGTCGTTGATGACGTAGGAGACGACGGCTGTGCTGACCCCGGCGTAACGCGCCACATCGGCCAGCGTGACCGGCCGGTTGCTGGCCCTGGGTTCTCGACGTGCCATCAGATGCCTCCTCGATCGTACTGGCGGCCAATCTAGCTCTAAGGCCTTAGCCACGGCAAGAGGGTCACACCGACAGCGTGTAGGAACCCTCTTGCGCGATCGGTATCTAAGGCCTTAGATATGCTCCCATCGGAGGATCTGCTGCCGGCCCGCGGAGCTGGTGCCGCCGAAGATGTGAAAGCGGGATGGGTCATGCGGCACGTCGCCGGCCGTGTCGCGGCGACCCGACCCGACTCTCACCGAGCTCACGCTGTGCGATCTGGACTCACGCTGTGCGATCCACCTCGCGCACCTACTAACCAAACCGCCGCACCCCATCGCGGGTGCGCCGAACCTCGAGGAGACTCATGAAACTCTTGCGCGTCGCCACCGCCGCCGTCGCTGCCGTGATGGCGACGGCCCTGGTGGCCTGCTCGTCCGGAGCCGGTTCCAACCCGGGCTCCACTGCGGAGTCCGGCAGCGGCACCGGCACGATCTCGGTCTGGGCCCACCAGGGCCAAGACAGCGAGAACGCCGCCATCCAGGCCGCCGTGGACGGCTTCAACGCCTCCCAGTCCAACGTCAAGGCCATGCTGCGGCTGCTGTCGGGTGACACCTACACGACCACAATCACCAACACCCCGGCCGACAAGCTGCCGGACGTGATGGAGATGGACGGCCCGACGCTGGCCAGCTACGTCTACAACGGCAAGCTGTCCCCGCTCGACGGGTTCGTTTCCCAACAGACCGTCGACAACGCCACACCGGGCTCGATCGCGGAGGGCACCGACAACGGCAAGCTGTACGGGCTGGCCAGGTACGACTCGGCGATGGGCCTGTTCGCCAACCAGAAGATGCTGAAGGCCGCCGGGATCAGCTACCCGACCTCGATCGAGAAGGCCTGGACCGCCGAGGAGTTCAGCGCCGCGCTGAAGAAGCTGGCCGCGCAGAACAAGTCCGGCAAGTCCCTCGACATCAACGAAGGCAGCCTCTCCGGCGAGTGGGGCACCTACGGCTTCTCCCCGCTGGTCCAGTCCGCCGGCGGGAACCTGATCAAGGACAACAAGGCGAGCGGCGTGCTCGACTCCGCCGAATCGGTGCAGGCGTTGACCACGTTCGCGAGCTGGAAGCCCTACGTCGACCCCAACGCCGACGGCAACGCCTTCACCAAGGGCCGGGTTGCGATCGGCTGGGGCGGCCACTGGCTGTACCCGAACTACTCCAAGGCCCTGGGCGAAGACCTGCTCGCACTCCCGCTGCCCAACATGGGCACCGGCGCGAAGGCCGGCGCCGGCTCCTGGACATGGGGTATCGGCTCGGCCACGAAGAACGGCAAGGCCGCCGGCGCGTTCATGGACTACCTGCTGAACGACAAGAACGTCATCGCGATGACCACCGCCAACGGCGCCCCACCGGCCACCAAGTCAGCGTTCGCTGCCGACAAGCTGTACCAGAGCGACGGCGCCCTCGACTTGTGGGGACAGGAGCTCGCCAAGGCCTGCCCGGCGTCGGCCATCACCGCCGACTGTGTCGCGGTCTACCGGCCGGTCACCCCCGGCTACCCGACGATCACCGCCAAGTTCTCCGCCGCGCTGGCCGCCATCTATGGCGGCGCCAACGCCCAGGAGCAGCTGACCACCGCCGCCAAGGCGATCGATCAGAACTACGCGGACAACGACAACTTCCAGTGACCATCCCGAGGGGCGCCGCCCGATCGGGACCGGCGCCCCTCACCCTCCCGCACCGTCATCCAGCAGGAAAGCATCCGAAGGAGGATGTGTGACCAGCTCAACTCCGGTCGCCCCGCCGATCGCCCCGGTCGGCCAAGCGGCCAAGATCAGCAGAAGGAAGAAGGCGGGCACCACCCGCGAAAACGCGGCCGGCTCGCTGATGGCGCTGCCGGCCATGCTCGGCATCATAGCTTTCGTCGCCGTCCCGTTCGTCGCGGCGATCGTGCTCTCGTTCTACCGAACCGGCCTCGGCTCGGTCCGTCCGCCACGGTTCGTCGGTTTCACCCAGTACGTCCGCCTCTTCACCGACCCGGTCATCTCCGGACCGTTCCTCCGCTCGCTGGTGAACAACCTCACGTTCGCCGTCGTCGTCATCCCGGTCCAGATCGTGCTCGCCCTGCTGCTGGCGGTGCTGCTGAACCGCAAACTGAAGGGGGTCCCGTTCTTCCGGACCTTCTTCTTCATGCCCGTCGTCTTCCCGATGGCGCTGGTCGCCGTCATCTGGCGGCTGATTCTCGACCGCGGCCCCAACGGGCTGCTGAACTCGACCATCCACACCATCAGTGGCGGAACCGTCCCCGCCCACGACTGGCTCGGCTCGCCCTACACCGCGATGTTGTCGGTGATCGTGCTCTCGATCTGGCAGGGTGTCGGGTTCCAGATGGTGATCATCCTGGCCGCCCTGCAGGAAATCCCGGAAGAACGCTACGAAGCTGCCCGACTGGACCGGGCCAACGCGTGGCAGCAGTTCATCAACGTCACCGTCCCCGGCATCCGCAACACCCTGATCTTCGTGATCATGCTCACCACCATCCTCGCGTTCCGGGTCTACGACCAGGTGTTCATCCTGATCCACACCGCCGGCGCCAACCGGGAAGCCACCCAGACCGTCCTGTTCCAGGCGACCGCGGCCGTCTACGACGACAACGACATCGGCCGCGCCTCGGCGATCTCCGTCGTGTTGTTCATCATCATCGTGGCCATCACCTTGATCCAGCGGGTGCTGCTACGGCAAAGGAGCGAAGGATGAGCCTCACCCGCCAGCAACGGCACACCGCAAGCCGGGTCCGCGACTATGTGCTGCTCACCGCCGCCGCACTGATCATGTTCGCCCCCATCTACTACCTCCTGATCGGCAGCCTCAAACCGTCGGAGAAGGTCCTCAACGGCTTCGCCGGGTTCCTCCCCGTCGACCTGTCCTTCGACAACTACGTTGACGTGCTGAATGCGTTGAGCACGCCGGCCACCGGCTACTTCGGCCGATTCTTCCTCAACTCGTTCCTCATCTCGCTCGTGATCGTCGTCGGCGGCCTCATCTTCAACTCGATGGCCGGCTACGCGTTCGCCCGCCTCGACTGGGCCGGCCGCGACAAGGTCTTCCTGCTCGTCGTGCTCCTCGTCATCGTGCCCTTCGAGTCGGTTGCCGTACCCCTGCTCTACCTGATGCAGAACCAGCGCGACACGCTGCTGGTGCAGATGCTGCCCTTCATCGCCAACGCCTTCTCGATCTTCCTCTTCTACACCTTCTTCCTGAACCTGCCCAGAAGCATCGAGGAAGCCGCCCGGCTCGACGGGCTCGGCGCCTTCGGCATCTACGCCCGCATCATCGTGCCGAACTCCAAACCGGTATTCGCCACCGTCTCCATCCTCACCTTCCTCAGCTCCTGGGGACAGTTCCTGTGGCCCTCCCTGGTCACCTCCGACCCGCAGGTCCGGCCCCTTCCACTAGAGATGAGCGTCTTCTCCGCCCAACAACCCGTCGACTGGGGAGACACCTTCGCCTTCGGCACCCTGCTCGTCCTGCCCATCCTGATCATCTTCTTGATCTTCCAGCGCTACTTCGTCCAAAGCGTCGCCGGATCCGCCGTCAAAGGCTGACCGGACAACCGTCCCCCCACCACGACGCGCACCCCGTCCACCATCACCACCACCCCAGTCGCCGGTCCCGGTCCTCGGCCGCCTCACGCCCGGACCGGGACACCACAGCACACCGCCCGACCCATCGCGCCCGTCCGACCCATCCCGCCCGTCCGACCGCCCCGCCGTCCGACCTATCCCGCCAGGACTCATCATGTTCCTGACCATCCTGACTTTGATCATCATCGGCACGCTGTTCCGACCACCCCCTCGAACGACAGGCGAAGCGCTGGATCGCTTCCAGATCGCCAGCTATCGCCGCGGCACGATCGCCCACCTCACCCCGGTCGATGAAGACGACCACACCGAGGACGAACACGGGGAGTGTTCCTGCAATCCGCAGGCAGGGCCCTACCCCCTCAACAACGGCCGGACCGGCATCTTGTACGTGCATCGCCTCATCGCCAACGACAACGACCGCCGCACCCGATGAATCCAAGCCCGACGGCCTGCCCGCCGCCCGGAACCGAGACCTCGGCAGTCCCATTCCGAGCGATCCTGCAGAACAGCCCTGCGGGGAGCCCTGGTGACCGGATCCATACGACCAGTGCCCTACTGCTGCCGAGAGCGACCGAAGCGTGACAGGGCATCGGTCGAACTCGTCGCATCGAACACCGGATCACCGAGAGCGGATCCCGGCCCGATGCGGGCGGCCCGGACCGGTCAATCTGATCAGCGAGCACAACGCCTCGTCCGAGAACAGTCAGAAAGGCAAGGCAACGCTCATGCGTCATCCCTGTTGGGCGGCACGATGCTGAGCATCGACGATCAGTATCCAGACAGCTATGTACCAATCCGGTGGAGGTGAGTAGCGGGCCAACCTCTCGGGGTGGGTGAGGTAGGCCGCGTCGAGGACACTGCCACGGGCCTGGCGAATTACGTGCGCGTGACCGTAGTGGACGTCGGCCGGGGTGTGCAGGCCGATGCCGGGATGCCCGTGCTGACAGGCATACCAGCCGATGAACCGGGCGCAGAACGGCCGGGCGTCCTCGATGCAGCCGAAGCGTTCGGGGAAGTCCGGCCGGTACCTTTAGCGTCTCGAACTGCTCCTCGGACCAACTCGGGGTCCATCCGGAGGCGCCGCGGACTTGGGTCCGGCAGGTCGAGATCGACGGCGGGTTGCGCTCGGCACCACCACCGACGATGCCCGGCAGGATCGCTGAGTTGGAGCGGGAGGTTCGCGAGCTGCACCGGGCGAACGAGATCCGCGCACCTCTGCCGCGTCTTTCGCCGCTGCGGAGCTCGACCGCAAGATCAAGTAGACGAGCAGACCCCGGGCCGAGACCCCACAACTGGTTCGGTGCGGCCACCACGACGCGAAGTGGGGCGGCGGTGGCGCCTGGCCCGGGTCGGGGGAGCTTGCGGCACTTGCCAGTTCGTGGTCGGCGGAGATGGATAGCCGGGGTCTGGTA
>DASTGF010000306.1:0-3307 GCA_035719255.1 Microlunatus sp. | reverse complement strand
AACGACCTTGCCGACTACCCGTTGATCACCGAGCTAGGTCCGCAGCTGGCGGTGGACGTGTTCGGCGACGAGTTCGACGCGGCGTTGGAGGACTTGATCAACCGGCTGACCCTCGACCTGGGCTGACTCATCGGTGGGCGGCCTGGCCGTTTTGCGCCCGGCAAGCCTGGGTAGCCGCCGGGTGGAGCCTCGCGTACAGGGGACTCCGCCTGAGCAAACCCGGCTCGAGGAGGAACGATGACACCCGCACGGAGGTCGCCCGGCCCGAGCGTGAAGGACCCGAAGACCTATGAGGCGCTCCGCGCCGAGGGCGCGTCCACTGAGAAGGCGGCCCGGATTGCGAACGCCGGCGCGCAGCGCGGCCGATCGGCGGTCGGCGCCAAGGGTGGGCATGCGGGGACGTACGAGGAGTGGACCGTCGAGGACCTGCGCAGGCGGGCCAAGGAACTCGGCCTGTCGGGCTACTCGGGCAAGAAGAAGTCGGAGCTGATCGGGATGCTCCGCAACCACTGACCGCCGTCAGGTGGGCACCAGAACGGTCAGCGCCGCCGGCTTGACGACCGCGACCAGACGGGTGAACTCGCCGATCACATCGCCGTCGAGCTGGTAGTTCTCGGGCTCGGCCACGGAGAGTTCGACCCGTGAGCCGCTGAACGTGTCGATCGTGTCGCCTTTGCCGCGGCGGCGGCCGAAGATGTGCGCGGCGGCTCGCAACCAGTCGCGGATCCGGTGTGGCGACGCGACGAACACGTGCAGCAGACCGTCGTCGGCGGTCGCCCGGGGCAGCAGGTCGATGCCTCCGACGAGCTGACCGACGTTGCCGATCAGGACCACCATGGCCTCTCGCCGGCGTCGGTGGTGACCGTCGATGCGGAAGGTCGCCTTCACCGGCAGCCGGCCGAGCGCCTTGCCCACCGCGAGGAAGTACGCGGCCGGGCCGAGCTTCTCCTTCAGCTTCGGATCGGCGTCGGCCATGATCGCCGAATCCACCCCGGCCCCCGCCATCACGGCGAAGTGCTCGGGGTCCTTGCCGTCGACGGTCAACTCGACCAGGTCGATCCGGCGTTCGCGGCCGGTGAGCACCACGTGCAGGGCGCCCTCCCGATCGAGGGGCAGCCCGAGGTTGCGGGCCAGCAGATTGCCGGTGCCGGACGGGATGATCCCGAGCGTGATGCCGGAGCCGGCGAGGCCGTCGGCGACCAGCCGGACCGTACCGTCGCCGCCCGCGACGATCACCAACTCCACCTCGGCCTCGCGCGCCTGGCGGGTCATGGAGCGGCCGGGGTCGTCCTCTGTCGTCTCGAGCCACAGCGGGCGGGCCCAACCGTTGTCGATCAAAGAGTCGGTGATCTCGCGCTCGAAGTCGTCGGGCACCTTGACGGGATTGACGATCACCGCAGAGCGCCGCCGACCGGTAGACATGGCGCGATGCTAGTCGAGCGGTCCGCCCCGGCATGGGCGGTGCGACGCGGGCGGCGAGAATGGCTCGGTGGCCCTCGATCATGCTGCGGACGGTGACGGTCGGGACAACCCCTTCGCCCGGCTGAGCGAGGCCGACCTGCGCCGGCGGACCAGCACGAAGTGGCGGCGTTTCCCGCCCGACGTCTTGCCGTTGTGGGTGGCCGAGATGGACGTCGAACTCGCCGAGCCGGTCCGCGAGGCGCTGGTCCGCGCGGTGAAGGAGGGCGACACCGGCTATCCCCACGGGACCGGCTACGCCGAGTCGTACGTCGAGTTCGCGACGACGCGCTGGGGTCACAAACCGTCGGTTGCCGACATCCGGTTGGTGCCGGACGTCATGATCGGGATCAGTGAGGTGCTCGAACTGGTGACCGCTCCGGGGGACAGCGTGATCATCACCCCGCCGGTCTATCCTCCGTTCTACTCCTTCGTCCGGCATCTTGGTCGTCGGATCTGTCCGGTACCGCTCGGCGGAGAGGATCGTCTCGATCTCCCCGCGCTGGAAGAGGCCTTCGCTCGGAGCCGCGCCGACGGGGCCGGCGCGGCGATGCTGCTGTGCAGCCCGCACAACCCCACCGGCACCGTGCACACCGAGCGGGAACTCGCCATGGTCGCCGCCTTGGCCGACCGCCACGGGGTACGCATTGTGGTGGACGAGATCCACGCTCCGCTGGCGATGCCTGGGATGTCGTTCCGGCCGTTCGGGTCGGTGCCGGGCGGCGAGGCGGCGATCACCGTGGTGTCGGCCGCAAAGGGCTGGAATCTCAGTGGTCTCAAGGCGGGTCTCGCGATCGCCGGTCCGGCGGCGGCCACCGATCTGGCCCGCATGCCGGAGGAGGTCGGCCACGGCGCGAGCCACCTCGGTGTCTTGGCGCACTCGGCCGCGCTGCGCGAGGGTGGGGACTGGCTCGACGCGATTCGTGCCGGGTTGGAGGCGAATCGCCGACTGCTCGCCGAGCTTCTGGCGACCCGCCTGCCGCAGGTCGGGTGGCGGCCGGGCCAAGCGACGTACCTTGCGTGGTTGGACTTCCGCGACGCCGGCCTGGGCGATGACCCCGCAGCGGTGTTGCTGGACCGAGCCCGGGTCGGTCTGACTCCGGGGCCGCCGTTCGGCCCGCAGGGCAACGGTTTCGCGCGACTCAACCTCGCCACCAATCCGGTGATCATCACGGAGGCAATCGATCGGATCGCCGGCGCCTTGTAGCCGATGTCATTGATCTCCGGGGTCGTCCTGAGGGTCACGCAGGCTCTGGCTGGCTCCCTCGCCTGAGCTGCGCCCTCGGAGCTTGCTCTCGACCCAGCCTCCCCGCGGACTGTGCACGGACGACAGCTCTTCCGGTTCAGGGCCCCGCGGATGCAGGCGGTGAGCTCGGCGACGACGAATGCGTGTGGCCGGCACGGTCGCCCGAAGGATCGGTCGCTGGTCGGCACGTGGGCCGCTGACCAGCGCTCCGGCGTTCGCCTGGAGCGGGCCGTTGGGGTCTCGGCGAGCCGGATCGGGAGCGCTCATCAGCGCTTCGGTCGGGTTCGTGAGGTCCTGGGGAGGGGCGGTTCGCCGCTGGCCAGAGCTCCCGCGCTGGGTCCACGGGGTCTGATGAGGGGCTGGGTGGCCGGATGGGGAGCGCTCATCAGCGGTTCGGCGGTCGAACGGGGGCTGAGACCGTCGTCTTGGGCATCCGCTGTACCCGGGGGCGCTGGCCCGAGCTCCTGCGCTGTGTCCACGGGTTTGATGACGGACTGCGTGGCCGGATCGGGAGCGTTCGTCAGCGCTTCGGCGCTCGAACGGGGCGGCTGAGACCGTCGTCTTGGGCATCGCAGTCCCTTGGCGCTGACCAGAGCTCCCGCG
>DASTGF010000305.1:0-30390 GCA_035719255.1 Microlunatus sp. | reverse complement strand
ACCGCGGTCACGTTGACCACGCTGCTCGACGCCGCGGAGGAGAAGGCAGCCGCGCCGATCGCGCTGGCCGCGATCAAGTACGCCGATCTGTCGAACGGTCTCAACAAGGACTACGTGTTCGACGTCGACCGGATGGTGCAGACCACCGGGAACACCGGCCCCTATCTGCAATACGCGCACGCACGGATGGCCCAGGTGCTGCGCAAGGCCGAGGCGGAGGGCCTCGGTTCGCCGGACAAGATCAGCGTGCTGGACGAGCCCGCCGAGCAGAGTCTCGCGCTGCTGCTGTCGCGCTATGGCGAGGTCGTCGACGAGGTCGCCGCCACCCTGCAACCGCACAAGCTGTGCGCCTACCTGTACGACCTCTCCGGGGCGCTGGCGATCTTCTACGAGCAGTGTCCGGTGCTGAAGTCCGAGGGCGAGGTCCGCGACTCCCGGCTCGCGCTCTGCCTGGCCACCAAGCGGGTGCTCGCTACCGGCCTCGACCTGCTCGGTATCGAGGCGCTCGACCGGATGTGACCCCGTCCCCCCGAGAGTGTGCAGATACGACAGCGACACGCCGCGCGCAACGGTCGTTCTCGCACACTCGCGGGGACGGTGACCCGCCCGGGGGACGGTGACCCGCCCGGGGGACGGACCGTCAGCCGAGGGGGTCGGGGTGCTGCTGCCGGTCGGCGGCGAGCCACGAGGCACCGACGATGCCGGCGGTGTTGCGCAGCTTGGCCGGGACGATCTCGCACTTCAGGTCGAGCAGGTGCAGGAACTTGTCGGAGTCCTTGCTGACCCCGCCGCCGACCACGATCAGGTCGGGCCAGAGCAGGGCCTGCACCGCCGTGTAGTACTTCTGCAGCCGCTTGGCCCACTGCTCGTACGACAGGCCTTCCTTGTCCTTGATGCTCGAGGCTGCCCGGCTCTCCGCGTCGTACCCGTCGACCTCGATGTGCCCGAGCTCGGAGTTGGGGATGAGCACGCCGCGATAGACGATCGCGGTGCCGATGCCCGTGCCGAGGGTGGTCATCAGGACCAGGCCCGGGTGGCCGGCCGCCGCGCCGTAGTGCACCTCGGCGATTCCGGCCGCGTCGGCGTCGTTCATCAGGTAGATGTCGCGGCCGAGGACCTGCTCGAACTCCTTCTCGGCCTCGCAGTCGATCCAGGACTTGTCGATGTTGGCGGCGGACCGTGTACGACCGTGGGTGACGACCGCCGGAATGGTGATACCGATCGGGCCGTCACCGATCTGCTCGGCGAAGCTGTCGACGATCTCCTTGACGACCTGCGCCACGTTGCCCGGCGTGGACTTCTTCGGGGTGTCGATCCGGAGCCGCTTGGCGGTGAACTCGCCGGTGCTCAGATCGACCGGTGCGCCCTTGATACCGCTGCCGCCGATGTCGATGCCGAGCACGGGACGTGCGGACTGCGGGTTTCCTACGAAGAGCGCGTCATCGGTCATACGGCGGAGCCTATCCACCGACCTCGCCCTGGCGCACCCACCTGGCCGTTGTTCCGCGGACCGGTCACGAGGGCAGCGCGATCTCGGCCGGGGTCACCTGACTCAGCCAGTCAGGGATGCAACGGGGTGAGCTGGCGGCGGCACCACTGATACAGCTCCTCGTCGAACGCGTACGCGGAGGAGAAGTAGAAGCCGTAGAACCGCCGGTACACCGCGATCCACCGCGCGGCATCGGTTCCCCAGCGCCCGATCGCCTGCCGCTCCAACCAGCGGGCGTCGTCGGCGGCGCCCTCGTAGCGCTCGAGCTCCACGAAGATCACCGCGCCGGCCAGATCCATCATCGGATCTGCCAGCAGGGTGTGCGGGCTGAAGTCACCGACTCCGGTGATCCGGGGCCGCCCGTTTGCGTCGGTCGTTACGTACGTGTTCGGCGGGCAATAGTCCCCGTGGACGACGGTCGGCCGGCATCGGCGGGCGTTGATGGCGGAGAAGAGCTGATCCCAGATGGCCGCCACGCCGGGTACGTCGGCTTCCAGCCGGCTGCCGCTGACCGCGATCTGCGGCTGCAGCTGCGCGTTGAGCAGGGCACCGAGGCTGTCGAACCGCTGCGGCGCGCCGGGCCCGACGAGCCGGGCGAACCCGGAGAGCGGTGCGGGCAAGGTGGCGATCAACTGGGCGGCGTCCAGGTACGACAGCAGCGCGGTCCGCCGGTCGTCGGGGCTCGCTGACGGGAGCCAACGGTCCAGACTCTGGCCGCTGAGCCGCCGGGTCACGGTGTAGATCCGCCCCGCGCGCTCGCCGGTGTCGAGGATTTCCGGCAGCTGGAAGGGGGCGTCGGCCCACATCCGGAACAGACCCTGGAGCTGGGCGATCACCTGAGCCGGGCCTTCATGCCCGGAGTGGTAGACGCGGAGCACCCGGTCGTCGTCCACGGCGTACACATTCGCTTCGCCACCCTGCCCGAGGAGTGCGGCCTCGGTGACGCCGAAGTGGTCCAGCACGGCATGTTCGGCGCGCCGGTCCGCGGGCAACGCCGCCCGGTCGCTATCAGCCCGGCGTGCCGCCCGGGCCCGGTCCAGCTGGGTCAGCACCATGGTGCGGGCCAGCGCGGCGTCCATCTGGTATGCGACCGCGTGCACCGGTCCCTTCGGGGTGTCCACATGGACGTCGGCGAGCCCGAGGCGGCGCTGCAACGGTCCCTGGTGGAGCCGCACCGACTGGCTCTTGGCGTGCGGGACGATGTTGCGGTTGTGGGTCAGCCAGCCGTTCTCGGTGATCAGCATCCGGTCGTCCATCCCGGACTTGAGGGTCCAGAAGTCGAACGGCCGCACCCACCGCGCGCGCCGGGGTGCGGTGATCAGCTCGATCGCGTCCGGGTCCACGCCGGGCAGGATCCGGTCCAGGGCGAGCCGGATGTCCTCCGCGCTGGCCACCGGAAGGAGGACGCTGGACGATTGGCTACTCTGGTCGCCCTCGCTGCTGAGGTAGCCGAGGATGTCGATGTCGATCCGATACCAGCCGAGGGAGCGCCACAGCAGCGGCTGGCTGATCCGTACGCCCTGGATCCGGTTCACCGGCACCGACTGGCTGCTGAGATTGGTCAGCCCGCGGATGATGCGCAGACCGCGACCCGACTCGGCCAGGGTGAAGTTGAACATTGCCACGATCCGGGAACTGATCAGGGAGAACAATCCGAGCACGGCCGGTACGAGGGCGGTCAGGGCGAACGCGGTGCTGGCAAAGGAGACGGACAGCACGACCACCGTGTAGAGGGCGGTGCCCAAGAACTCGCTGGACAGCAGCACGCTGGCCAGCAGTCTCGGCGCCGGAACGGTGACCAGCGGGCGGTCCGCCCGTCCGAGGTCGGTGAACCGACTCGCGGGCGCCTCCCGCTCGCTGTCGGCGATCGAGGCCCGGCTGCCGTGCGCGCGGGTCAGCAGATAGTCGCGCAGCCGGCTCGCCTCCGCCTGGGACAGGTAGCGCAACTGGATGCCGTGACCGCCCGCACCGGCCTCGAGTCGCAGCTCGGCCAGCCCGAACAGCCGTGCGGCGAGGGGCTGGATGATGTCGATCGACTGCAGCCGCTCGAACGGGACCTTCTTGGACTGCTTGAACAGCGCACCGGTCTCGATCCGCAACTCCTCGTCGTCGATGACGAACCGCGTGAAGTACCAGCTGACGAAACCGCCGATCCCGGCGACGACGACGACGATGCCGAGGAGGGGGAGCAGCAGGCCCAGACTGCCGAGCCGGAACCCACCGTCTGACTGCTCGATGACCTGACGTCCGATCGCGAACGCGATCGCCACCAGCACCAGCCATCCGCGGATGAACGGGGTCAGCGGGTGCGGGCGCCGGGTTTCCTTCTGGGCCGACGCGGGGGCCGATCCGGTGACCGGGGCAGGTCCTGCCATCGTGGGATCGGCGGTCGGCTCGTCGGTCGGTCGAACCGGCTCTGGATCGCGCAGCGGCGGGTCAGGGCTGGGCTGCTGACTCATCGGGTCGCTCTCACAGGCCCGAGGCGCGCGACTCGCCGAGTTCGGTCAGCCGGTCGCGGAGCCGTGCCGCCTCCCCCGGCTCCAGGCCGGGAATGCGGGCCCCGGTCTCCGGGCTGGCCGTGCGCAGACTGATCGCGGCCAGTCCGAACGCGCGCTCGATCGGGCCCGACTCGACCTCGACCAGCTGCATCCGGCCGTACGGGACGGCGATGAGCTTGCGGAACCAGACGCCGTGGGTGATGTAGAGATCGTCTTCGCGCTCGACGTATCCCCACGAGGTCCAGCTCGGGCTGCTGCGGATGAGGCGGAACAGGCTGTAGCCGCCGGTCAGGGCCCAGAGCACCGCCGCCACCCACCACCATTCGCCGCCGCCGAGCAGGCCGAACATCAAGGCGGGGACGCTTGCCAGCATCCATGGCACGGTGCAGGCCAGCAGCTGACGCATCCGGCGGTACTGCGGTGACAATCGCTGCCACGCGTACGCGGGCGGTGCAAACAAGTCGTCCATGGCGATGCCAAGGCTACTGACCTGGCGGATCATCCCCTCGACGACGACTGATCATCAACGACTGATCAGCAACGAAGTGGATCATCAACGGTTTCGGCGGCGCGCTTCCTTCGGCGGCTTGGGGCCCTTGATGGAGACGCCACCGAACAGGCTCATCCCCTTGACGATCAGCACCGGTGCGCGGGGATCACGCTCGCCGAGATTGCTGACGTCGGTACCCCCGAAGATGCCGGCGGTCTGGTCGCGCACCTCGAGCCCGGCGGGAACCTTGATGTCCAGACCGCCGAAACACCAGAAGCCAGTGATCTCGACGACGGGGCCCTCGAAGGTGGCTTCGCGCAGATCGAGATCGATGCCGCCGAACAGCGCGTACGCCCTGGTCTGCTTCCTCATCCGCCAGCGCCCCTTACGGGTCACGCCGCCGAAGACCGCGATCATGTTGTCCACGTCCTCGGAGGCGTGGGCGGTGTCGATCTGGTACGGCGAGGCCGCCTGACTGGAGAGCGTGGTCACCTTCGGCGGAGCCACCACGACCAGATCGTGGGTGAGCGGGATCAACTCGTCGAACGTCCGTGCCGACATGGCCCGGCCGAGGCGCTCGTCGTGCTCGTCGCGCGTCAGCCGGCCCTCCGCGTACGCCGTCGCGAGCACGGTCGCGACCTGGTCACGATCGGCGTCGGAGGCCCGGAGGTTGCCGCCCGCGACGGGGCCGACGTTCAGAGGTTCGGGACGGCTGTCAGTCATGGGCTCAACGCTATGCCGGTCACTGCCCGGGATCGAGCCCTCAAGCCCCTGACCAGGGCACCCGCCGCGCATGATCCGGGCGATCCCTGATGCGCGGGTCCGTCATCGCGCGCGACCGACCCCGTGAATCGGCTAAGCTACAGCGGCGGTCGGCTCGATCGGCCATCGCGCGGATGTAGTTCAATGGCAGAACATCAGCTTCCCAAGCTGACAGTGCGGGTTCGATTCCCGTCATCCGCTCCACGCATCACCCCTAATCACAGCGCTTCTCTTTCGCTCGATCCATCTGCCGGAGCCGCCACGGGCCCCACATGGGCCCCAGAAGCCTTCCGAGATTGCTTGTGCGCCGCCGCCCCTGCGAGGGTCATTCCGAGCGATCCGCGCATACCGGTCGATCGTCGCCAAACTGGCTTGTCCGGCCAACGCGCCGGACCGTCGAAAGCGCGACCTCGACCCGAATCCACAGCACGATCGCGGTGGCCCGCGGATCGTGGAACCGCGCCCCGGCCAACCCAGCTCGTTGACCAGTTCACGACACCGAACCTTCGTGCGGAAGTTCGAGTGACACACAACGGCCCCGATAGGCAGGACCAGAGCGCCCGGCCGCCGAACCGGGGTCATCCGGGCCATGATCGGTCCGAGCCCGTCGACCAGGGGACCTGGCGCACCCGCCGAGACTTGGGCGTCGGCAACTCCCCGGCAGAGAAGGCCCGGCGTCGGTCACCACGCCCGTGTTCAGATCCACGTCCCCGACCTGGAGCGCCGTCAGCTCGCCCGCGCGGAGACCTAGCAACGCAGCCAGGCGAACGTAGTCGCCGTAACGCCGACTCACTCGATCGCACGCAGAGCCAGGCGGTCGACCTCCTCGCCCGTCCATGTCGGCGCCACGCGCTCGACGCCGGCGCGTGGCCGCTCAACAGCCGCCATCGGGACAGCGACTCCTTCGATTCCGCCCGGCGGCCGCGGTTGTGGACCTCCCAGGCAACCGCCTCCCGCTTGGTCGCGAAGACCTTCGTCCGCTCGCGTCCGCCCGGCAAGAAGATCCGGGCACGCCAGCGTCTACTCGACATCCGACTAGCCACGACGGCTCCGCACGAACCCGGCCACATCGTCAGGGTCGTACCGATGTGTCCGCGAACCCACACGCACCGACTGGATCAACCTGTCCCGTCGCGATTGATCAAGATGCCCGACCGAGACCGCCAAGCAACGCCGCCACTTCCTTGGCCCGCATCAACGGAGCCACCGCTTCCACATCGAGCAGGATCAGCTTCCTTCCCTGCCGGGTTGGGTGCTCGGCCCCCACCGGTCGGGATCGTGTGGTCTCCGGCCCGGTCGACAAGAGCGCCTGCGGCGTCACTGCGTGATTCGCTGCGCTCACCCTTGACCACCGGTCCTGCGACCAACGGGCGGGCTGGCTATCAGGGGGAGGCCGAGCTGTGAACGGCTTCACCAGTCCGTCCGGCCGCGGCAGAAGCCTGGGGTGGCCGGGTTAGTCGTCGCGGGCGCGGGCGGCCGACGCGAGGGCGGCGTCGCCGGTGGTGAGCCAGCTGATACCGGCGAACCGCCAGGACCCCGACCATCAGGGTGGTCTCCACCTCGTCCAAGTCGGCGTCCAGCTCGATCACACCGGCCGGGTCGGAGAGCGGGCGCAGGTGCCGGTGACGGGTGTAGTCCCGACGCGCTTGGCGTAGCCGACCCAGGGTGGTGGAGTAGCGCCGCGATTTGGAGGCGAAGTGGCCGTTGAAGCCGAGCATGTCGACCCCAGTTGCCCCAGCCCTTGTACGCACCGTCCGGGCCGGTTTGCGCGGCCAGGGTGGCCCGCACCGCCAACTCGCCCACCACGTGCCGCAGCCGGCGCAGGTGTGGGTTGGGGCCGGCGTCACCGGTGGCGAGGTCGGCGGCGGCTTTGGTGGCGTACTTCGCGCCATACGCGGCGACGGTCTCCTCATGCAGAGCTGTCGCGGTGCTGGTCACGGTCGGCCTGGTCGTGGACAGGCCGGGCGTCGAGCTGCCGTACGAACCGCAACCGGCGTACCCGATCGTCGCGTCCACGGCGGGGGCGTCCTGGACCGTCGTCGTCGACACGATGAGGATGGTTTGTTCGCAGCGCAGGACCCGACGATGGGTAGGGACCACGTGACGGTGACGGCCTCATGGTGTGTGCGATGGCAACGCGCAACCAGGATGGTGGTTAGGCGCCCCGTTCTGGGTGCTGCTCTTGGGTGGTTGGCTTGTCGTGGGAGTCGGGTCGCTGCCAGGGCAGTTCGCTGTCGGTGGGTTCGTTCTGGATCGCTTGCTCCGGGGTTTCCGTTGGGGTCACCGGTTCGTGAGCCAGGGCCCAGCGGAGGTAGCTCTCTTCGGCGACGGGCAGGGTGGCGAAGAGCATCTCTTTGCCGATGACGTCGATGACCCCGGCGCGGTCCAACGGCTCGTAGACATCGTTTTTCACGCGAGCCAGGCCGAGGTGGATGCCGCGATCAGCGAGTTCTCGACCCAGCTCACGCAGGCCGTCGGCCGCGGTGATGTCGATCTCGACGTTGGCCTCGACATTCAGCACGAACCACCGCACAGGGTCATCCGGATAGGCCGTGGTCTCGATATCGATGAGTTTGTCGACCCGCTCGCGCAGGTCGCCGATGTTGGCGAAGAATAACGGAGCGTCGTAGCGGTAGAACATGCATCCGGGGATGGTTCGGGCATCCGGGTAGTCCGCCACATCGTGCATGCCGGCGACGCCCGGGATCCGCCCCAGGACGCCCTCGTGCGGGCGCGCCAGCCGAAACAGCATCTCCAGCAGACTGAGTGCGATGGCTAGAACGACGCCCTGCAGAATGCCGATCACGACCGTGCCGACGAGCGTGACGACGGCGAGAATGAACTCGCGGCGCCGGAACCGCCACAGCCGACGGAACTCCGGGATCGACACAAGCTTGCTCGCCGCGTAGAGGACCACGGCGCCGAGTGCTGCCCAGGGCAGCGGCGCCATGAATGGACCGGCGAAGAACAAGACGGCGACGATGCACAACGCTGCGACCAGCGAGTAGATCTGGCTCCGCGCGCCCCCGGCTATCGCCAGTGCGGTACGCGACCCGGACGCGGACACCGGATAGCCGCTGAAGATGCCGACCATCGCCTGCACACCCGCCATCGCGACGAGTTCGGCCTGCGGGTCGGGGCGGAGGTCGGCGGCGGTCTCCCCCTCGCCGGGAGCGAGGGGGAATCCTCGGGCGATGAGCATGATGTCGCTGTAGCCGACGACGGTGATGCCAAGGCCTGCGAGCAGGAGCATTTGGACGTCCTGGACAGTCACGTTGGGGAGTCCGGGCACGGGCAGTCCCGAGGGGACCTCGCCGACCACCGCGATCCCGCGTGCCTGGAGGTCGAACACAACCGACGCGACGGTGGCCAGTACCACCGCGATGAGAGGACCGGGCAGCGACGGGCCCAACCAGCGCAGCAGCAGGATGACCGCCAGCGTGGTTGCGGCCACTGCGAGCGTCAGCCAGTCGGTCTTGGTCGCGACGCCGATGAAGCCACGCAGCTCCTTCACGATCGTGCCGCCTTCGAAGGAGGTCCCGGTCATCTTGCCGAGCTGACCGACGACCATGAGTACGGCGCCGCCGGCCAGGTATCCGACGAGCAGTGGGGTGGACAAGAGTTCGGCGATGATTCCCGCCCGCAGCAGCCTTGCAAGGAGTGCCCAGCCGGCGACGATGAGCGCGAGGGTAGCGCTCAAAGCGACCGCCCGGTCAGGGTTCTGAGCGGCCAGCGGGGCAATCGCCACGCCGGTCATCAGGGCGATTGTGGATTCGGGACCGGAGGAGAGGATGCGCGAGCTGCCCAGCACGGCATAGCCGACGATCGCCGCAAGCGCCGCCCACAGGCTCGCCACCGGTGGCACGTTGACGATCGCCGCGTAGGCCATCACCTGGGGGATCAGGTACGCCGCGACGGCCACCCCGGCGATGCTGTCCGCGCGAAGCCCCCGCCACGAGTTCTTCCTGGTGAGGTAGTTCAGGCCGGGCGTAAGTCCACGCAACGCCGAGCGGACGCGGTGCTCGGGCTTCTTGTCGAGCTCGTAGTCGATGGCTGGACGAGGGCGCAGGTGCGCCGGGATGGGGACGGGCGCGTCGGCTGCCAGTTTCCTGACTGTGGGCCGTTTCTTCGCCACGGCGAGTTCCTTTGGGTGTGTGCCTCATCAACTGGGTCCCAGTGGGGACGCGGACTTCACCAGGAGTTCAACTCAGAACCCTACCGATGTGCTCGATCGCCCGCTCCTGGTCCGCAGCTGCCATCGGTCCTGCACAGGTCGAGCGCGGCGTCTGGGGGGAACGCGTGTGCCGGCGACGCGTGACTGACCCCCAAGGCTTTCGTGGGTCTGGACTTGTTGTTCTTCAGGTCCAACCACTGGTTCTGGGAACGGCTGACCGCCAATGTCGGCGTGGTTGTTGTATTCGCCGTCTTCTACTTCCGCTTCTTCCGACGCTCCTGAGCGCAGATCCCAGGCGGATCGCCTCACTGACGATGTTCCGGTCACCACGGCGACTCGTCCGTCCAGCCCATCAGCTCCTTGACACGGACGGGATGGAAAGGGCCGCCCGGACCGGATCGGTGTCGGTGGGCTGAGTCACTGGGCAACTTTCCCTTCGTCTGCGGGCCAGATCCCGCCGGTCTGGCATTCGGCGGCGGGTTGGGGATGTTCAGCTATGGACGTGGGTGGTGATCAGGTCGGCCAGTTCGGGCGCGTGGTCTTCTTGGAGGAAGTGTTTGCCGGGTAGCCGCTGGATGGTGGGTAGGCCGGCGGCGCGTCGGGCCTGCTCGCCTCGAGTGCGGATCGGGAGTGCGGGGTCGGCCTGGCCCCAGATGATCTGGACCGGGATGCCGGAGTCGCGCAGGACGTGTCGGTACAGCTGGTCCTTGGCAGCGGTGAGTTCGAAGGACCGCATAATGCGAAGAAAGGCTCGGCCCCCATCGGATCCGCGGAGCAGTAACAGATAGGCGTCGAGTTCGGCGTCGGTGATCTTGGTCGGGTCGGCGATGCCCTGCCAGCGCATCAGCCTGCGGAACAGTCCTGGGGTGATCGCCCGCAGATAGGCCTCGCCCACTCCGGGTGCGGCGAACGGTTTCATGACCAGCGGCCGGCGGAAGGTGCCGACCGCGACCGGGGCGTTGAGCACGGTCAACGAGGCGATCCGGCCGCGCAGCCGGGCGGCTAGCTCGAACGCGACGGGTGCCCCGATGTCGTGGCCGACGAGATGGAACCGGTCGAGTTGCAGGGTGTCGACGGTGGCCGCTGCGAAGCGGCCGAGCCCGGTCCAGCTGTAGTCGAAGCCACGGGGCCGGTCGGCCAGTCCCAGCCCGGGAAGGTCGAAGGCGATACCGCGGAGGCCACGCGTAGCGAGCTCGGCGACCACCTTGCGGTACAAGAAGCTGGATGCCGGGACACCGTGCAGGCAGACCACCGGCTCGCCGTCGCCCTTGTCGAGCAGGAAGGTCTCGACGCCCTCGACGGCTATCCGGCGGCCCGACCGGCCGTGCGCGTCCACGATGGCGGCCGCGGCCGCCCGGGACGGGTTCATGATCGGCGGTCGACGTTGCGGAACGCGGTCCGCAGCGCGGTCCAGGCGTCGGGGCTGAGGGCATCGTCGTCGACGGTGCCCAGCGTCTGGACTGTGTGGCGGATCTGATCCAGGTAGCGGCGGCAGGGCGGGCAGTCGGTGAGGTGTTCATCGACCAGCCGGCGGGTTTCGTCGGGGAGGGCGTCCTCGAGATAGTCGGTGACCCATTCGACGATCTGCTGGCAGGGAATCTCGATGCCCTTCATCGGGTGCCGACCTCCTCGACGAAGTAGTCGGCCAGCTGTTCGCGCAGCGCCGCGCGGCTGCGGTGCAGGATCACCCGCACGTTGCCCGGGGTCAGCCCGAGCAGGTCGGCAATCTCCGCGGTCTCGAGGCCGTGCACGTCGCGGAGGGCGACGATGTGCGCCTGCCGATCGGGAAGAGTGTGGAGTGCCTCCGTCAGCACACGTCGCGACTCCTCCGACAGCGCGTCGCTTTCTGGTCCCCAATCGGCCGGTGCGCGGGACGGTTGCCAGTAGCCGGCCCATTCCTCGCCCGGCGGCCGGAACCGGTCCGGGCTGACGGTCGGCGGCTCGCCCGGCATGCCGATCGGCACGGCCCGGGCCTCCCGGGCACCGTGCCGGTGCGCCAGATTGGTGCAGATCCGGTACACCCAGCTCCGCAGCGCGGAACGGCGTTCGAAACCGGCGAGGTGTTTGATCACGGCGAGCCAGGCTTCCTGGACGACCTCTTCGGCGACCGCAGTGGAGCCGACGTGGTAACGGGCCAATCGCAGCATGGCCGGTGACCAGGCCCGCACCACCCGCGCGAACAGATCCTCGTCACCGGCCAGCAGGCCGGCGAGCAGTTCCGCGTCCGGCGGCAGAGATGCCACGTCGGCACCCTAGCGGACCCGGCCAGCACGCGGCTTCGCGTTCGTCCGGGCGTCGGACCACGCGGGACGGCGACATCGAGCTGGCCGGTGGTGCTCATCAGACCAGTTCGGGGTCTTGGACCACGTGCAGCAGGTAGGGACCGTTCGCGGCAATCATCCGTGCCATGGCGGGTTCGATCTGGCCCTGCGTCCGGATCGTTTCGCCGTCGGCGCCGCAGAGTCGGGCGAAGTCGGCGAAGTTGGGGTTGACCAGGCTGACCTGCCATTCCGGGAACCGCGCGGCCCGCTGTTCCTTGCCGATCTTGCCGAGCGAGGCGTTGTCGAACAGCACGTGCTTGACCGGGATCTTGTAGTTGACGGCGGTGGTGAGTTCGGCCAGGTACTGGCCGAAGCCGCCGTCGCCGGTGACCGCGATCACCGGCCGGGTCGGGTCGGCGGCCCAGGCTCCGATCGCGGCCGGGTATCCGAAGCCGATCGAGCCGAGGTAGCCCGACATGAGGACCGGCTGTCCCTTCGACTCCAGGTAACGGCCGAACGAGTAGGCATGGTTGCCGACGTCGACGGTGAACACGGCGTTCGCGGGGGCGAGCCTGGACAACACCTCGAACACCGCTGCCGCGGGAAGGCCGCGGCCGCGGCCGTCCCGGCCCCGGCGGTCTTTCTCGGCGCGCCACAACGCCCAGCGGGCGGCCACGTCGGGTCGCTGGTCGACCGTGGCCGGCTCCGACCCGACCGCATCATCGACAGCTGTGAGCGACAGGTCGGCGTCGCCGAGCACGCCGACAGTCACGGGGGCGAACCGGCCGATCGAGGCGGGGGAGTCGTCGATCGCGATCAGCGGCTTGTAGGTGGCGATGCCGGTGTGGTTGGAGAAGGAGGCGCCAACGACCAGGACCAGGTCGGACTCGTTCATCAGCCAGGAGGCGACCGGTGTTCCGCTGCGGCCGAGGACGCCGGTGGCCAGCGGGTGGCTGTCGGGGATCAAGCCCTTGGCCTTGAATGTGGTGAGGATGGGTGCGCCGAGCCGGTCGGCGAGCCGGGTCAGCGCCGGCACCGCACCGCGGGCGCCGTGGCCGGCGACGATGATCGGCCGCCGGGCTTGTCGCAGCAGGGCGGCCGCCGCGGCGATCGCGTCGGGTGCTGGGGGTGTTCGGCGGTCCGCGAGTCGGCCGGTCGGGGCGATGGCTGGCGTGTCGTTGGGCCGGATCTGGACTTCGTCGGGCAGCACGAGGTGGGCGACGCCGCGGCCGTCGATGGCGTGTTTGACGGCCGACGCGACGAGTTCGGCGTGATCGCTGCCGGCGTGCAGGGTGGCGGTGGAGACGGCGACGTCACCGAATGCGGCGTTGAGGTCGAGGTCTTGGAACGCGCCGCGGCCGAGCACCGGGCTGGGGACCTGACCGGACAGGGCGATTACCGGGGCGCCGTCGACCTTGGCGTCGTACAGGCCGGTGAGCAGGTTCGTGGAACCCGGGCCGGCGATGGCCAGGCAGGCGGCCGGGCGGCCGGTGAGCTTGCCGTACGCGCTCGCCGCGAACGCGGCCGCACCCTCATGCCGGATGCCGATGTAGCGCAGCTGACCGCGTTCCTCGGCTCGCCGCATCGCCTCCGCGACGCCGAGGTTGGAGTGGCCGACCATGCCGAACACCTGGGTGACGCCCCAGGCGATCAGGGTTTCGACCACGACGTCGCCGACGGTCCGGGCGTGCCCGGGAAGGTCGGGCAGGCGCACCCAGGTGCCGTCGTCGCGTTCCTCGACCGGATAGGACCGGGGCCGGTCGGTGAACCCTTCCGGTGGGGCGCCGGTCAGCGGGTCGTAGTCGTAGCCGTGCCACGGGCAGCGCAGCCAGCCGTTCTCGATCGACCCCTCACCGAGTGGCCCGCCCTGGTGCGGGCACCGGTTCTCCAGCGCACCCAGCCGGCCGGCGCACCGGGACAGCGCCACCGGTCGGCCGTCGACGACGGCGGTCCGGACCCTGCCGTCATCAGGGATGTCGATGGCGGCAACTCGATGCCAGGACGCCTCCATCGCTTGGGAGAGTTCGGTGTTCTCGACGACGGTCATCGCAGTCTCCTTCATCGGGGTCGTCCCACGCCGGCGTAGGCGACACCGACCAGGTCGGCGACGTCGAGCCGCCACGAGGTCAGGTCGTCGGCCCGGAAGTCCGACAGTGACCGGTGGCCGCAGGCGCGGGCGAGGACGGTCATCAGTTCGACGCTGGAGGTGAGGTAGCGGGCGAGCTGGTCGGCGGCGCGTTCCACCGGTAGCCGGGCCCGGAGGTGGGGTTTCTGGGTGGCGATGCCGACCGGGCAGTTGTCGGTGTGGCAGGCCCGCATGCCGATGCAGCCGATCGCCTGCAACGCGGCGTTCGACACCGCGACCGCGTCCGCGCCGAGCGCCATCGCCTTGACCACGTCGGCCGGGCGGCGGATGCCGCCGGTGGCGACCAAACTCACCGACCGGCCGACGCCGTGGTCGTCCATCCAGTGGCGGGCCCGGGCCAGTCCGGCCATCAACGGCACGCTGATGTTGTCGCGGAGGATGGTCGGCGCCGCCCCGGTGCCGCCGCCGCGGCCGTCCAAGATCACGTAGTCGACACCGAGCCCGAGCGCGACATCCAGATCCGCTTCGACGTGCTGGGCCGACATCTTCACCCCGACCGGGATCCCGCCGGTTCTGGCCCGGACAGTGTCGATCATTCCGGCGGCGTCGTGGGCGGTGGTCCAGTCGGGAAACCGGGCGGGGCTGATCGCCGGCTGGCCGGGGGGCAGGCCGCGGACCTCGGCGATCCGGCCGACCACCTTGCGGCCGGGGAGGTGCCCGCCGGTGCCGGTCTTGGCGCCCTGGCCGAGCTTGAGGTGGACGGCCTGGACGCCGTCGAGGAGGTCCTCGGTGTAGCCGAACCGGGCCGAGGCGACCTCGTACAGGTAGCGGGAGCACTCCTGGTGTTCCTCGGGCAGGATGCCGCCCTCGCCGGAGCAGATGGCGGTGCCGGCCCGGTCGGCTCCGCGGGCCAGCGCAGTCTTGGCCTCCTGCGACAGGGCGCCGAAGCTCATGTCGCTGACGAAGATCGGGATGTCCAGGCGCAGCGGTCGGGCGGCGTTGGGGCCGATCACCACGCCAGTGGTGACGGGTTCGTCGTCGAGCAGCGGGAGCCGGGCCAGTTGGGCGGTCAGCAGCTGCAGGTCGTCCCACTTGGGCAGCTCGGTGCGCGGCACGCCCATCGCGGCAACCGGGCCGTGGTGGCCGGTGCGCGTCAGCCCGTTGCGGGCCAGGTCGTGGATCTCGCCGACGAACGGTTCCTCGTCGCTGGCCTGGTGCGGATCGGCGTACAGGCGGTCGTACACCTCAGTCGGTCCGGCCAGTGCCCGCTCGCGGGCGAACGCGGCCAACTCATCGGCCGACAACTCGATCCCGCCATCGGCACCGAGGGTGTGAGTGAACTTGTGCAATCGCTGGGTCGGGTCGTAGGTGCTGATCCCGGTGTCGATCCGGTAGTCCCAACCATGCACACCGCAGACCAAGTCATCGCCGACCACCGAGCCGTCCGCGAGCAGCGCGCCGCGATGCTGACACCGGCCCTCGAACACCGACAGCGTCTGGCCGCGTCGGACCAGCACCAGGTCGATGCCGTTGACCTGGGCGCCGTGCGGAACATCATCGGCAAGGTCACCCAGCGCCACACCAACTCGACACCTCGCCGACTGTTCCGCCAGTGCTGCCATGTAACACCTCCACCGCCCGCGGACTCTGACCGAATGCCCGCACATCAGCACAGAGCCGACGGCCCCCGCCGGCGTTACATCGCCAAGGAGGAGACGGTGGTCAACACACCCATCCGCACCCCGCTCGACGCCGCAACAGCGAACACCACCGCCGAGGCAGTGATCGCCACCCGCCGATCACTGCACGGGATCGCCGAATGCCTCCTGGCCGGGCCGCAATACCGGGTGACCGGCGAGATCGCGCTCCGGGTCACCGACGACGGGTTCGGCACCACGGCCGGCCCGGCGCTTCGGGTGGCCGGGACTGAGATCGTCACCGGTAACGGCCGCACGGTGCCGGCCCGCGGCAGCTTTGCGGAGGTGGCGGCCATGCTCGGCGTCGAGTTCGGCCGGCCGGCACTCGACTACCCCGACGGCAGCGGTGCCCAACCCGGCGACGAGATCATCCTCGACCCGATCCAGCTGCCACGTCTGCTGGACTGGTTGGCCCTCAGCGCCGCCGCTCTTCGACGGCTGACATCCGGCCAGGAACCGATCCTGTGGCCAGAGCACTTCGACGTCGCAGTGCTGATCGACGACCATTCCTACGGATCATCACCCGGCGACGACGACCATCCGCCGCCGTACGCGTACGTGAGCGCTCCGGGCTACGCCGCCGATGACTTCTTCAACGTCCCCTTCGGCGCACTCCGGGCCGCCGACACGCTGCCCAGAACAGACCACCTGCTGGCGTTTTGGCGCGAGGGCCTCAGACGACTGACCGACCAAGGAACCCTCGCCGATATACCGACCCAGGCCGAGAGCTAGTGGCATGGTGGCCATGCGGCGTTACGAAATTCTTCTGCCGGAGGAGTTCAACGACGGACGGCTCGTCGCCGACCAGTGCCCGCTCTGCCTGCCCGAATCGCTCACCGAAGCCGCTGACGTCTTCGGCGCCTTCACCTTCCGGCCGCAGACCGCACTGGGCACCTGGACCGCACCGGACCACCGCCGCTACCAGGACCGGCTGTCGGTGCTGTCGGTCGACGTCAAAGACACCCCGCAACACCGCGAATGGATCCGGCACTTCAAGTTCCACCTGTTGCAGCGATTCCAGCAGCTGGAGATCTACGTGACGAGCTATCCGATCGAGGTCTGTTAGACCCAGCTGGCGCCGTGTGGCGACGTGTTGTCCCTGAGCACCCATCCAAGCGGCCTCGGCACACCAACCCCTTTTGACCAAGAACCGCTCGTCTCAACTGGCGGAGCTGACTCTCGACTTTGGCCAAACCCCATACCGATAGGAGCGTCCCGTGCACACCACCGTCACACATCACCGGTCCCGAAACCTGCGACGCGCCGCCCTGGCCGGCGGCGGCACCGCGCTGGCCCTCGTTCTCGCCACGGCCAGCCCGTCGGCGGCATCGTCGCTGTGCCAGCAGGTCCGCGGGAGCTACACCGAACACGCCGTCAGCGGCAACTGCCAGTCCCCGGTCGGGCTGTGCATCATCGGCACCTACACCGGCCAGATCCGCGGCGAGTTCCGCGGCCAAGCCACCACCATCAGCACCACAGCCGACACCCCGACCACCGGGGTCGCCACGTTCACCTCCGACTCAACCATCACCGCGACCATCGGGCAGCAGTCCGGAACACTGATCATCAAGAACGCCGGCGCCTTTGCAGCAAGCAACGGCGGACCAATCGTCGACCTGCAGACCATCGTGGGCGGCACCGGCGACCTCGCCGGTGCGTCCGGTGCACTGCGAGCCACGGGCACCTTCCAAGCCAGCTCCGGCGGCCACTCCGACTACGAAGGCACGGTCTGCATTCCCTGAGCGAAGCCGGGCCACTAGTCAACGTGATGCACTGTGTGCGGCACCTTGCGGGGCCATGACGAACCGTGTCCCCTGCGGGGGGCAAGTCAGGTGGTCGACCATGCAAGCGCGCAGTGGTCGGGGTTGGCGTGGATGTTGCCGATGCCGCTGGGGTGTGAGGCTGACCGCACATCCGGCTTGATGGGGGTCTTGTCCGCCGAGGTCTATCCAGCCGGCGCTGACCAGGGTGTCGTTGACGCGTTCGAGCCGGAGATAGAGCATCCGCAAATCATGCTCGGCGAGCATGCCGGCGCCGAGTAGGTCGATCCGATCGGGTCGACACGATGTGGCGGGCAGGATGTTCCCGGTCAGCGCGGGGGGTTGCCAGAAGGTGCCGTGAACCGGTCCTCCCAGCGAGCGCCATCCGTGGTTGGCGCTCGGACCCCATTGCTGTGTCGTGATGTCGTAATGGAAGTCTTTGCGGACCACTTCGTCGAAGCCTGCCGAGTCCTCAGCGAGGGGCGAAAAAGTCGATCCGGCCGGGTTGGTAGGCGTCGGCGTTGAAGCCGACATGACGGACGTGATGGTCTGAGGTCAAGATCACGGCGTCGATCCGCCCCGGTCGGATGGAGACGGCTCCTTGACGGCCGAGTCCGTTGTCGGCCAGACAGGCGGTCCGGAGCCGGTGGGCAAAGCGACCCAGTACCGAGAGTCATCGAAAGCCCTACCTTCTTGGTGGTGCGGGCACGTCAAGACGACGCGCAGAGGCAAGCGAGGGGGAGGGAGCGGTCGGAGCAGCCTGGCCGGGTGTGGGTCAGCCGAAGGCGGGTGGCCTCGGCGCAGCTTGGGCTGATGCGGTGGGGTGGGAGTGATCGGTCGAGGGTGTCCGGGATGCCATGGCGAACATGGCAACGGTCAGCAGCAGCGCGGTGGCTCCAATGGCGAGACCGAACGCCAATGCCATGTGCTGGAGACGGGTTCGTATCCGTGTGGGGGCCGACGGAACCATGTGCCGGACCACCATCGACCCGGGCGTGAGCCCCTGATGCTGGCCGTGGAGCCGAGGCAGTGCGCCGATCATGTCGCCGGCGTGATGGGTTGCCCAGCCATCTGGACGTGGCGGATGGCGTCCTCACGGACACCGTCGGTGGTGGTCTGGGCGTAGAACGAGAGCTCGTGACCGTCGAGGTCGTGGAAGCCGACCAGCCGACCACTGGCCCCGCTGATCACCGGGGTATGACTGATCTGCAACCGGTCCAGGTGCGTGGCGCATTCGGACAGGTCCTCTTCACGGGGAACCTGGACGTTGAGGAAGCCGAAGCCGTGGGTGGCCGCGGCCGCAGCGGGGTGTTCGCGCAACGCCAGCAGCACCGTCCCCAGGCCGGACAGGGCCACGCCACGGACCACACCATCGGCGTCGGGCCACTCCATCACCACGCGGAGCCCGAAGACGTCGGCGTACCAGCGTCGGCTCGCCGCCAGGTCCGACACGGGGATCTTCACCGACATGATCTGCAGCTCCGGCAGTTCGTTCATCGGCCCACTCCTCAACTCGGCTACAGTGATGCTGTAGTCATTATGAAATCACTATAGTGGTACTGGCGTCAATAGGATTCGGGAGGATGGTTCGTGTCGACCGCGGCAGACGAGACAGCAGCGACCGGGACAGCGGTGAGCGGGACGGCGGTGAGCACGACGGAGACCGATGGAGGCGGCGCCGACACGGTGGACCGCAGACGTGGTTATCGGTCGCCGCGACGGCTGGCCGCCGCACTGGAGACCAGAGCCCGAATCTGTGCTGCGGCCCGTGAGCTCTTCTTGGCCGACGGGTATGCGGCCACCTCGATCCGGGCGATCGCTTCTGCTGCTGGGGTGGCCGAGAAGACCGTGTATCTCCAGTTCGCCACCAAGTCGGCGTTGTTGAAGATGGTGGTCGAAACAGCGATCGTCGGCGACGATGAGGCCGTGCCCGCGGCAGGGCGGTCCTGGTTCCTCGAGACCGTCGCCGAGACCGACCTCGACCGAAAGCTCGACCAGCTGGTCGCCCTCACCTGCGATCTGCACCAGCGCAGCGGTTCCGTCTTCGCTGTCGCGCGGGGCGCCGCCGCCGTCGACCCCGACGTCGCAGCCCTCTGGGCCGCCGGGAAACAGGGCCACCTGGCCGACATGACACGAATGGCCCGCAGCTTCGAGGAGACTGGCCTGCTGCCGCCGGGCCGCGACCTCGACTGGGCTACGACCACGCTGTATGTGCTGCTCGGCCCCGAGACGTGGCACCTCATCCGCATCGAACTCGCACAGGACGACACCGCCTACCGCAGCTGGCTCTCCAGCCAGCTGCGGCAGGCATTCAGTGCCACACCCACCAAACACGCGGGCACCTGACCCGAACCCGGCCGATTCGTCGTTGGTGACCTGTCCGTTGGTGAAGGTCGCGCGCCATCCGCCGATTGGTCAAGGAAGTCTTCGACCTCGTTTGCCACAAACCCGCTCGACCACCCGTCCTGCAACCGCTCTGCGACGACGTGCGAAGGATGAAGCAGAGACTGAACGAAGCCGCCGACTGACGGCCCGGATCGACCGGGCGACCTGCGGCCCGTCCTGTGCGGACGTCAAGACCCCCCCGATGTCGGCCGGTGCCGAGCCGGTGTCCGGTACGGGTCCGCCAACGGGCGCCGGCCAGTCTGTAGACAGTGCCCGGGACTGCCGACGGCATCCAGGAACCCTGCCACCTCATCCTTTGGCCGCCTCTTCATCGCCGGCGATCGGGAGCACGGTACGGCGGCGGCGCTGAGATCGTCGACGATGCCGCACATCGCCTACCAACCGGATCGGCCGCCGGCCGGTTCGGCCCTGGAGCGATCGACGCTCGTCTTCACTCATGCCGCCCCATACGCCGTGATCGATGCCGGCCAGGATGGCCCATTCCAGACACATGCTTTGGACTGGACATTTGGCGCAGACCTGTTTGGCTTTCTGAAGCTGTTGCAGCGCTGGACCGGTGCTGCCGACGGGAAAGAACAACTCGGGGTCGCGGCCACGGCAGGCCGCCTCGTAATACCAACTCATCGGCTGTTCGCCTCGGTGGTGCAGGAGTTCGACCGGGTCATGCGCAGGTGATGAGCTTGAGCAGCCGATGCCAGCTGTTGGATGCTGATCGCTTCGTTGCTGGCTTCGGCGGGGGTCGTCTCGTCGCCGTCGAGCCACTCCAGGGCCGTGCACAGCTCGTGAACCAGGCTGCAGACGACGGCCGATCGGGCGCTGGGATCCGGCGGAAGCACTACCGCCTCGATCAGGGCGTCGACTAGGTCACCGGACAGGAGTTGAGGCTCGGAGCAGCGGACCAGCGGGGCGGCTGCTGTGATGGGTGACCGGCCTGGTTGTGATGTCTGGCCTGGTTGTGATGGTGGTTCATCGGGGCGGTGCTTGTTCTCGGTAGGAGCGCGGTATGAGGCGGCAGATGCTGTGGCTCGAGCCGGCTGTTGAAGAGTCATGTCACACCTTTCGGTGGCGATCCGGTCGAAGGCGTTTGTGGTCGAGGTTGATGCCGGCCACGGGGTCGGGCGAGCGTGCTCACCGGTCTGGCTTTGATGACCTCGACCGGCCCGGGGTCGGGGAATCGTGTCCGCGACCTCATGGCAATGGTGATCGTGGATGGTGGTTCAGCCGACCGCTCAGCGACGAAGCGAGCCGTCCCCGGTCTCCGGCGGCGTAACGCGGCCAGGCGCGGCCGCAGATGGGGCAGATCCAGATCAGACGGCCGGGTGCCGATGGGGCCGGATCCGGGCTTGCGTCATTAGCGGAGTAGACCTCGCAGGCTTTGCATTGAGGATGTGTGTGCGCCGTGCCAAGGTCGTCGTCGGTGCTGCCGGGGGAGGCGGAGGTAGCCATGGAATCTCCACGGGGGTCACGAAGATCGGTGCCGTAGATATAAGTCCTGGCGGTAGCGGATCGCTGGTGCCGGCGGCGCTGGGCGGCGGGCAGTTTCCAGGTGGCTGGGTGGCAGCATTTCAGTAAATCCGAGTCTCGCTGACGCGTCAACGTCAGCGCAGGGCTGACTTGGGCCCTCCGGACTGATGTCGAAGCGTGGTGCTGGCCAACTTCGCGGTCGACGTCACCAGTCAGTCGCGCTTCATCGAGCCCGGCGTCTCGGCTGTGATCCGTCCTCCGCGACTTCGGAACGGTTGTCCATGATCATTGGGACACCGAGTCTGATGCCTATCGGGTGCGCTGAGAAGGCGGCGTATGCGTGCCAGGTCTGGCTGTGGGCGCAGCGCGGCCAATTTGGTCCCCCGCATACGTGAGGGCCAGCGAGTCCACGGCGACGCGTATCGTTCGGGCACAGGAGGAAAGCGGAATGGCTGGTGTGAGACCGGCCATCGTGCGCGGCGTGGCCCGAAAGTCGATCATCCCTGGGGTGAGCTTGGTGATCTTGGGCGGCGCGCTGTTGATCTTGTTCCCCGGTGCAACCAGCTGTGGCTCTCACCATCGGGCCAGAACGGCGGCTCACCAAACGCCGACATCTCACCCAACCTGGGTCCCCACGATCAGCAGAACGTCGGCCTGGGTGTGCGAAGGTAAGGCGCCGGGGCTCAGCGTGTGGATCACGTTCGGTTGATTGCAGGGGATCACCGCGGAGCCACCGTGCAGACTTTGTGACCGGCATGCCAAGATTCTCCGCGAGCGTGCGGACCTCGAGTGGCTGCCGAAGGCCGGCCGAGGGAGGCTCTTGGCGACCACGCGCAAAAGCCAACCCAAGAGGAGCCGCCGATCTTCGTCGACCAGATCATCGCCGCGCTCGACCAGCCGCGGTCACGCGTCCCGGCCTCGCACGAGGCTCAGCCTGAGCGGCGCCACCCGACAACGGCCGGTCACCGCACCGCGCGGCCGGGAGTCCGGGGTCGATTTTGGGCCGGCTCGCTGATGTGCGAAAGGGACGTGCTCGGGTTTGTCAGCGGTTGGCGACGATCGTGCCGAGCAGGCCATGGGTTTCATCGGCCGGACCGGCCGAAAACAGCACTTCTCCAGTCTTGGCAGCGTCTCCGTTACCGAAGCGCAGGGCCCACAGCCCGTCGATCACAACGGGTCTTCCGTTGGTGCTGCGTAGCTGGCCGAGGTGTGCACCGGTGGCCGGGTCGTACGCATTGATATGTCCGTTGCCGAAGTTCCCGACGAGCAGTGCGACGCCGAACCTGCCGAAACCGGCTGGAGCCAGCGCGAGTCCGCAGGGGGAGTCCACCTCCGGGGCTCCCGGCGCACCGGCCATGGCGAAGGAGCTCGCGCGGCCCCGCAGCAACGACTTCGCCCCCTGGACTGAGTTCCGAAAGCGTATCGAGCCGGTTCGCCAAGATCTGCCGGACGGGCTGGCTGACGCCCTCACACTCGATGCCATCGCCGACCTGATCCGCTTGACCCGCAGAGAGGTCGGCCACCCGACCGGGCGCCAGATCGACGAGGTCACTGCTCGGGTCCACCTGACGATCGCACCAATGTTCTGCGCAAGATGCATCTGCTCGCCGCCCACTTCGCCCAGAGCCCGACGGAGACCGAGACATGACGCAACTCCCGATCCCGGTCCACGTCGGATCCGAACCGCTGGACCATTGGGACGATCTCGAGGCACGTCAGCGGCAGTATGGCGTGTGGCGGTTCCACGCGTTCTTCACCACCGCCGACCCGACCGTGCTGGACACCGTGACCGCGGACAAGGTCCATCGTGGTGACGCGATCATCGAACAGGTCCACGCCGACCTGAAGAACTCCGCCCTCGCGCACCTGCCGTCCGGGGTTTTCACCGCGAACGCGGCCTGGCTCGTGCTGGCGGTGATCGCGTTCAACCTGACCCGGGCCGCCGCCGCCCTCACCACGCCGGATCTGGCCCGGGCGAGCATTGGGAGCGTGCGCCGCACCCTGATCCAGATCCGGGGCCGGGTCGCGACGTCGGCCCGTCGGATCATCATCCACCTACCCCGAAACTGGCCCTGGCAGAGCGCCTGGGCACAACTCAAACGACCGCGTCGCAGACCCACCCATCGCCGCGATCGGCGCGCCTCGCGCTGAGCGCACAATCTTGCAGCTCTGCTACTCGCACCCCATGTTCGCGCGCCACATCGCGTTGACATAAGCACCGCGTTCGGCTCGGGTGTGGTCAGCGCCAGGCGGTGTCGCCAGCAACCCACGCAGCTGGTCGACGGTGTCGAATCCCTTGCGACGCATCCAGTCCGACAGACCGTTCAGCAGAACCCGAGCATGCTCAGGCCCGTATCGGAGCAGCGCGGAGGTTGTCATCACGACGTCCGCACCGGCCAGCAGGTAGCTGATCACGTCGTCTGCAGAGTCGACGCCGGTGGTTGCGGCCAGGGACGACGCAACCCGCCCGCGCAGCAACGCGATCCAGGTCCGTGGCAGGCGCGCCTCCGCCGGGTTGGATAACCGGACCGCGGCCACCACCCGCAGGGTCTCCGGATCGATATCCGGTTGCAGAAACCTATTGAACAGCACCAGCCCGTCCGCGCCTGCGCGATCCAGCCGCAGGGCCATCTCGCCCATCGAGCTGAAGTACGGGCTCAGCTTGACCGCGACCGGTACGGTCACCGACTCCTTCACCGCGCCCAGCACCTCTAGGTGGCGCTGTTCGACTTGCCGCCCAGAGATGTGCGGGTCGCCGGGCAGGTAGTAGATGTTGAGCTCGACCGCGGCCGCACCGGCGTCCTGCATTGCCCGCGCATAGCGGACCCAACCGCCGGGCGTGACCCCGTTGAGACTGGCGATGACCGGGACGTCGACGGCCGCCACGGCGCGGGTCACCAGGCTCAGGTAGCGGCGCGGGCCGGTGTCGACATCAGGCCCGGGGACCAGCGCGGGGAAGTACCCCAGCGCCTCGCCGAAGCTGTCGGCCCCGGCTGCCACCAGAGCCTCGTCCCGTGCCGCGGCCTGCCGAAGCTGCTCCTCGAACAGCGAGTACAACACCACCGCCCCGACGCCGCTGTCCGCCAGGCGACGCACGCCATCGACCGTCTGCGAGAGGGGAGATGGCGATGCGACCAGTGGATTGCGCAGTTCAAGGCCGAGGTAGCGGGTGCTGAGGTTCATCGCGATTCCTTGCGGGGATCGGCCGGGAAGAAGGCTCCGGCGCCCCGGGTGGCCATCTCCTCGTAGACCTCCCAGCGTTGATCGGCCGCATCCTGGGCCAGCATCTGCAGCCGGTCGGACTCGGTCGGGTCGACATTGCCCAGTGCGCGATAACGCAGCTCGTGGTGGCGGTACTCGCTGAGCGGGATCCGCGGTCGTGGTGAGTCCAGCAGGAACGGGTTGTGGCCCGCCTTGCGGACCTCCGGGTCGTACCGGACCAGAGGCCAGTGGCCACTGGTCACTGCGCGGTGCTGCTGGTCGAGCCCTTCACGCATCTCGATGCCGTGGGCGATGCAGTGGCTGTAGGCGATGATCAGGGAGGGTCCGTCATAGGCGTCCGCCTCCCGGAACGCGGTCAGCGTCTGCTGCGGATCAGCACCCATCGCGACCCTGGCCACATAGACGCTGCCGTAAGACATCGCTTGGAGGGCGAGGTCCTTCTTCGCGGCTTGCTTCCCGCCGGCGGCGAACTTGGCGACCGCACCGAGCGGCGTGGACTTCGACATCTGCCCACCGGTGTTGGAATAGACCTCCGTGTCCAGCACCAGCACGTTGACATTGCGCCCGCTGGCCAGGACGTGATCGAGGCCACCGGAACCGATGTCGTAGGCCCACCCGTCGCCGCCGACGATCCACACGCTCCGCCGGACCAGGTGGTCGACGACGCTCATCAGATCCGCGACCGACTCGTCGTCTCGATCGGTGAGCCGGCGCCGCAGCTCGGAGACCCGCTCGTGCTGGGCCCGCAGTTCCGACTCGCGCAGCTGCGGCGCCAGCAGGATCGCATCGACCAGCTCAGCACCCACCTGGTCCCGGAGTTCCACCAGCCGTCGCCTCGCCAACGCGTCGTGCCCGTCGGCGGAAAGTCGGAAGCCCAGTCCGAACTCCGCGTTGTCCTCGAACAAGGAGTTGGACCAGGCCGGGCCGCGGCCGTTCTCGTCGACCGTCCACGGCGTGGTCGGCAGGTTGCCACCGTAGATCGACGAGCAGCCCGTCGCGTTGGCGATCATCAACCGATCTCCGAACAGCTGCGACAACAGCTTGAGGTAGGGCGTCTCGCCGCAGCCGGCGCACGCGCCGGAGAACTCGAACAACGGGAGCAGGAACTGCGTTCCGCGAACGGTGCCGAAGTCGACCCGGGACCGGTCGTTGGTCGGCAGCGACTCGAAGAAGTCGATGTTGTTGCGTGCGTCATCGAGCAACGGCTCCCGCTGTCCGAGATTGATCGCCTTGACGCCGGGATCGATGGGATCGATGGCCGGGCAGGCCTCGACGCAGAGCCCGCACCCCGTGCAGTCCTCGAGGTATATCTGCAGGGTGTAGCGGCTGTCCGGCATGCCGACCGCGTTCAGCGGTGCGGACTTGAAGCCCTCCGGCGCACCGTCGAGGCTCGATTTGTCGTAGTACTTCGTCCGGATCACGCTGTGCGGGCAGACGAAGCTGCAGTTCCCGCACTGGATACACAGGTCGCCATCCCAGACCGCGACCTGCTCGGAGATGTTGCGTTTCTCGTAGGCCGTCGTCCCCGACGGGTAGCTGCCGTCCACCGGCAACGCGCTGACCGGCAGCAGATCCCCGCGCCCGGCCATCATCTCGGCCGTCACCGTCCGGACGAACTCCGGCGCGGTCGGCGGCACCATCGGTGGCAGACCGCGAGTCGCGGACACCTCCTCGGGTATCTCGACGAGATGCAGCCCGGCCACCGCACGGTCGACGGCGGCGTGATTGCGCGCCACCACGTCCTCACCGCGCGCACGGTAGGACGTGGCGATTGCCTGCTTGATCTTGGCGATGGCCTGCTCCCGGGGCAGTACGCCGGAGATGGCGAAGAAGCAGGTCTGCAGAACGATGTTGACCCGTCCAGCCAGCCCGACGTCACGGGCAATGCGACCCGCGTCGACGACGTACACGGTGATGCCCTTGTCCACGATCTGCTGCTGAACCGGGCGCGACAGCAGGTCCCACACCCGATCCGCCGGGTGACGGCAGTTCAGCAGCAGCGTCGCGCCCGGCGCGGCCCGGCCGAGCACGTCGACCTGGTCCAACAGGCTGAACTGATGACACCCGACGAAGCCAGCATTCGTCACCAGGTAGGGGGCCTTGATCGGCCGCGGTCCGAACCGCAGATGCGACACGGTCTGCGACCCGGACTTCTTGGAGTCGTAGACGAAATAGCCCTGCGCGTGCAGGTCTGCGTCCGACCCGAGGATCTTGATGGTGTTCTTGTTGGCTCCGACGGTCCCGTCGGAGCCCAATCCGAAGAACACCGCGCGCACCGTGTCGGCCGGCTCGATGTCCAGGGCCGGGTCGTAGTCCAGGCTGCTGCCGGACACGTCGTCGACGATACCGACGGTGAACCGCCGCCGGGGCCGCTCCTGGCTTAGCTCTGCGAACACCCCGGCGACCATCGCGGGAGTGAACTCCTTGGACGACAGTCCATAGCGCCCACCCGAGATCCGCGGCAGGAGCGCGAGCTCGCCGTCTGCGTGCGCGTCGGCCACGGCCGCCACCACGTCCAAGAACAGGGGTTCGCCGATCGATCCGGGCTCCTTGGTCCGGTCCAAAACGGCGATCCGGCGCGTGGTGGGCGGCAGAGCATCGATCAGCTCCTGCGCCGGGAACGGCCGGTAGAGCCGAATCTGGACGACGCCGACCCGGTCGCGCCGGTCGTTCAGCGCGGCAACGGTTTCGGCGGCCGTCTGGGCGCCGGACCCCATCACCACCAGCACCCGCTCCGCCTCTGGGTGACCGTGGTATTCCACAGTCCGCAGCAGTCGCCCGGTCCGCTCAGCCAGCGCGTCCATCAGGTCCTGCACCACCTGGGGGGTGCGCGCATAGAAGGGGTTCACCGTCTCGCGTGCCTGGAAGTAGATGTCCGGGTTCTGCGCGGTGCCGCGGATGAACGGGCGCTCCGGCGAGAGGGCGCGATCCCGATGCGCACGAACAAGCTCCGTCGGGACAAGTGCGCGCAGGTCGTCGTCACCGAGCAGGTCGATGGTGTTCAGCTCGTGGGAGGTTCGGAACCCGTCGAAGAAGTGCAGGAACGGCACACGGGTACGCAGGGTGGCCGCCTGGGCGATCAGCGCCAGGTCGTGAGCCTCCTGCACCGAGGCCGCGGCCAGCATCGCGAAGCCGGTCGGCCGGGCTGCCATCACGTCGGAGTGATCCCCGAAGATCGATAGTCCCTGGGCAGCGAGTGACCGGGCGGCAACGTGCATCACGGTCGGAGTCAGCTCACCGGCGATCTTGTACATGTTCGGGATCATCAACAGCAGGCCTTGGGAGGCGGTGAACGTCGTCGCCAGAGAACCACCCTGCAGTGCGCCGTGGAGCGCGCCCGCAGCTCCAGCCTCGCTCTGCATCTCCACGACGGTGGGGACGGTGCCCCACACATTGGGGCGCTGGTGGCTCGACCACTCGTCGGCCAGCTCCGCCATCGGGGACGCGGGGGTGATCGGGTAGATGCAGCAGACTTCGTTGAGTCGGTAGGCGACCGACACCGCCGCCTCGTTGCCGTCGATCGTCGCGCGTGTCATGGTCTCTCCGCGCGCATGTCGATCGCGTGCACCGGGCACTGCTCGTAACACGCTGCGCAGCCAGTGCACCGGTCGAGGTCGAACCGGTAGCGGTGGCCGACTCCGAGCTTGATCACCGCGTCCTCAGGGCAGGCCCCCAGACAGCCGTCGCACTCGAAACAGTTGCCGCAGGACAGGCAGCGGGTGGCTTCGTACAGCGTCTCCTCGGCAGAGAGCCCACCGACGACCTCGTCGAACCCGGCGACGCTCTGCGCGGGGCCCAGTTCCGGTTGCTGCCGGCGACCAGTGTCGCCGAAGTACCAGAGGTTGAGCAGGTCGAAGCTCGCCAGCGGGTGTTTGGCCGGGCTGGCCTCCGCCTTGGGTGAGGACTCCTCGCCGCGCAACCAGGCGTCGATGTGCCGAGCTGCCTTCTTGCCATGGCCCACCCCTACCGTCACCGTGCGTTCGCTGGGCACCATGTCCCCGCCGGCGAACACGCCCGGACAGCCCGTCATCATCCTGGGCGAGACCTGCACGGTGCCGTCCGTACTGAACTCGACACCGGAAACCGTTCGGAGGAAACCGGTCTCGGTCTCCTGACCGACAGCCATGATCACCGTATCCGCGGCCAATGTCTCGAACCGGCCGGTTGGCCGCGGGCGTCCGTCGTCATCCAGTTCCATCACCTCGATCTGCAGCTCCGAGCCATCGAACGCGGTGATGGTTCGCAACCAGGTGATCCGCACCCCCTCGCGCTCGGCGTCCTGCGCCTCTTCCTCGTGGGCCGGCATCTGTCCTCGGGTACGCCGGTAGACGATCACCGCATCGTCGGCACCGAGGCGGCGAGCCACCCGCGCCGCATCGAAGGCGGTGTTGCCGCCGCCGTAGACCGCTACTCGCCGACCGATCATCGGACGTTCGCCGGAAGCGACGCTCCGCAGGAACGACACCGCGTCGACGATCGGACCGGCATCGACGGCAGGGATGTCCACTCGTTTGGCCAGCTGGGCGCCGACCGCGACGAAAACGGCGTCGAAGCGCCCCTCGACACGCTCGCCGGCCAGGTCCTGGACCTTGTGCTCGCACGTCAGGACGACTCCCAGCTCGGCGATCCGAGCCAGCTCGGCGTCGAGCACATCGCGTGGCAACCGGTAGGACGGGATGCCGTACCGCATCATCCCGCCGAGTTGGGCGCCAGCGTCCCGAACCTCGACGTGATGGCCGAGCCGTGCCAAGTGGTACGCGGCCGACAGCCCACTCGGCCCTCCGCCGACGATCAGCACCCGTTTACCGGTCCGGATGGCCGGCGGGGCAAAGCCCCAACCCTGCTCGATGGCTCGGTCGCCAAGGAACCGCTCGACCGAATGGATCGACACGGCGCTGTCGAGATAGCTGCGGTTGCAGACGCTTTCGCAGGGGTGATAGCAGACTCGGCCGTGCACTGCCGGGAACGGGTTGTCGGCGGTCAACTCGCGCCAGGCCTGTTCGTGCCGGCCGGCCTTGATCAGTGCGAGCCACGCCTGGATGTTCTCCCCGGCCGGGCAGCCAGCATTGCACGGCGGTAGCAGATCGACGTACACGGGCCGGCGTTCCCGAACAGGACCTGATCGGGAGTGGCCGTGCACCAGATCTGGCAGCAGCGTGACATCCGTCGAGCGATCGTTCGGCCGAGTGCCACCGCCCGGCTGGTCGACCTCCATGCCCACCTCCGCGTGCGCCCCGTGCCCGAAGCGGTCCACCGGGCAGTCGCTTTCACTATGCTGGCGGCCATGACCTGCAGGTAGGGGCCTTGGTCGCTTTCCCGCGGGGCCTGTCGATCAGATGGCTGGCGACGCACCGGCCGCCTGGTCAGCGAGCGGTGTAGCCGCCGTCGACGAGGTGGTAACTGCCAGTGATGAAGGAAGCAGCGTCGCTGGCCAAGAAACAGACAAGGGCTGCCACCTCCTCCGGGGTCCCCATCCGGCCGACCGGATGTTGAGTGGCGATGAATTCCCGTGCCTCTGCGTCCAGCGCGTTCTCGACCAAAGGGGTCGAGATGAAGCCGGGACCCACGGTCACCACCCGGATGCCCTGTGCCGCGTACTCCAGGGCCGCATTCTTGCTCAACCCGACCAGGCCGTGCTTGGAGGTCACGTAGGCCGCCGATGAGGCGAATCCCACGGTTCCCAGGATCGAGGCCATGTTGACGATCGCGCCGCCGCCAGCGGTGATCATGGCAGGGATCTGAGCTCGCATCCCGTAGAAGACGGCGTTGAGGTTGACGTCCAGGACGTGTCGCCAGGCCTCACTGGAGATATCGGCCACCGGAGCGAGCGGGCCGCCGATACCGGCGTTGTTCACCGCGATTCTCAGAGGGCCCAATCGGCCTGCCTCCTCAACCATCGCCTCGGCGAACGCCTCGTCCGACACGTCCCCCACGAGTGGCGTCGCCGCCCCTCCGCGCGCGTTGATCCTGTCAGCGACAGCGTTGGCGTGCTCCTCGACAAGATCGACAACGAGCACGGCCGCACCGGACTCGGCAAGGACATGTGCGCACGCTTCGCCGATCCCGGAGCCGCCGCCGGTC
>DASTGF010000304.1:0-6611 GCA_035719255.1 Microlunatus sp. | reverse complement strand
GTCACGATGGCAACGCTCAAAGTCGGTGATGTGACCGTGTGCGTCGTGACCGGGGTCACGGGCAGCACCCCTCGGGTGACCGCGGCAGGTATGCGCGGGATCATCGCCGGTTCGGTGGGCGTGCAGCCCAAGGTCGGCGACCATCTGAAGGTCCGCGTCGTCGAGCTGAAGTCCGACGGACGGTTCGTCGCGGTCCGTCTACCGGGCTGACGTGCCGCTCAGAGGTCGGGGCCGGTCGCCCGCAGCTTGTCGACCTCTTCCATCGCGGTCCTCAGGTCTGCCAGCCAGCTCTCGGCGTGTTCACCCACCAGCCGTACGGCCCAGGCCAGAGCCTCCGACCTGGACCGGGCGACCCCGGCATCCACCAGGGTGTCGAGGACCCGGCGTTCGGGTTGTCGCAGCCGCGTCATCACCGGGACGGACAGATGGGTGAAGAGCATCCGGACGTCGCCGAGCTGCGCACCCCATGACACCTTGCGCCCGTAACGCGCCTCGGCCTCCTCGGCGATCTCGATCCGTCGCGCGCGGGTGTCGGCCCGGAACCGGCTGATCCTGCCCTCCGCCTGGGCGGCGTCGGTGATGTCGGTGTCGGGCAGGGTGCCGATCACCGTGATCTCCTCACGATCGACGGTCACGCCCACCGCCGCGAACCACTCGCTGGGCAGCCGCCCCTCGAACCAGCCGGCCGCGTCCTCGGCCGAGGGTAGATCGACATTCTGCCAGCCGCCCGGCCGCCCGAACCCGCCACGTCCAGGTCCCCGCCGTCCCTGCTTTCCCGACTCTTCCCAGTTCATGTTCGACTCCTCTGTAAGGGTAATTACAGCATTACACTGCAACACCTCAAACGGAAGAGCTGACGACCCGCCTTCATCGTCGACCTGTGTTCGGTGACCTGTCAGGTCGTCAGCGCGCCGGAGCCATCCGTCGACCGGACAAGGTCGACAGGGTGAGTCGGCGGGGTCAGCGGTGGGCGGCGGACAGCGCGTCGGTGACCGCCGTCGACGGCCCGAACTCCACCGGACGGCGGCGGCTCACCAGATCCCAGACGGCCTTCACGCACGCGAGCTGGTCGCGGATCGTCCCACTGACCCACGGTTCGTGCCGCCCCCGCACGCTGCGGTCGCCGAGGCCGTAGGCATCCAGCCCCAACCGCCGTGCCGTGCCGACTGCACGCGGAAGGTGGTAGCTCTGCGACACGAGCACGATCGCGTCCAGGCCGTACACGTCACGCGCCCGGACGCACGAGTCGTACGTGTCGAGTCCGAACGGATCCTCGACGATCCGGTCGGACGGCACGCCGTCGGCCTCGAGATAGGCCCGCATGGCTCGGGGCTCGTCGTACTCGGGAGCTTCTGCCGCGCCGGACACCACCAGCACCTCCACCCGGCCGGACTCCAGCAGGTGACGTCCGAGATCGAGCCGGGCCCGCAGAAAGGCCGACGGCCAGCCACTCGGATACACCTGCGCGCCGAGGACGAGACCGACCGGCGTCCGCGGGACCGAGGCGACGGCGGTGGTGATCCGTCCCCGAGCCGGCAGGCGGACGTACGCGATGCAGGCGCCGAGACCTGCCAGCCCGAGCACACCGCCGCCCAGTATCAGATCGAGCAGGCGACGAGGACCGGGGTGCGGCATCGGGCCAGGCTAGTCGCCGCGCGGTGGTCGCTGGCCTGGGACTGTCAGTGGTCACGGCAAGGATGAGGTCCATGAGCATCACTGCACCCGGATCGATGACCGGGCGGATCCGGCGCACCGAGATCCCCCTCCGCGGTCCGTTCGACCTGTCCTCCATCGCGCAGCTGAGCTTCGGTCACCGCGACGAGCGAGGCTTCGACGGCGTGCTGCGACTCGCCTTCTGCGTCGACGGGACCTACGAGGACCCGGTCGGAGTCGAAGTCCGCCAGCACGACGACGTGCTGCGCATCGTCGTGCACGACAGCCCGGGCCGCAGTGCCGACCTCGATGTCGTGAGTCGACAGGTGGCGCGGCTGCTGTCGGCCGACGCCGATGGTGCTGACTGGCAGCGGGTGCGGGACCGCGATCCGGTGCTGCGGCGGCTGAGCGCCGCAGCACCGGGGTTTCGTCCCGCGCTGTTCTACTCGCCGTACGAGGCGGCGGTCTGGTCGGTGCTCAGCGCTCGCCGTGGCCGCCCCCAGGGCATCGCACTGCGGAGCCGCCTGTCGGCGGCGCATGGTGCGAGCTTCGATCTGGCCGGGACGCCGACGGTCTGCCTGCCGACGCCATCGGCACTGCTGACGCTCGAGTCCTTCCCGAGGCTGCCACAGGACCGGATTCCCCGGCTGAACGCGATCGCGGAGGCGACCCTGCGGGGGCGGCTGGACCCGGAACGGTTGCGGGCGATGTCACCGGAGGAGGCCCGGGAGGACCTGCAGCAGCTGCCGGGCATCGGTCCGTTCTACAGCTCCCTGATCGTGGTCCGTGCCCTCGGCCTTACCGACGTCCTGGCGCCGGAGGAGCCGCGGTCACGAGCGGCCATCGCCGCGCTCTACGGTCTGGACCACGATCCGAGCGCCGCCGAACTCGAGCAGCTGGCCGAGCGATGGCGGCCGTTTCGCACCTGGGCGACGGTGATGATCCGGGCCCTCGGCGACCTGTCCTGAGCGGGGCAGACTGGTTCAGCAGTGCGGACGAGCGGTGGGGCGCAGTCAGTGATGAGCGGTCAGTGATCAGCAATCAGGGATGACCTTCGGAGATGAGGTGAGCCGTGCCGGAAGGCGATGTGGTCTTCCGGTCCTGTCAGCGACTGCACCAGGTGCTGGCCGGCCGGAGCCTGGCCCGATGCGAGTTCCGGGTGCCGGCCCTGGCCACGACCGACCTGACAGGAGTCGAGGTTCTCGAGGTGGTGTCGCGCGGCAAGCACCAACTGTTCCGGTTCGCCAACGGTTTCACGCTGCACAGCCACTTCCGGATGGAGGGCTCGTGGCGGATTTACGAGCGCGGCCGACCCTGGTCCGGGGGTCCGGACTGGCAGATACGCGGAGTGTTGGGTACCGCGGAGCACACCGCCGTGGGTTATCGGTTGCCGGTGCTCGAGCTGTTACCCACCGCGGAGGAGCACACCGTGGTCGGTCACCTCGGTCCGGATCTGCTCGGCCCGGACTGGGATCTCGACGAGGCCATGCGCCGAATCCGGGCCGCGCCGGACGCCACCATCGGCGAGGCTCTGCTGGACCAACGCAATCTCGCCGGGATCGGCACGTTCTACCGCGCGGAGATCCTCTTCCTCCAGGGCGTCCATCCGCGCACCCCGGTGCGCGACGTGCCCGATCTGCGTCGGCTGGTCCAGCGTGCCCAGAAGCTGCTCCATGCCAACCGATGGCGGGTCGAACAGTCCACCACCGGTGATCTGCGGCCGAGCCAACGGGCGTACGTGTTCGGGAGGGTCAACCAGCCCTGTCGGCGCTGTCACACGCTGATCCGCAGCGAGGAGTTCGGGCCAGTCGGCCAGGAGCGACTCAGCTACTGGTGCCCGCACTGCCAGCCGCGGCCCTGAGCTGGGCCGTCATGGCCTGCGCCACCACGACGGCGGCGGCCGCCGACCAGGCCTGTGGCCGGCACGAGGCCGGGTAGGGGACCGGCAACCCCTCGCCAGACCACAGCTCGGGCAGCCGCTGGTCGAAGGCCATCGAGGCGCGCAGCAGACCCTCGACCAGCCCGGCGGCCCGCTCCACCAGCCCCGCCCGGTGCAGCGCGGCGATGACGATCGCGGTGTCGTGCGGCCAGACCGAGCCGCAGTGATAGCTCAGCGGGTTGTAGCCGCCGTCACTGCTGGACATCGTACGGAGCCCCAAACCCGAGTCCAGCTGTGGTCCGGCGATCCGGGCGGCGACGAGTCGTTCCTCCGCGGCGTCGAGGAGCCCGGTGCCGAGCAGGTGACCGATGTTGCTGGTCAACGCGTCGACCCGACGCTTGCCGCCGTCCAGGGCCAGCGCGGGATAGCGGTCCTCACCCTCGCCGCACCAGAACTGGAGGCGGAACCGCTCGGCCAGATCGGCGGCCCGGGCGCGGTACCGCTCGGTGCCGTCCCGGCCGTACGCCTCCAACAGATCCGATCCGTGGATCAGCGCCTCATACGCGTAGCCCTGAACCTCGCACAACGCCACGGGCCCCTCGGCGATCCGGCCGTCGCTGAAGCGCACCGAGTCGGCGGAGTCCTTCCAGCCCTGGTTGGCCAGTCCGTGGCCGCTGCTGTCGATGTACTCCAGGAAGCCGTCGCCGTCGGCATCGCCGTGGTCGACGATCCAGTCCAGAGCCGCCACCAGCGGATCGAGCAGTTCGCCGACGACCTCGTCGTGGTCGCCGGTTCGCCTCAGGTCGTGCAGCAGGCACACCCACAGCGGGGTCGCGTCGATCGTCCCGTAGTACAGCGGCGGCAGCGAGACCGTGCCGAACGTGTACGTGCCGCGCCGCAGCTCGTGCATGATCTTGCCCGGCTCCTGGGCGCTCTGCGGGTCGATCGTCGTGCCGGCCAACCGGGCCAGGGTGCGCAGCGTGCCCACGGCGGGGGCGGGGTCGACGGGCAGCACCATCCGGGCGGTCCACAGACTGTCCCGCCCGAACAGAGTCAGATACCACGGCGCCCCAGCCGCGAAGAACGCATCCAGCGGCCGTTCGCGGGTCGCCATTCGGAGAGCGTTGAGATCCTGCAGCGATCGTTCGAGCCAGGGCCGAAGCCGCTTGTCCGGGTCGGCGGAGGGGTCGGATCCGAGCAGCCGGCCGACCGCCGCGGCCACGTCCAGCCCAGGGCTCTGCGCCGGGACGACGACCGCGCCCTGATCGGTGACCGCGATCGACCAGCCGATGGACACCGTTGTGCCGGGCTCGACGGTGACCAGCCACGACACGTCGGCGCTGTGCCCGTCCGCGGCCAGCTCGACGGTCGCGCCCGGTGCGTCGAGGGTCACCGTGACGTCGTCGCCGCCCCACCGCAGCGGCTCACCGTCGACCGGCACTGAAAACAGCCCGGCCGGATCGGCGGTCCCGACCTTGAGCTGCTCGACCGCCGCGAGGTCGTAGCCGATCCGCAGGGTCAGGGTGAAGCTGACCCGCTCGGTGGCCGGCGACTGAGCCGAGACGGTCTCGCCGACGCGACCGGGTGCGACCACCCGCGAGCGATCGATCCGGACCATCTCGTCGGCGTTGCCCGACGCCCAGCTGGGGTCGCGGAACACCGAGGTGAACCGGGTGCCGGCGGCCACCCGGACGGTGGCGATGTGCTCCAGCGGATGCCCGTCGCCGAGGAGCTCGGCGACGCTGAGGACGCGGACGTCGGCATGCAGCACGCCCTGGGCTCCGACCGGCGAGCCGTCGCGTCCGATGTCGCCACTGGACGCACTCCACGCCTGGGTGGGGGCGGCCAGATCGCAGACGAGATCATGCAGGAACGGTTGCCGGGACTGGGGCATCGTGGTTGTCGCCTCGCTTCGTCGGGGTGGGGACGATCCAGCGTAGAGACTGATCGCGCGACGGGGCGAGGGCGTCGCCCGTGGGATAATCCCTGGTCGTGTCCTCTCTTCCGTCGCTGCTGAGCGATCGCATCCGGGCGGTCGCCGGTGTGGACCCGGAGCTCCGCCCGGCCACCAAGCCCCAGTTCGGCCACTACCAGTCCAATGTGGCTCTCCGCCTGGCCAAGAGCGAAGGACGCCCGCCGCGCGAGGTCGCGGCCTCGATCGTCCAGCGCCTGCAACTCGACGATCTGTGCGAGCGGCCGGAGATCGCCGGTCCAGGTTTCATCAACCTGCGCCTGAAGACGGAGGTCCTGGCCGGTGCGGTGAACGATCTGCTCGGCGACCCGCAGTCCGGGATCGCGCCGACCGACACCCCGCAGCGGGTCGTCATCGACTACTCGGCCCCCAACGTGGCCAAGCAGATGCACGTCGGTCACCTGCGCTCCTCGATCATCGGCGACTGCCTGCGCCGGGTGCTCACCGCGGTCGGGCACACCGTCATCGCGCAGAACCACATCGGCGACTGGGGCACGCAGTTCGGCATGCTGGTCGAGCAGATCCTCGTCGACGGTACCGATGTCTCGACGCTGTCCCTGGTCGACGCCGAGTCGCTGTACACGCGGGCCAACGCCCACTTCAAGGCCGACGAGGCCTTCGCCGACCGAGCCCGCGCGCGCGTGGTGAAGCTGCAGAACGGCGACCCCGAGACCCGCGCCATCTGGCAGCAGCTGATCGACACCTCCAAGGCCGGCTTCAACGCCGCGTACGACCGGCTGGGTGTGCTGCTCACCGACGACGACCTCGCGGGGGAGTCCAGCTACAACACCGATCTCGCCGGAGTGGTCGCCGACCTGGAGGCCAGTGGCGTGGCGGTCGTCGACGACGGCGCCCTGGTCGTGTTCGTCGAGGGATTCAACTCACCGATGATCGTGCGCAAACGCGACGGCGGCTTCGGCTACTCGGCTACCGATCTCGCGGCGATCCGTCGCCGGGTGCGCGAGTTCGGCGCCAGCCGGCTGATCTACGTCGTGGGCGCGCCGCAATCGTTCCACTTCGACCAGGTCTTCGCGGTGGCGCGCAAGGCCGGCTTCCTGCCGCCGGACGTCTCGGCCGAGCACGTCGCCTTCGGACAGGTGCTGGGCG
>DASTGF010000303.1:0-3476 GCA_035719255.1 Microlunatus sp. | reverse complement strand
GACCGCAAGCCTCTCGACCTCTGGCGCCACCATCTCAAACCAGATTAACCGGCATCCGCGGCCAAACGGACCGTCGCGGTAGTTGATCACCACGGGCGTCCAGCCTAAGTAAACATTCAGCCCGCGGTCTGATCTGCGCCTGGTCCGCGCGCTGACCAGGTCGACGATGTGGGCGTGTCGGTCCGGCGGTGATCGGCTGGTCTACGGTTTGATCTTTCGGTGCTCGAGCCGGAGGAGATGTCGCGCGACGAGTTGATCGTCGTGGTTCGGCGCCAGGCCGGGCAGCTCGCCGTGCAGGAGCGGCAGATCAGCGAGATGGCCGGGCAGCTCGCGCAGCTGATGGAGGCCAACGAGGCGCTGGCCGGGAAGCTGGCCAGGCTGGAGCACCTGCTGTCGCGCAACTCGGGCAACTCCTCCAATCCCCCGTCCAAGGACGACGATCCGGGCAAGCCCGCGCCGCCGGACAGGGCGCGGGGCCGGGGTGGGCCCAAGCGGGCCCGCGGGAAGCAGCCCGGAGCGCCGGGGTCGCACCTGGCGTGGACCGATGACCCCGATCAGCGCCGCGACCGGTTCCCCGAAGGCCGCTGCGACTGCGGTGATGCTCTCGACCGGGCCCGGGACCTGGGTGTGGTGGACCGCTACCAGCAGCACGAGATCCCGCAGGTCGCCGTGCAGGTCACCCAGTACGACCAGCACCAGGTCGTGTGCGGCTGCGGCAGGCTGCACACCGCCGCCCGGCCCGACGGGGCCCGCTCGGGGACGGTCGGGTACGGCCCTAACCTGGCCGCGTTCGCCGTCTACCTGATGGTGGTGCACTTCGTGCCCGCGCACCGGGTCGTGGCGTTGCTGGAGTCGTTGACCGGGACCGCGCCGTCGGTCGGGTTCGTGCACGGCATGATCGGCCGGACGGCCGGGTTGCTCGGCGAGGTCGGTCAGCGGATCCGCACGCTGATCACCCTGGCGTATGCGGTGTGCTGCGACGAGACCCCGCTGCGCGTGGGCCCGCGCTCGCCTGCCGCCGGGAAGAAGAAGGCGGAGCGGTACTTGCTGGTGGCCTGCACCGAGCTCTACACCCACTACCTGCTCGGCGACCGGTCCCTGACCACGTTCAAGGCGTCCGTCGTGGCCGACCTGGCCGGGTCCGGGTCGGTGATCGTGCACGACCGCTACCAGAACTACGAGTGCGCCACGAGGCGCTGCTGCTGTTGTTTTCCGATGGAGGTGAAAGACCGTCCATTCGTTCGTCGTCGTAGCGACGAGGAAAAGCTGGAGGCAGCCTGATCCGGGGATCGCCGGGGAGGGTGGGAGCAGCCTCGACAAAGTCGCGTCGGTTCAGGACTGCCGGATGGGCCGGGCGCGGTGAGCGAGACGGGAAGGTATACGCGAGAAACCGGTGTTGTTACGCCTCTTGATCTGGTGCCAGCTCTAACCCGGTGGATTCGGGCTGGTTCGCGGTGCGCACCCGTCTCCCTGTGCGAACGGAGGCGGGGAACTTCAAGCAGGGTCTTCGTAGTCTGGGCTTGGAGGTCATGGTGAATTGTCTACGACAGTAACCATGGCGATACCGCAGGGGTAGAGCCGGATGCCTAACCCGTCAACCGGACAGCAGGGAACGTGGGAACCGTCTGCGTACGTTCCATCGCCGCGCCTCGGCCAGAGGTGATAGGTGGCGGATAGGCGCGATGCCGGCCGAAGGCGCGGGCGGGGCGGAGTCGCCGTAGTACTCCGAGCGCGGGAGAGCCGCGCACATGGGGAAGGGCGACAGCGTGTCAGACAAGGAGGGAAAGTAATGTCCGAAGATGCGCTGGTGAATACCGGCGCTGTGAACTGGCCGGATCCTAATTCGGCCTACTTCACGGTACGGAGGATGCAGACCAAGTTGCACCACTGGGCGACCCAAGAACCGGGTCGCCGGTTTGGTGACCTGCACAACCTCGTCTACGACCCGGCGTTCCTGATGGCCGCGTGGGAACGCGTGTCCACCAACAAAGGCGCCAAGACTCCCGGGATCGACAAGGCCACCGCGGCCCAGATCGAGACCTGGATCGGGGTCGAGGCTTTCCTGAGCCAGATCCGGAACTCGCTGAAATCAGGCGAGTTCCGGCCGGTCGAAGTGCGACAAGTGAGGATACCGAAAGCGAATGGAAAACTCCGTCGCCTCGGTATTCCCACCATCGCCGACCGCGTGGTTCAGGCCAGCCTGAAACTGGTGCTCGAACCCATTTTCGAGGCCGACTTCAAGCCGTGCTCATATGGGTTCCGCCCCAACCGACGAGCGCAAGATGCGATCTCCGAGATCCACATCTTCAGCACCAACAAGTACGAATGGGTGCTGGAGTGTGACATCAAAGCCTGTTTCGATGAAATTTCACATACGGCGCTGATGGATCGCCTCCGGGTGAGGATCAAGGACAAACGTGTCTGCTCGCTGGTCAAGGCGTTCCTGAAATCCGGGGTCTTCACCGAGCTCGGAAGCAGGGAAGAGTCACTGACCGGAACACCGCAAGGCGGAATTCTCTCACCGCTGCTCGCCAACATTGCCCTGTCGGCGCTGGACGACCATTTCGACCAGCAATGGCAACAGGAGATGGACACGAAGCGGCAGCGAGAAAAGCGCAAGAAGAACGGTCACGGAAACTGGCGACTCGTCCGCTACTGCGACGATTTCGTCCTCATGGTGGCGGGCGACCGACATCATGCCGAGGCCCTGCGCGAGGAGGTATCGGCCGTGCTCGCACCCCTGGGGCTACGGCTGGCACCGGAAAAGACCCAGGTGGTCCACATCGACGAGGGCTTCACGTTCCTCGGGTTCGACATCCGCCGGATGCGCAAGCGAGGGACGTTGAAGTATCACGTCTACACCACACCGTCCAAGAGGGCCATCGCGTCGATCAAGGACAAGGTGAAGGCCAAGACGTACAGGTCAACCCGTCACATGGGCCTGGACCAGGTGCTCCGTAGCCTGAACAGGTCACTGACGGGATGGGCAAACTACTTCAGACACGGGGTGTCCAAGGACGTGTTCGACACGATCGACCAGTTCGCATGGGGCAGGTTGATGCGCTGGACACGCGCCAAGTACGCGGGCAGAACCGGGCTGTCGATGAAGGAACTCCGCGGTCGCTTCTGCGACACGGGGTGGAGATTCGCCTACAACGGGGTCGTGTTCACCGGCGCGTCCAGCGTCGCGGTGACCCGCTACCGCCATCGCGGTAGCAACATCCCGGCCCCGTGGACCCCAAAACCGGCGGCCGCCGCCACCGGCAGCTGACCAGCGGGCAAGACACGTGGAGCGCCCGGTGCGGAGTAATTCGCACGCCGGGTGCGGCGGGCGGGCCGGGGAAACCCACCGGGAGCAATCCCGGCACGGCGCCCCGGTCCGACCCAACCTCCACCACGTTCGGCGTGCTGGTCCACCAACTGTGCTGCGCTCACCTGCTGCGTGATCTCGCCGACGCCGCGCAGGTCTACCCCGA
>DASTGF010000302.1:0-3383 GCA_035719255.1 Microlunatus sp. | reverse complement strand
GTAATTATCTCGCACTGGGCGCCCTTGGTCCCGACATCTTCTACCTCCTGCCCGACTTCAAGAACACCACCGGACAGGTCATACGGCAGGTGGTTAAGCCCGGATGCACCACGGGTGATCGTTGTTCCCTGTAGTTGATCTTCTTCCGTGTGTTCTCGGGGGTGGGCAGGGTTCGGCTCCCCGGCTGGTCCGGGGTGTCTCCGCTTTCTGAAAGTGATTCAGGGCCTGTGCGGCGGTGGTGGTCGATGGTCAGGTCGCCGGTGGTGGGCCGATCGCTGCGGTGAACAGCTGCTGCCAGGGGGTGGCCCAGGGCCACCGGGTGGGTAGTCGCAGGGTCGCTCGGCGGGCGGAGCGGGTGACCCTGGCGGCGATGGCAATCAGCTGGGTGCGGATGGTCGCGGTGACCGCTTTCGCGTGGAACCGGCCGGCCAGGGCACCGACGGCGCGAGTCAGGTTGAACGCCATCGCGGCCAGCACCAGCCACGCCGAATTGGCCGCAAATGACCCGGACGGCAGGTGCGCCAACGCTCCGTTCTTCAGGTCGGCGATGACCTGTTCGATGATCGCGTGCCGACGGTGATCAGCCTCCGTGGTCAGCATCGAGCGAGGCGAGTCGGTGAACACCGTGTGATGCCGCCAGACCGGGAACAATTCGCCCTGCGCATTGGCGACGACATGTGCGGGGTTCGCGTCCCGGACCCGCCGGACGATCAACCGGGCCGTGACCTGCTGTGCCTTCCCGCGGGAAGCGAAAGCGGTGAAGGAGGTCTCGGCGACCTCGGCGTCGGACACCCACTGCCTGAGCTCTTCATCGAAGACCGCTTTGGGGTAGCGGATCGTGGTCCACGCGGTTTACGGGATCGAGCTGATCGCCGCGGTCACGGCCCGGTCTTTGCGGGCAGTGATGGAGAACCGGGCCCCGCCGCGGCGGGCGGCGGCGATCACGTCCCGACCGTAGAACGCGCTGTCCGCCCGGAGCACCACCAGGCCGGTGACCCCGCATGACCTGGTCGTAACCAGGGCGTCGGCGACCAACCGGGCGGCGCCCCGCGCGGAGTTCGCCGACCCCATCCGGAGCCTGGTCGCGACGATCACCGGCGCCGAGACCATTGTCGAGGCGGTGGCCAGGAACGCATTCAAACCCTTCACCCCGGAGTAGCCGTATCCGGCGCCCTGCTTGGCGTAGCCGAAGGTCGAGCGAACCGTGTCGTCGATGTCGACGAACGTGACTTCGGTGGTCGCCGGGAGCAGCGACGCGTGCCCGGTCAGGCCGGTCAGGAACCGGGCCGCGACCGCGTCCAGTTGCCGGACATGACCGAACCGGAAGGCCCGCAGGAACGTGCCCAACGTCGATGGTGCCCGCACCCCGGAGAACAACCTGGGCATCGCACCATGCCGGAGCAAAGCCATATCCGAGATCGAGTCAGCACCCGCGACCATGCCCCCGACCAGTGCCGATACCTTCAACCCGGCCGCATGACCCGCACCGTCGGGCACCGTCAGATGCCGGTCAACCAGCTCGATCAGACCCGCCCGGGACGCCAAGCCCATCGCCGGTACCAGCCCGGCGTGCGACACCAAGTTCGGCTCGTCGAACACCGCGGACCGCACCGGAACACCATGAGACAATCGCATCCGCGGGATGCCCTTCCTGACAGTGCTGATCAGACCCTAGAGAAGTCCGATCTTGCTGCCCCGCAAGGGCATCCCGCACTACGACCCGCCGATCACCCCATCAACGACGGCGCATCCGGGCTTAACACTACAACCGCAGTTCGTTGTCGGCGGCGCGTTTGTGCTGGTGGGAGCGTGCTCGGGCCTGGCTGGTTCGTCGCCAGGTGGACCAGTGTGTGACGTGGTCTGCGATTCTGATCAGGGGCCAAAGGATCCGATTGAGCAGTCGTCGGATTTCGTTGCAGGTAAGGGCGATGAGGCTGTCGTTCTGATTGAGGACCCCCTTTTTTCTTCGGCTGTCTTGATGATCGTGAGGAACGCGAGGGCGATCATGGAGAGCGTCATGTGTTTATACCAGGCGGTGTAGTCGCGGACCTGGTAGTGATCGAGGCCGGCCTCGTTCTTGGCGGTCTGAAAGCACTCTTCGACGGTCCAGCGACTGGCGGCAACGTGGACGAGTCCTTCTAGGTTTGTTGGCTTGTTCGAGTAGCAGAAGTAGTAGGCGAGGTCGGTGGTGTCGTCGATGCTTCTTCTTGCGAGGATATACCGGTGGCCTTGGGTATCTGAGTCGTCGGTGAGTTGGGTTGTCGACCAATCAGAGATTCGTGGGCCCTTTGTACCGTCACCGGCGCTCATTCTTTGCCATTGCGTCTCGGGTCCGGCAATGACGACCTCAGCGGTACTGGGACCGGTGTGCATAGTGACATTTTCGACGCGACGGACCGCCATCACGTAGCTGATCTTTTCGCGTTCGAGGTAGGCGCGGAGCGGTTCGGCCTGGCCGTAGACTTCGTCGGCGGTGACCCAGCTGAACGGCGTGTCGGCAGCCCTGGCGCGTTCGATCATCCGTTGTGCCAACATGTATTTGGTGGAGAACTCCACGTGCTCCGGGATGCCGGCCGCGGCGCATCGATCGGGGTCGTTGGTCCAAACGGCGGGTAGGTACAGTTCGCGGTCGATGAGTGCATGACCGGCGGGTGAGGTGTAGGCCAGGAATACGCCGATCTGGCAGTTCTCGGTCTTGCCTGCCGTCCCGGTGTACATTCTGGCGACCCCGGCCGATTTCGTGCCCTTCTTCAAGAACCCAGTTTCGTCAACGACCAGTATTGCGTTCTCTTTGTCGCCGATCGCATCGATGATCACGGTCCGCAGGTCGTCGCGCGCTCCATCGTGGTCCCATTGGCTCGCGTTGAGGAGCCGCTGCATTCCGTCCGGAGTCTTGTCCCCGGCTCCTTCGGCTATGGTCCATCCGTTCTTTCGCTCCAGTTCTGATAGAAGGCCGCGGACGTAGGACGCGGCGCGGCGCCTGGGTTCAATCCTGGGGAATCGACTGGAAAATGCCCCCATGTAGGCGTCGAATCCCGGACCCCAGTGGGAGAAGTCGATATCCATTCCACAATTATCGAATGTTGCGGGTCATTGATCGGTGATATCCGAGCGTGTCGCACCTATTGATTTCACGCTATCGGCGACAGTTCAAGCCACGCGCGAGAATGTCTTCTCCCTTCGAACCTGCGCCGGCAATCTGGCTCCGGCAGTCAGATCCGGTCACGATATGCGGTTGTAGTGTTAAGCGGCCAGCCGTGTCCTGTCGTGGGCCGGGTTCAGGGCGTCGATGGTGCGCAAGATCTTGAACATCTCCCGGGCGATGTACCGCTTGAGCATGCGGCGGATCTCCTTGCTCGTCAGGTCGCCGCTGCGCCGCCGGA
>DASTGF010000301.1:0-10406 GCA_035719255.1 Microlunatus sp. | reverse complement strand
CGCCCGGCCGGCTCCGTCGACGGGCGCGGTGGCGGGGTCGGCGGGCGCGGGGGCGGGGTCGGTGGCGCGGGCGGGACCGGTGGGGCTCACCATGCCGACGGCGGACGCGCCGGCGATCATCGCCTCCAGCAGCCGCGTTTTGCCGATCCCGTTCGGTCCGATCACCGCGATCCGCTCCGGGCCCTGGATGAGGACCGAACGACCATCGGATCCGGTCAGCTCGGCGACTCGGCGGCCCGGCGCGAGTCCGGGATCCGGCAGGTCGACCCGGATCCTGGTGTCCGGCCGGACGCGATCTGCCGCGGCCGTCGCCTCACGCTGGGCCTGCTCGACCTTCTCCCCCGCCTCGCTCCGCAGCCGGCCGGCCGAGACCTGCGCCGCACCTCGCCGTCCGTGGGCGACGATCTTGGGCACCCGCTTCTCCCGCTCTGCGGTGCGGGCCGTCCGCCGGCGGCGGGCCAAGGTGATCTCGGCCTCGATCCGCTGCCGCTTCTCGGTATGCACCATGTGCTGGGCGGCACGTACGGCCCTCCGGGCGGCGGCCTGCTCGGTCTCCAGCTGTTGGACGTACGCGCTGTAGGGACCGCCAAACGTGGTGATCGACCCGTCGTACAGCTCGGCGATAACGTCCATCCGCTCCAACAGGGCGACGTCGTGACTCACCACGACCAGGGCGCCGCGCCAACCGTCGATCAGGTCGTACAGGCGACGCCGGGCATCACGGTCCAGGTTGTTCGTGGGCTCGTCGAGCAGGGTGATCGAAGCCCCGGCCAGCTGCAGACCGGCGATCGCGACGAGCACCGTCTCACCGCCGGACAGCCGGCCGACCGGGCGGTCGAGATCGCCCGCACCGAGCCCGACGGCGTCGAGGGCGACCTCGGCACGAGCTTCGAGGTCCCAGTCATCGCCGATCAGGTCGAAGTGGTGCGGCTCGACCGACCCGCTCTCGACGGCGCGGATGGCGTCCACCACGCTGCGAACTCCCAGCAGGCCGGCGACGGTCGCGCCGACGTCGAGGGTGAGGGTCTGCGGCAGGTAGGCGACCGGACCGTCGGTCGCGACGGTGCCGCTGCTCGGCGTGAGCTCGCCGGCCACGAGCCGGAGCAGGGTGGACTTGCCCGAGCCATTGGCTCCGACCAGGCCGGTCCGGCCGTGACCGAAGGTTGCACTCAGCTGTTCGAACGCGACGGATCCGTCGGGCCAGACCAGGCCGAGGTCGTCGAGGGTGATGGAGCAGGCAGGGACAGGCAACGGTTCTCCCGGGTGCGACGAGGCGCGGACTCCGGGTCGCGGAGTCAGCGCGCGGACAGCGGCGCGGAACCGTGCAGCAACACTCGAACCTCACATGTCGGGGACGCCGTGGATTCTGCCAGCCCTCACGCCGATCGCGCCACCGGTTTAGCCAGCCCGCACCTCGGTCCTCCAGATCGCCCCGGGATCGCTCAGGCACCCTCTGGTCAACCGGGGCACCGGCTGCAGACGATGCCCGACTTGACGTCCCGATGCCTGAAGGTGGGAGCGTGCGCTTCGGTACGCTCAGCGCGCATGGTCCCGCGCGGCGGCGGCCCGTTCCACGGGGAGGGCTGCAAGGTAGGCCTCGATGAAGGACTCGAAGCCGGCGACGTCGGCGGGGTCCGGCTCGACGACGTCCAGCGGGACACCGGCGAAGACCTCGGTAGACAGATACTCGGCGAGGGTCTGGCTGCCAGCGCGGCGGGCGCGGAAGGCCGCGAGCACGGCGATCCCCCAGGCGCCACCCTCGGCAGCCACCTCACCGACGGAGACGGGGGTGTCGATCGCAGCGGCGAGGAACCGTTGAGCCACCCCCCTGGTCTTGAACAGCCCACCGTGGGCGAACATCGTGTCGAGCCGAACAGCCTCGTCCTTCTGCAGCACGTCCATGCCGATCCGCAGCGTGGCGAGGGCGGAGTACAGCTGGGTCCGGACGAAACTGCCGAGGTCGAGCGAGCTGCCGGGTGAGCGGAAGAACAGGGGACGACCCTCCTCGCACTCGGTGATGGGCTCACCGGACAGGTAGTTGAAGGCCATCAGCCCACCGCCGTCCGCCGGCCCGTCCAGCGCCGCGGTGAACAGTGTCTCGAACACCGCGCTCCGGTCGGCCGACGCGCCGAGCGCCCGGGCGAACTCGGCGAACAGGCCCGCCCACGCGTCCAGCTCGCTGGCGCCGTTGTTGCAGTGCACCATCGCCACCAGATCACCGGCCGGCGTGGTGACCAGATCAAGCTCGCGGTGCGACCGGGACAGCCCCTCCTCCAGCACCACCATCGCGAAGATGCTCGTGCCGGCCGAGACATTGCCGGTTCGCGGCGCGACGGAGTTGGTGGCCACCATCCCCGTACCGGCATCCCCCTCGGGCGGGCACAGCGGCACACCGGGTCGAAGGACTCCGCTGGGGTCGAGCAGGGCCGCCCCCTCGGCGGTGAGCTCACCGGCTGGCTCACCGGCGACCCGGATCGTCGGCAGCAGATCGACCAGCGTCAGTTCGGATCCGGCCTCCGCTGCCAGCTCGTCGAAGCGCGCCAGCATGGCTGCGTCGTAGCGGCCGGCAACGACGTCGAGCGGGAACATTCCGCTGGCGTCGCCGATCCCGAGCACCTTCTCGCCGGTCAGCCGCTCGTGCACGTAGCCGGCGAGGGTCGTGAGGTGCGCGACCCGTTCGACGTGCTCCTCACCGTTCAAGATCGCCTGGTAGAGATGCGCGACGCTCCACCGGTGCGGGATGTTGTGCCCGAACTCGGCACTGAGCTTCTCGGCGGCCGGACCGGTGTTGGTGTTGCGCCAGGTGCGGAACGGGGTGAGCAGTTCACCGCCGGCATCCAGGGCGAGATAGCCGTGCATCATCGCCGAGATCCCGAGGCCGCCCAGCACCGACAGCTCCGTCCCGTACCGACGCTCGACCTCGGCGGCGAGGTCCGCGTAGCAGGCCTGCAGACCCGACCACACCGCATCCAGCGAGTACGTCCACAGCCGGCCGACGAACTGGTTCTCCCAGTCGTGACTGCCCACTGCCAGCGGTGCATGATCAGGACCGATGAGCACCGCCTTGATCCTGGTCGAGCCGAGCTCGATGCCCAGCATCGTCTGGCCGTCGGCGATCAGAGCGTCTGCGTCCCGGGCCACGACTCAGAATCCCTGAGCGAGCCGGTAGTAGGCCTGGTTCCAGCGAATCCGCTCCGCGAACGACCGGCGCTCGGTGGCGCCGTCGATGATCAACAGCTCGACGCCGAGCAGCTGCGCGAAGTCGGCCAGCTGTTCGGTGTCCACCGCCGTCGACAGCACGGTGTGGTGCGGGCCGCCGGCGGTGATCCAGGCCTCCGCCGATGTGGCCAGGTCGGGGCGCGGCTGCCAGACGGCCCGCGCCACCGGGAGCTTGGGCAGCGGCTCGTCCGGCGGCACCACGTCGACCTCGTTGAGTACCAGCCGGAACCGGTCGCCGAGATCACAGATGCCGAGAATGGTGGCCGGCCCGGGCGCGGCGTCGAAGACGAGACGAACCGGGTCCTCACGGTTGCCGATCCCGAGCGGGTGGATCTCGACCCGCGGCTTGTCCGCGGCGATGCTCGGGCAGACCTCCAGCATGTGGGCGCCGAGGATCTTCGCCGGACCCGGACCGAAGTGGTAGGTGTAGTCCTCCATGAACGAGGTGCCGCCCGCGGCGCCCGCTCCGATCGCTTTGATCGTGTGCAGCATCACCGAGGTCTTCCAGTCACCCTCGCCGCCGAAGCCGTAGCCGTCCGCCATGAGCCGCTGGACCGCCAGCCCGGGCAGCTGACGCAGACCGCCGAGGTCCTCGAAGTTCGTGGTGAACGCGCCGAATCCGCCCTCGGTCAGGAACGCACGTAGACCCGCCTCGATCGCGGCTCCGTAGCGCAGCGACTCGTGCCGCTCGCCTCCAGGCCGGAGCTCGGGAACGATCTCGTAACTGTCGGCGTACTCCTCGACCAGCGCGTCGATCTCGGCCGCGGTCACCGCGTCGACCCGCTCGACCAGATCGTTGACACCGTAGGTGTTCACCGAGACTCCGAACCGCAGCTCGGCTTCCACCTTGTCACCCTCGGTAACGGCGACGTTGCGCATGTTGTCGCCGAATCGGGCCAGCTTGAGCTGCCGGATCGCGGCCACGCCGCGGGCAGCCCGCTGCCAACCGGCGATCCGTGCCTGGGTGGCCGGATCGGAGGCGTGCCCGACGACCGTGGTGCGCGGAACCCCTAATCGGGTCTGGATGTAGCCGAACTCTCGATCGCCGTGGGCAGCCTGGTTGAGGTTCATGAAGTCCATGTCGATTTCCGACCACGGCAGCGACACGTTCGCCTGCGTATGCAGGTGCAGGAACGGCGTCTTCAGCGCGTCCAGTCCGGTGATCCACATCTTGGCCGGCGAGAAGGTGTGCATCCAGGCGATCAGCCCGATGCAGTCCGGATCGGCGTTCGCGGCTTGGATGGTGCGGTGGATGGCACCTGAGTCGGTGAGCACCGGCTTCCACTCGACCGCCACGGGCAGGGTCCCGGCGGCATTCAACTGCTCCACGACCGCGCGGGACTGCTGCTCCACCTGAGCAACGGTCTCCGGGCCGTACAGACCTTGGCTCCCGGTGAGGAACCAGCAGGTGGGCGTACTCATGATCATTTCCTTCCGGACTGGCCGTAGACGTTCTGGTAGCGCGCGTACAACGCGTCGATGTCGGACTGCGGGATCGCCAGCGGCTCGCCCAGCTGGCGAGCGATGTGCACCGTACGGGCGACCTCCTCGCACATCACGGCCGCCTTGACCGCGGCCTTGGCCGTGGCCCCGATGGTGAAGACACCGTGGCTCCTCATCAGCACCGCCGGTGAACGATGATCACGCAGCGTCTCGACGATGCCGTGCCCGATGGAGTCGTCGCCGATCAGGGCGAACGGGCCGATCGGGATTTCGCCGCCGAATTCGTCGGCCATCATCGTCAGCACACACGGGATGGCCTCACCGCGCGCGGCCCACGCGGTGGCGTACGTCGAGTGGGTGTGCACGACACCCCCGACGTCGGGCCGGTGCTTGTAGACGTAGGCATGTGCGGCGGTGTCGGAGGACGGCGATCGTTCGCCGTCGACCAGCCGTCCGTCGAGGTCGGTAACCACCATCGCCTCGGGGGTGAGCTCGTCGTAGCCCACTCCCGACGGCTTGATCACCAGCAGGTCGTGGCCCGGAACCCGAGCCGAGACGTTTCCGGCGGTCCACACCACGAGCTCCCAGCGCGGCAGCTCGGCGTGCAGGCGGCATACCTCGTCCCGGACCGAACGCACCACATCGGCGATCTCGGCCGTGATCGTCATCGGCCAGACCTCCGGTCGTGGGCGGGCACTCCGGCGTGCGTTAACGTTAACACGAGACCATGATGCCGCTGCGGACGCACCTTCGTCAAAGCCGGTACGGCGTCGGCGGGCCCACTAACATGAAACGCCGCTCGATCCAGGAGGTCCGATGTCCGACGCCGCCCCGCCCCAGCGCCCGCCGGTCATGCACGACGTGGCTCGGCTCGCCGGGGTGTCGCACCAGACCGTGTCGAGGGTGATCAACGGCTCGCCACGGATCCGACCGGAGACCCGGCTGCGGGTCGAGCGGGCGATCGAGCAATTGGGCTATCGGCCGAACACCGCCGCCCGCGCCCTGGTCAAGGGGCGTTCCGGGGTGGTGGGAGTGATCGGCGTGGGGGGCGCGCATTATGGGCCGGCGAGCATCCAGCGCAGTATCGAGACCGCAGCCCGGGCGCACGGCTTCTTTGCCAGCACCGTCAGCCTGACCGCGCTCACCCGGGAGCTGCTAGACGACTCGGTGGAGCACCTGCGGCGTCAGGGCGTGGAGGGCATCGTCATCGTCGCCGGTCAGGACGACGCCCTGGAGGTGGCCCGCAGCCGCGCGGTCGGCGTCCCGATCGTGCTGGTCGAGGGCGACCTGACCCGGGCCGATTTCACCGTCGGCGTGGACCAAGTGGCGGGCGCCCGGATGGCGGTCCGGCACCTGGTCGAGCTCGGACATCGAGAGATCATCCACCTGGCCGGCCCCCCGGACTGGGCCGAGGCGCGGGCCCGTGTGGAGGGTTGGCAGCTCGAGCTGGCCGACGCCGGCCTGCGACCGGCCGAGCCTGTGATCGGTGACTGGAGCGCGGCCTTCGGCTACGACGCCGGACGGGGGGTCGCCACGGATGCTCGGGTGACGGCAGTGTTCGCGGCCAATGACCAGATCGCCCTCGGGCTGCTGCTGGCGCTGCACGAGGCGGGTCGGCGGGTCCCCGACGACGTGAGTGTGGTCGGCTTCGACGACCAGCCCGAGGCGGCCTATCTCGTGCCGCCGCTGACCACGGTGCGACAGGACTTCGTCGCCGTGGGTGCGCGCGCGGTGGACAAGATCGCAGCCGCGATTGCGGGCGCCAATGGCCCGTCCGGTGACGAAGGCACGGATGATCGGGGGTTGATCACTCCGGAGCTGATCGTGCGCCGGAGCTCCGGCCCGGTCGGAACGGGGCGGCGACGGGGTCGCTGAACCGGAGCCGCCGCGCGGATCGCCACGGTGGACGCCACTCAACCGTCATCGGGGAGCTCGTGCACCACCGGCTCGGCGGCCCTGCCCGGCGGATCGGCATCCACCGCTGCTCGGCCAGGCGATCCGCCAGGCCTGCCGGCCGACGAGTTCCACCGTCCCCACCGGTGGTCGAGGTCGTCCAACTCGCATGAGCCCGTCCTCCGGGTGAGCCCGTCCTCCGGGTGAGCCACCCCCGCGAGGCTGTGGGTCACCGTTCAGCCCGGGACAGAGGTTCACAGCCCACACCCAGGTTGGTCAGTGCCGGTTCACGGTTGACGGAGCTTTCGTCGAGTCATCACAGACCACACCACTCCCCTGCGAGGACCGCCATGTATCGCCCTGCGACCACCGTCTTCCCGACCTCCGGCAGCGCTTCGGTCCCCACCCGTCCGGCTGGAGGGCGCCGCAGGCTGCGCGAGTTGGCGGCCGGTGCCCTCGCCTGCGTCGGGCTGCTGGTCTTCGCCGGTCCGGCGGCCGCTGCGACCACCACGGCCCGGGTCGGCCTGGCCGACTGGTCGACCGGCTCGAGTTGGCCGGGCTGGGGCTGGTCCGGCGGGGGCTGGTCCGGCGGGGCCTGGTCCGCCGCGGGCGGGCCGGACGACGGTACGTACGGATGGCCCGGCCAGGGCTCCGACGGATCGGGGGCCGTCGATTCGTCCCCCGCCACCGCGGCCGAGTCCAAGGGCGTGGTGTTGATCGACACCGCGCTGCGGTACCAAGGCGCCGAGGGCGCCGGCACCGGCATGGTGCTGACCTCATCGGGCCAGGTGCTGACCAACTACCACGTGGTGGAGGGCGCAACCGCCATCAGGGTGACCGTGGCCAGCACCGGCCGGACCTACACCGCGACAGTGGTGGGCCACGACGAGACACACGACGTCGCCCTGCTGCAACTGAAGGGCGCGTCAGGCCTGCAGACGGTGACCGTGGAGGACCACAGTGTCGCGGTCGGCGACGCGGTGACTGCGGTCGGTAACGCCGGTGGGACGGGCTCGCTGTCGGCGGCCGACGGGACGGTCACCTCGCTGACCGCTTCGGTGACCACCGCGGCCGAGGGCCCGGTTGCCTCCGAGACGCTGACGAAGATGATCGAGACCTCGGCGGACGTCGTGGCCGGCGACTCCGGCGGTCCGCTGATCGACACCGAGGGAGACGTCATCGGAATCGACACCGCAGCGTCCACGGGTGCCGAGATCGACGGTTACGCGATCCCGATCGAGAAGGCCTTGTCCATCGTCGATCAGATCCGCACCGGCACGGGATCCTCCACGGTGCAGGTCGGGCCATCGGCCTTCCTCGGTGTCCTGCTCAGCGGCAGCTCCTCAACCGGAGCCGACACCTACGGTGATCGGCAGAGCTTCAGCGACGGCCTGTCCGACGGCGCCGGGGCGACGGTCAGCGACGTGGTCGCCGGCAGTCCGGCCGCCGAAGCCGGCCTGTCGGCCGGTGACCTGATCACCGCAGTGGGATCGAGCATCGTCACCTCCGCCGAGGATGTCAGCGCGGCCCTGGCCGGCCACCGGGCCGGCGACAAGATCACGATCATCTGGACCGATACCTACGGCGCCGGACACCGGGCGACGCTGACGCTCGCCGCGAGCCCGGTCGCCTGAACCGATCCTCGCGGCCCCAGGGGATCGGCGATGATCAGCCGAGGGAACCGATCTGCATGAGCCACTGCAGCGAGCCCGGCACGGTCGGCCGGTAGGTCTGGAAGCTGTGACCGCCCGAGGGCAACAAGATCGTGGCCACCCCGGGAGTTCCCTTGTTCGCCGCGATGAATGCGGCACTGTCGGCGTAGGACACACCACGGTAGGAGTCCTTGTCCTGCTGGCTCACCACGACGAGCAGATTGGTCTGCCGAGCGCCGGCCTGCTTGATCAGCCAGCTGGGAGAGTTCTCCCGGCGCAGCTGAGCGCTTCCACCGAACAGGTCGCCGGTGGTGCTGTCGGTCTCGGCCGTGAAGTAGCCGCCGATGCTCACCGCCGCCCCGAACAGCGTCGGGTTGCGCAGCAACAGCTTGGCCGCGCAGAAGCCTCCGGTGCTCATTCCCATCGCCGACCAGTGCCGCGCGTCGCGCTCCACCCGCAGCTTGCGGATCACCTGGCTCCGCACGTTGTCAGCCAGCCAGGTCTCGGCCTGAGGCCCGTTGGGGACGTTGGTGCACTCGGTGTCCCGCGGCGGATCGATCAAGATCGGCGGCACCACCACGACGAACGGCTTGACCCGGCCGGCGTCGATGGCCGCGGTGGCCTGCCGGGCGAAGTCGAGCCCGGCGAACACGCCTTGCGGCGTGCTGGGCTGACCGGGAAGCAGCATCAGCACCGGAAACCGCGTCTTGGCGAACTGGCGCTGCTCGTACTGACGGGGCAGCCAGGCCAACACCGGCAGTCGCTCGCTGCTGGGCCCCTTGGCGCCGGGCACGCGGACGGTGAGCGACACAACGCGGCCCAGTGAGCCGTCGGCGGGCACCAGGTTGCCGGCGGTCGCCGCAGGCACCCCACCGTTCTGCTCACCGAGGATGTCACCCCAGGAGTTGTAGAAGTTGTAGGTGTTGTTGGCCACCAGCAACACCGTGCCGATCGCCAACACCTGGCTCAACAGGATGCCGACCAAGCGAAGACCGGCGCCGGTCAGGCCGTGGGGACGGCGGCGCCACGTGATCACCAGCAGAATCGGGAGCCCGAGGGCGAGACCCGCACCGATCACGACCAACACCGGCGAGGTGAGTTGCACGGCGGCCAACCTACGCCGGGCAGCTGTGAGATCAACGCCACACGGACCGAAAGCAGCGATCCGTCATATTCGGCAGTTCCGCGTCGAACAGCAGGGTCCCGTCGGGTGCGAACTCACTGATCCGCTTGGTGGTTCCCCAGCCGACGACGAGATTCCCGTTGGGGACCATCTCGGCGTTCCCCATGGTCGCCGCACTGAGCTTGTCCGGATGCGTCAGGGCGCGGGTCAGCCGGACCGTCATCGCGTCCTGGTCCAGCTGCAGCCAGAGGACCCGGCTCTCCGAGGTGGCCACCACCGTGCCGTCGCTGCCGTTGTCGAACAACCGGATCGTCCCGGCCCCCTCGAACTGCGCGTCGTGCTGCCAGGCGAAGGCTGCCGGTCCGGCGAGGTCGAAGTCCCTGCCGCGACCACCCCATCCGCCACTCCACGGCGCCCGTGCCGCGGGCCACCTTGGACAACCCCCAGGTGTGTCGGGCCGAGACCAGGAAGGACCCGTCCGGCGTCGGCTTCACGGAGTTGATGTGGAAGTAGTCGCACGGCTCCTCGGGGTCCTCCGGCACACCGGCATAGCTCTCTGCCAAGCCGACGTGTTGCAGCGAACTCCAGTGCTGCAGGACGCTCCCGGTGCCCAGGTCGATCTCCTCGAACACCCCGTCGATGACCCAGCCCCGGCTCGATCCGCCGTGCGCGGCCAGGTCCATCGGCGTCTCGAGCCCTCAGCGCGGCCCGGCGCAGCTGGCCACCGGCCGCGAGTTCGGCGGCGCCGAAGCCGGCTATCGCGGTGACCACGCCTCCCGCCCCGAGAGCGAGGAACCGCCGACGGCTGGACGTCGACGAAGGAGCCGGGGACCCTGCAGAAGGCGTGGTTTCCACCCTCCTTCACGATGGTCGAGGCGATTTGTTGGCGGTTTCGGACCGGGTCGCCGTGGCGGGACCTGCCGAAGAATTTCCCTTCCTGGCAGACGGTCTGGTGGCGTTTCGACCGGTGGCCAAGGACGGGACCTGGGACCGTGTGCTGGTTGAGCTTCAAGGTCAGGCGCATGCCGTCGCCGACCTGGAGTGGGTGGTCTCGGTCGACTCCACCGTGGCGAGAG
>DASTGF010000300.1:0-2235 GCA_035719255.1 Microlunatus sp. | reverse complement strand
CTCATGGCGGGCTGTGCGGGCGTTCGCCCGGTGCGCTCAGGTTCTCTGCCGATCGCAGGAAGGGCGAGGACCATCGCCTCTCGCGCCTTGGTGGAATCGGGCGTTGTCTGGAACGGAGCGTTGGAGTACCTGATCTCCGGGGTTGGTGAATGTGGGGTTCTTCGAGCTATCGCATCCAGATCATCAGACTCGGCCGTGGCTGGGGTTGCGGCGGCGTCCGGGTCGGCTGGCGCTCGCCGTCTTCCGCACCCCGCTCCCGCTGTACCGCGCCGGCTGGGGCTGGCTGCTCGGGCACACGTTCCTGCTGCTGGTCCACGCCGGACGCAAGACCGGCCGACCACACGCCATGACCGCCATGGTGCTGCGCTACGACGACGAGACCCATGAGGCCGTCATCTGCTCGGGGTGGGGCCCGACCGCCGACTGGGTCCGCAACATCCGAGCCCGACCCGCCCTGAAAGTCGAGATCGGACGGGAGTCGTTCACCCCGCTGCAACGGTTCCTCGATGAGGAGGAGAGCTACGCGGTCACGGTCGAGTTCTGCCTACGCCACCCAGGCCGTCTCGGCGTGATGCGGCGGGTCCTGGGCTGGGACCTGCGCACCGAAGCCGCGATCAGACAGTTCGTGCAGACCCACCCGTTCGTGGCTCTCCGCCCGGACACCACCACCGTGTGACCGCGTGCCCCACCCCCGCGTGCCCTTGGTCTCTACCGCCGCAGGAAGGGGTCGCAGACCCTGGACGGTGAAGGGAGATGAGTGACGGTGACTACCCACTTCCACATGCCCGCGCTCACCGGCAGAAGCGAGACCAGCGCCACTTCTCGGAGTAGTCCGATGCTCTGGCTCGGCGCAGGGGCACTGCTGTTCTTCTTGGTGCCGTGGATCGGAACCGACCGGCTCGGACTCCAGCCGGACCTGTACTACCTGATCTACTTCACCGTGGCGGTCGTGTTCTTCACCGCGTTTGTCACCACCCACGCCACCGCCCTTCGCCCCTTGTGGACCGGGCACCTGTGGCAGAGCCTCCTGGTCGGCATGCTCGTCGGCATCGCCTTGGCCGTCGGCATCCTCACCCAGGCGGCCACCCCGCACGAGGGCGGCTGGCGCTACGGCTTCGAGATCGCCTGGCGAGGCGTCATCTACGGCAGCGTCGACGCCCTCACCCTGTTCGTGTTCCCCGCGGCAGTCGCCTACCTCGTGATGCACGGCAACCGAGAAGGTCTCAAACGCAAGACCGCCTTTGCTGGCCTGGCCCTCGCCCTGTCGCTCCTGGTCACCACGACCTACCACCTGGGCTACTCCGAGTACCGCGGCAACCTCCTGCGCTACCCCGAGATCGGGGCCATCGCGGCTAACGTCCCCACCGCTCTGACCGGCAACCCCCTCGGCGCGGTCGCCACCCACGTCACCATGCACGTCAGCTCGGTGGTCCATCAGAACCAAGGCGGTCCGGCCCACATGATCCCGCCCCGGGTGACGGCGGACTACCCCAACCACGGCAGCAGCGACCTCGCCGCCGGCCTCGCAGCCGGATGGCTGCTGGCCACCGCCGGCGCCCTCAACGTGCTCGTACGCCGTCAGCCTCGCCAGTGACCTGACCGCGCAGCAGCAGAAGACCGAGGCCCGGGCCGCTCAACTTCCCTGAGTCCTGGCGCGCACCCGCCTGGGCCTGAGAGGCCGTTCGGCGGCTCTGGTGCCCACGCCCGCGAGGGCACGAGGGAGCGTTCCCAAGCATGCCTCGGCGCCGGGCTGGCATCCCGTCATCGGCAGTCTGCGCACACTCAGCGCAGGTCAGCCGCGCCTCGGGTGCGCCTGAACCCGGCGAGATGACGCACCTCGGCGCTCTATCGAGGCCGGACGCACGAGTAGTCCGCAGCCGCACGCCTGCGCAGTATCGGACATCGGGTCCGCTTGCATTGTTCGCGACATCCGGGATCTACGTTGTCAGGGTTGTCCTGGGGTCGTGGTCTCGGAGGCTGGCGTCAGGCCGTGTCGAGTGGCCCAGACTGCGGCCTCGGTGCGGTTGGAAAGCTGCAGCTTGCGCAGCAGGTGCGTGACGTGGACGCTCGCCGTCTTGGGGCTGATGAAAAGGGCGGTGCCGATCTCGGCGTTCGTGAAGCCGGCTGCAAGGAGTCGCAGGACCTCTGTCTCCTGAGTGGTGAGCCCCCACTGCCCGGCGAGGTCGCCGCCCACGCTTGATGCGTCCAGGATCGGGATGCGGGCTCTGGTGGCGA
>DASTGF010000299.1:0-2521 GCA_035719255.1 Microlunatus sp. | reverse complement strand
TCGAAGGGCACAGCCACAAGGAGTTGGTGTCATGACCACCCTCGACGCACTGTCCGGCGCCCGGATCTTCGTGACCGGCGGCGCGGGCACCATCGGCTCGACCATCGTCGACCAGCTGCTGGCGCAGGACGTGGCCGAGGTTCGCATCCTCGACAATCTGGTCCGCGGGCGCCGCGCCAACCTCCGCGACGTCTCCGACGATCCGCGACTGTCGCTCGTGGTGGGCGACATCCGCGACCGGGACCTGGTCAACGATCTCACCGCCGGCGCCGATCTGGTCTTCCACGAGGCGGCGATCCGGATCACCCAGTGTGCCGAAGAGCCGCGGCTGGCGCTGGAGGTGCTCGTGGACGGCACCTTCAACGTGATCGAGGCGGCCGCCGCGCACAAGGCGGACAAGATCATCGCCGCGTCGTCGGCGTCGGTCTACGGCCTGGCCGAAGAGTTCCCGACCCGGGAGAACCACCACCCGTACGACAACGACACGTTCTACGGTGCTGCGAAGTCCTTCAACGAGGGCATGCTGCGTAGCTTCCGGGCGATGCAGGGTCTGGACTATGTCGCGTTGCGCTACTTCAACGTGTACGGGCCGCGGATGGACATCTACGGGCTGTATACCGAGGTCCTGATCCGGTGGATGGAGCGCATCACCGCCGGGCTGCCGCCGCTGATCTTCGGCGACGGGGCGCAGACGATGGACTTCGTCTACACCACCGACATCGCTCGAGCCAACCTGCTCGCTGCTCTGGCACCCGTCGACGAAGGCGTCTACAACGTGGCCAGCGGGGTCGAGACGTCGCTCAAGCAGCTGGCCGAGGGCCTGTTGACCGCGATGGACTCCGAGCTCGGTGTGGAGCACGGTCCCGAGCGCGCGGTCAACGGGGTGACGCGTCGGCTGGCCAGCACCGCGGCTGCGACCCGGGATCTCGGTTTCACTGCGGAGATCGGTCTCGCGGACGGACTGCGGCAGCTGGTGGACTGGTGGCGCGCGGAGCGCGCGCGCGGCGCCGCCGACGAGGACTCGCAAGCGCCCGTAGGAGCATCCGCATGAGCCGGCTCAATGTCATGCTGCCCTACCTCGGGCAGGAGGAGATCGACGCCGTTGCCGAGGCGATCAGCTCCGGCTGGGTCGCGCAGGGGCCGCGGGTCGCCGCCTTCGAGCGTGCGTTCGCCGAGGCCATGCAGGCCGAGCACGCCGTCGCGACGTCGTCCTGCACCACGGCCTTGCATCTGGCCCTGATCGTGGCCGGGGTGCGGGCGGGCGATGAGGTGATCGTCCCGTCCTTCTCGTTCATCGCCACCACGAACGCTCCCGTCTACGTCGGCGCCACGCCGGTGTTCGCGGACGTAGACGTCGAGACCGGCAACCTCACCGCGGAGACCGTTTCCGCTGTCTTGACGGCGAAGACACGCGCCGTGATCGTCGTCGATCAGGGTGGCGTGCCGGTCGATCTCGACGCGATCCGTGCGGTCTGCGACCCGCGCGGGATCGTGGTCGTCGAGGACGCCGCGTGCGGCTCGGGGTCGGCGTACCGCGGGCGTCCGGTCGGCGCCGGCGCGGAGATCGCGGCCTGGTCGTTCCACCCACGCAAGATCATCACCACCGGTGAAGGTGGCATGATCACCACTTCACGCGAGGGCTGGGCCACGCGTGCCCGGCGGCTTCGCGAGCACGCCATGAGCGTGTCTGCCGCGGATCGGCACGGTTCTGTGCTCGCGCCCGCCGAGTCCTATCTCGAGGTGGGCTACAACTTCCGGATGACCGACCTCCAGGCGGCGGTCGGTCTCGTCCAGCTCGGTCGTCTTCCCGAGATCGTCCGCCGGCGGCGTGAGCTCGCCGCGGCGTACACCAAGCAGATCGAAGACATCCCAGGGTTGCGTACGGTGGTTGACCCGGCCTGGGGGACCAGTAACTTCCAGTCCTTCTGGATAGAGGTGTCCCCCACCTTTCCCCGCTCCAGGGACGAGGTTCTGGCCCACATGGCTGAGGTCGAGATATCGGGGAGGCGCGGCATCATGGCCGCGCATCGTCAGCCACCGTACGCTTCATTCGCCGCCCCCGGTCAGCTGCCGAACACCGACCGGCTGACCGACACCACCCTCATCCTGCCGCTGTACCACCAGATGAGCGAGTCCGATCAAGCCCGCGTGATCGATGCCCTGCACGACGTAACGAGTTGATCATGTCAACCCCATTGATCTTGATCGCCGCCAGCGGGCTGGCTCGTGAGGTGCTGGCCTGTCTCGAGGGGCAGTTCTACTACAACGTGATCGGGATCGTCGACGACAGCCCTGCGCTGCAGGGAACCTCGATCGGTCGCGTTCCCCTGCTGGGAACGCTGTCGGCCGTCGCCGACCATTCCGACGCTCAGTTGCTGATCTGCGCCGGCAAGGGCTCGGTCCGGGCCGCGATCGCCGATCGACTGGTGCGACTCGGCATCGCTGACGACCGGTTCGCCACCGTGGTCGACCCCTCGGTGCGGATCCGGTCCTCCAACACCGTCGGTGCCGGTAGCATCGT
>DASTGF010000298.1:0-2264 GCA_035719255.1 Microlunatus sp. | reverse complement strand
CTCAACCGACCGACCGACAATCACCGGACACAGCACGCTAGCCACGCTGAGCAGTATGGCTGTCGTCTAACTTCGGTAAGTAGTCCGGTCCGCACCCTTTGTGATGCCGACGCGAGCACGACCGGTCGGTGAGCGCGTCGTAAGCCGCGACGCCCACGGCCTCCGGGTCGTCGTCGGTGTCGCGGATCGCCTGTGCGATGAGACCGTGAACGGTCCACGACTTGCCGGCTGGTCAGGGCGCCCCAGCAGGCCATGCCACGTAGGTCGTCGGCGGCAGTGGCACCAACCATTGACGGAAGACTGTCACCGGGACCTGGTCGGCGGCCAACAGCGCAGCCACCCGGCTGGTCCGCTGGGCCGGGGCCACGCATTCGACGCCCTGATGCTCGGCTGCTTCCAGGACTGCGAGCCAGTAGGCGGTGACAGAGTCGGTGGCGGTCGCGATGCTGTTCAGGCGCTGGCGACGGTCTCGGACAACCGCTGCAGGGCGTTGACCATCAAGGGCAGCGTCGCCGCACCGTGCGGGTCCGAGTTGATCCCTAACCTGACAACAAGCGGCGGGCGACAGCCCGATGGGGATCACGCGCAGGGGCCGCGGCCGGCAGTTCTGTCCGGGCATGCGCACCGCGGCCGGGTCCACTCGACCGGCGGCCGCCGCTAACCGGACTGAATCGCGCAGCAGGGTGCTGCGCGATTGCTCTGGCCGCCGTCAGGGTCCTGCTGGACACGGTGCCCGGGCCGACGACCCCACCACGCGGTCTGGTTGCAGGAACGGAGGCACCCCATGTCCAGCGCACCTGACACTGCCCCAGCCGCGTCCCCCGCACTGGCCTACGCCTTCGTCATCGGCCTGACCGCGGCGAGCTGGTACCGACTCTGGCGATACGCCCGCCCGGCGATCCAGTCCCAGGACGGCCGGCCCACTCGGATGAGCCGCGACCGGCGCCTGCGCACCCTCGCCTTCAGCGTGCTGGTGATGATCTACCCGCTAATGTTCACCGCCGGCTGCGTGATCATGGCCTTCCCAACCGACCGGCGACGCCGGAACCTGGACCGCCAACCTCATGTTCTGGGCGATCGCCGCCGCCCTCATTACCGCCCCACTCCTTGGGCTACTCGCTCTGGTCTTTCGCACCATCGATCGGCACCGCGCCCGGCCTGGTACTCCGGGACGTCCCGCCCGAGTCCAGCGGCGATCCCTCGGGCTGCCCGACCCGCCCGCACCATGGTGGCCGTCGGCCGTCGCAGTCACCTGGTCCATCACCATCCTCGGCGGATCGATAGCCGTCGGATACCTGGTCTGGCAGCTGTTCATCGCCTACGCCGAGCGCCGGTCGGCGCTGCTGCAGTCACTGGCCCAGCCGGCCATGAGCGACCCCAGCGTTCAGCAGCTCATCGCCAGCGGAGCCAGCAAGGGAACCGTCGACGAGCGCCTCGCCACACTCACCGGCACCAGCGGCGACATCGCCGAACTCAAGAACCACATCCAGATCTTCATGGTCGGCAACCTCGTCGCCTTCGTGATCGTCGTCGCCATCACCGTGATCGGCGCCGTCCTGCTGTACCGGCGGCAGAAGCGGCGCGTCGCGAACTACGAGGCCCGGATCACCGAGTCAGCCACCAGGGCCGCACAACTGGCCCTATAGGCACAATGCCGCCGGCGCTCGTGGTGGTCCCGCACGAACCATGGAATCGACCGACAGAGCGCGCCAGATTGTCCTTCGCAATGACCCCGAGCAGTCCCGCGGATCGGACCTAATGGCGAACAGCTTTTCGGCGGATCTTGTCTCGCTGTACACGGACCAGGGCCTGAGCCTGGCCCAGATCGGCGCCCGATACGGTCACACCGCTGATTGGGTCCGGGCCCGTCTGGTGGCCGCTGGGGAGCCGATACGGCCGGTTGGGAATCGGTCCAGAATCACCGCTGAGCAGGTACGGACTCTGCTCGACGAGGGCCTGCGGGTGGTCGACGTCGCCGCGCGGCTGGGAGTCAGCGAGACCGCGGTGCTGGACCGGATGCGCGTCCATGGCTGGACAGGACCGCCTCCTCGGCCCCGGGGGCCGTCCCGGAACGCTCCACCACCACCGGACGCGGACACCCTGCGGCCGCTCGACTGCTGAGAGCACGCCCAACTCATGACATTCGGACTGCACTGTGACGCTGACTGTTCCGGATCGCGGGGCGGCCTCGTCACTGCCGAGTTGACCATTCATGGTGTGCTCACCGCAGCGCTTTATACCGTATTACCGGTAATCCGGTATAT
>DASTGF010000297.1:0-3732 GCA_035719255.1 Microlunatus sp. | reverse complement strand
CGTCCTTGCGCACGTCCCTTCCGACGCCCGCGCTTCGAAGGATCGGGCCGGTCACCCCCAGGGCCAGGCACTCCTCGGCGGAGAGTACGGCGATGCCGATCATCCGCTGCCGCCAGATCGGGTTCCCGGTCAGCAGCTCCTCGTATTCGCGCATGCGGTCCGGCATCTCGCGCAGGAACGCTCGGATCATGTCCGGCGCGTTCGAGGGAAGGTCCATGACCACGCCGCCGATCCGGATGTAGGCGTGGTTCATCCGCAGCCCGGTGATCAACTCGAACGCGTCGAGCACCTTCTCCCGCTCGCGGAATCCGATCGTCATCACCGTCAGCGCACCGATCTCCATGCCTCCGGTGGCGATGCAGACCAGGTGGGAGGAGATCCGGTTCAGCTCCATCATCATCACCCGGATGACGTTGGCCTTCTCCGGAATCTGGTCCTCGATGTCCAGCAACCGCTCCACACCCAGGCAGTACGTCGTCTCCTGGTAGAGCGGGGACAGGTAGTCCATCCGGGTGCAGAACGTGACGCCCTGGGTCCAGGTCCGGAACTCCATGTTCTTCTCGATACCGGTGTGCAGGTAGCCGATGCCGCAGCGGGCCTCGGTAACCGACTCACCCTCCATCTCCAAGATCAGCCGGAGCACGCCGTGGGTCGACGGGTGCTGCGGACCCATGTTGACCACGATCCGCTCGTCACCCCGCTCGGCCTGATCGGCGACGAGGGAGTCCCAGTCCTGACCGGTAACGGTGTATACGCGCCCTTCGAGCGGGTCGCCCGTGCCGTACGGGTCGGGTCCGATCTGGGTCGGGTCGAACGGATCCGCGCTCGGCGCCGTCTCGGTGTCCCTGCTCGTCGCAGTGTCGTTGCTCGTCGCGGTGTCATTGCTCATCGCGGTGTCGTTGCTCATCGGCGGAGCCTCTCGGGAGAGATGAGCGTTTCGGAACGGCATGCTCTTCCGCCGTTCCGAAACGTGAAGAACGAGCGAGACTCCGCGAAGCCGATGGGCGTCGCGGAGCGCGGAGCGCGACCGAACACCGCGTGCGTCGCGGAGCGCGGAGCGCGACCGAACATCATGAGTAGGTCCTTCGCTGGTCGGGCGGCGGGATGACCGCGCCCTTGTATTCCACGTTGATGCCGCCCAGCGGGTAGTCCTTGCGCTGCGGGTGTCCCGGCCAGTCGTCGGGCATCAGGATGCGGGTCAGAGCGGGATGACCGTCGAAGATCAGCCCGAACATGTCGTAGGTCTCGCGTTCGTGCCAGTCGGCGGTCGGATAGGTGCTCACCACCGATGGGATGTGCGGGTCGCTGTCCGGCGCGGAGACCTCGAGCCGGATCCGTCGGTTGTAGGTCATCGACTGCAGGTGGTAGACCGCGTGCAACTCGCGGCCGGTGTCCTGCGGGTAGTGCACGCCCGACACGCTGCTGCAGAACTCGAAACGCAGGTGGGCGTCGTCGCGCAGCGAGCGGACGAAGGTGGCCAGGTGCTCCCGGGCGACGTGGAAGGTGATCTCGCCACGGTGCACGACGACCTTCTCGATCACGTCGGAGTAGTTCGGCACGACCTCACCGAGACGGTCGTTGACCTGGTCCCACCAGCCGCCGAACGGCGGACGGGTCGGGGCCGGGAAGTCGATGGTCCGGGTCAGCCCCCCGTAGCCGGAGGTGTCGCCGCTGCCGTGGACACCGAACATCCCCTGGCGGGTGGCCAGCACCTCCTCGGCCGGCTCGGACGCCGCCACCTCCGCGGTGTCCTCGGCGGCCTCGGTGCTCGTGCTGGCCACGGCCGGCGCGGACCCGGTCTGCGACTGCGCCTTGGTGGTCTCGTCGGGAGCGGATTCACCCTCCGGTGTGGCGCCCTTGATCGGCGCCTTGGCGTCGGACTCGGCGTTGACGCCGTCAGCGCCACCGGACACGGCGTCGGAGTCCTTCGGGGTGTCGCTCACCGCAGCAGGCCCTTCATCTCGTGCGTCGGAGTGGCGGTCAGCTGGCGCTGTTCGGCCTTCTCCTCGGCCTCGATCAGATTCACCCCGACGGGGAGATGCCGCACCTTGTCGCGCAGCTTGAACATCGCATCGATCAGCATCTCCGGCCGCGGCGGGCAACCCGGCAGGTACATGTCGACCGGTACGACGTGGTCCACGCCCTGGACGATCGCGTAGTTGTTGAACATGCCGCCGGTGCTGGCGCACACGCCCATGGCGAGAACCCACTTGGGGTTCGGCATCTGGTCATAGATCTGGCGCAGCACCGGTGCCATCTTCTGGCTGACCCGGCCGGCGACGATCATCAGATCGGCCTGGCGCGGCGAGGCCCGGAACACCTCCTGGCCCCAGCGGCCCGAGTCGTAACGCGGTGCGCCGTAGGTCATCATCTCGATGGCGCAGCACGCCAGACCGAAGGTCGCGGGCCAGAACGACGCACTGCGCATATAGCCGAAGAGATTCTCGATGGTGGTCAGCAAGACTCCGCTGGGAAGCTGCTCCTCAACGCCCATGACGATCTCCTTTCTCTGCAACGGCGGGTGGCCACACGGGCCGCGGACGGGGAACGATCATTTCTCAATCCCAGTCGAGGCCGCCGCGCCGCAGCACGTAGACGTAGGCCAGGAACACGGTGAGGATGAACAAGACCATTTCCACCAGGGCGAACAGGCCGAGCTGATCGAAGGTCACGGCCCACGGGTAGAGGAAGACGATCTCGATGTCGAAGACGATGAAAAGCATCGCGGTGATGTAGTACTTCACCGGGAAGCGTCCGCCACCGACCGCGTGCGGGGTCGGCTCGATACCGCACTCGTAGGAGTCGTACTTCGCCCGGTTGTAGCGGCCCGGACCGACGATCATGGTCGTCAGGATGGTCAGCCCGACGAACGCCGACGCGATCGCCAGCATGATCACGATGCCGAGGTAAAGACTCATCGCGGGTGTCTCCCTTCTGCGGTCATCAGACGGTCCCGTCTCCGAGGGCCGGAGGAGGTTCCGGGCTGGGGGGTTCCGGGGGCTGAGGGGGCTCAGCGAGCTGGGTGCGGCTCATCAGGCCGCCGGAGCGATCTTGGACAGGGCGTTGATCAGCTTGTCCGAGGCGTCGCCGTCGGTGCTGTCGTGCAGGTTGGCCAGCAGCTTGAGGGTGAAGCGCATCAGCGACCGCCGTGGCAGGCCGTACGTCGTGCACACCCGCATGATCTCCGGCCGGGCGATCAGCTTCACGAACACCCGCCCGAGGGTGTAGTAGCCGCCCAGGGACTCCTTCATCCGGACCGGGTACGCCTGCAGCGCGCGCTCGGCGCTGCGGGTGCCGGCGCCACGGTAGTGCGCCTCCGCGATCGCCTCGGCCGCCACCTCGGCGGATTCCATCGCGTAGGCGATGCCCTCACCGTTGAACGGGTTGACCATGCCGCCCGCGTCACCGACGAGCACCAGGCCCCGGACGTAGTGCGGCTGCCGGTTGAACCCCATCGGCAAGGCGGCGCCGCGGATCGGCATCGTCATGTTCTCGTCGCGATAGCCCCACTCCTCGGGCGTGTTCGCCAGCCAGCGCCGGAGCAGGTCGCGATAGTCGGTCTTGCCGAAGGCGGAACTGGTGTTGAGGATGCCGAGTCCCACGTTGGAGGTGCCGTCACCCATGCCGAAGATCCAGCCGTAGCCAGGCAGCAGGTTCGACTCGTTCGGGACGCCGTCCCACAGCTCGAGCCAGGACTCCAAGTAGTCGTCGTGGGTCTTCGGGCTGGTGTAG
>DASTGF010000296.1:0-4045 GCA_035719255.1 Microlunatus sp. | reverse complement strand
GGCAGCGAGGCCCCGTAGAACCGGGTGTTGCCGCCTACCCAGTAGTACACGCCGGGGGTGAACGGCGCCCCGGTCTTGCCGTTGTACCAGTAGCCGGCCGTCTTGTAGCGGCCCTCGATGTACATCTGCCGCGGGTCGCGGTTCTCCGGTTCGTGGGGGAGGAAACCACCCCGTTCCACGATCAGCACGTCCAGGCCGGCGTCCTTCAACGCCCACGCGAGAGTGCCGCCGCCCATTCCGGATCCGACGATCAGCACGTCGGTGTCGATCTCGTCGGTCTCCCCCGCCGAGGCGATCGCGTCCGGGCGGAGCCCGGCCGGAATGGTGGTGGTCGGCGCCTTGGTGAACGGGCTTCCGGCCGGCAGCCAGGGCGTGTCGGGGATCTCGGGGGCGCTCATGGTGGGGAATCCTTCGGCGTCGGTCGATGGGAAGGGGATGGATCGCGCAGGTGGCGGCTGTCGGCGGCACGCGGGTGCCGCCGGCCGGTGGTAGGTCAGGTCCGGGCGGCCCAGGCCAGCCCCTGCTTGACCAGTCGGGTCACGTTGGGCTCGAGCAGGTCCGCCGGGGCGTGCCCGATCGTCTCGTAGAACACGCGGCCCTCGCCGAAGGTCTTGACGTAGGCGACGGGCATCTTGACGCCATCGAGCCAGGGCAGGTGCTCGCCGGAGAAGACGGTTTCGGCCAGCACGTGCGCGGTGGGGTCGATGTGCAGGTAGTACTGCTCGGTCGCGGCGGTGAAGTCCTGGACCCCGGCGGTCACCGGATGGTCCCGGTCGATGATGTTGACCGGGTAGGGCACCGGGACGGCCTCGCCGCCGGGGTGCTCGATGAAGGCGCTGCCGGTCACGAAGTGGTAGGGCAGGGAGGATCGGAACGAGGCGGCCATCCCGTGCCAGCCGCCGACCCCGGTGCCCTGCGACACCGCGTGCAGCAGGCTGCGCTCCTGCTTGTCGGTCAGGTCCTCGGTGGTCAGGGCCTGGGTCCAGCCGATCACGATCAGGTCGTAGCCGGTTAGGTCGTCTTCGAGCTTGAAGGCGTCGGTGGTGGCGTCCACGGTGAAGCCCAGGTCGTCCTGCATCAGCGCGGTGGCCCAGTCGGCGACCTCGTAGGGCTTGTGCCCGGGCCATCCGCCGTACAGGAACAGTGCCTTGGTCATCGTCGGGACCCTCCTCGTCCGGCGCGCAGAATCTTGGGTTCCAGCGGCGCCCTTGTGTGTCTCACTTGGGGGCCAACCATAGGGCCCACCGGGCCTCCCGCTGAATGAGCGTCGTGTGCAGCCTGCGCCTGCCGGCATTCTCGCCGTGTGCACTCGTTCGGTTAGGCTGAGGGCATGACCGAGGCCACCGGACCCGGCCCCCAAGACGGCAGCCCGTGGAAGGTGCCGTGGACACTGACCGTCGGCGAGGCCCTGCACCTGGAGATCTTCGGCTGGGCCGAGTCCACCGTCGTCGCCGGAGCCGCTCACCTGGACAACGTCATCCGCTGGGTGCACAGCTCGGAGATCCCGGACATCGCCAAATTCCTCGGCGGCGGCGAACTGCTGCTGACCGCCGGATTCGGTTTCGGGAAGACCGAACGCGAGCATCGGGCCTTCATTCGGTCCCTCGCCGGTGCGGGCATCGCGGCGTTGGGCATCGAGATCGCCGGCCGCGTGTTCAGCTGGCTGCCCGACGCCGTGATCGATGAGGCGAACACCCAGGGCCTGCCGCTGATCGCGTTCGGACGGGAGGTGTCGTTCGTCGAGGTCGCCCGACAGGTGCACAACTGCATCGTCGATCTGCGCGTCAAGGAACTCATGGAGGACGAGATCGCCACCGCGGCCTTCACCGATCTGCTGCTGCAGGGCGAGGACCACTCCGCGATGGTCGAAGAACTCGCTCGGCGGCTGGGTCATCCCGCCGTCCTGGAGGACCGCGCCCACCAGACCCGCGCCTACTACGGCCGCACGGACCGGGCCGACCTGATCGTCGAGGACTGGGATCAGCACTCCCGGCAGTTGCACGATCCCGAGAGCAGCACCGGCTGCACCCGGGAGCCGGTCGTCCTGATCGGTGAGACGTGGGGTCACCTGCACGTCCTGCACACCGAGCCGCTGTCCAGCTCGGAGGTCTACGCCATCGGCCGGGCCACCGCGGCGATCGCCATCACCCTGCTCAGCGAACAGGTCCGGGGGGCCCGCCGCTCCCAACGCGACAGCGCCCTGATCAGCCGGCTGATGCTCGGCGACATCAGCGGTGACGGGTTCGTCGACCGCGCGATGCGGCTGGGTCGCGACGTCCGCGGCCGGTCCTTCCTGGCCGTGGTCGCCGGCCCCATCGAACCCGACATTCCCTACGGAGAAACTGAACTCGGCCAGCATCTGGCCAAGATCAAGGCCCCGGCAATCCTCGCCGACACCGGCGACAAGACCGTGGCCATTATCGCTCTCCCCCCGCGGCGAGGGGAAAAGGCCGTCCTCGATGCCCTCCAGTCCGCGGCCGGCCGATTCGGCGTCAGCCGGGTGGTGCCCGCCAAGCAGCTCCGGGTGGCCGTGCAACAGGCCACCAATGCCTATGACGTGGCCGGCGGCACCGACGCGCGGCGCCTCATCCGGTTCGACGACCTCGGGGTGCTGCGACTCTTGGCAGTGCTGGCCCAGGGGCCGGAACTGGCCAGTTACGTCGAGGACGAACTCGGCAGGCTACTTGAGCACGACGCGACTACCGCGAACAAGCTCCTACCGACCCTGCAGGCCTTCGTGGAATGCGACGGCAGCAAGACCGATGCCGCCGAGCTGCTCTTCGTGCACCGGCGGACCCTGTACAACCGGCTGGAGAGGATCGAGGCCCTGCTGGGCCTCTCGCTCGACGACTCGGCCGATCGGATGCGTCTGATGATGGCGGTCCGCGGGCTCGACCTGCTCAATCAGCGGGCAGCCGTCCGCGGCCCCGCCGACAAGCTCACACGCTGAAGCAGCAGACCGTTCAGCCGGGCCGGCGGTCGTGACTTCCCGACCAGAGCGCGACCTGCACACCACGTGCAATTCCGGGTCCACTTACTTCACCCGATGGCGATGTCGCCGGCACCACATCGACCCTACTGTTCACAGCATTCTTCGTCCGCCCCCCGACCCCCCCGGAGGCCGAACCAATGACCAACCCGACTCCCACGCCGCAGCTTGACGCTGGGGCCGCCGACGACGACGCATATCTGGAGCAGCTCGGGTACAAGCCCGAGCTGAAGCGAACACTGGGCGCGTTCTCCAGTTTCGCGATCCAGTTCGGCAACATCGCCCCGATCGGCGGCATCGTATTCACCATCGGGATCGCCCTGGCCCAGGTCGGGCCGGCGGCGATCTGGCCGTGGCTGGTCGGTGGCGCGTTGCAGCTGCTGATCGCGTACTGCGTGGCCGAGGCCTGCTCGTCCTTCCCGATCGCCGGCGGCGCCTACAACATCGTGTCCCGGCTGGGGGGCCGGTTCCTGGGCTGGCAGACCGGCTGGTGGCTGGAGATCGCACACATCGTGTCGGTGGCCGGCTCCTGTGTCGCGGTCGCCCCGATCATCGCCTCCTGGGTCGGGTTCCACGACCTGGACACCTTCGGGCTGACCGTGACCACCGGGATCCTGATCCTGATCTCCACACTGTTGAACGTCGCCAGCGTGAAGGTGTCCTCCCGGTTCGTCGACTCCGGGGTGTTCGCCACCCTCGTCGCCTGCGTGCTGGTCTCCGTGGTGCTGGGCGGTGCCCTGATCTTCGGCGACAACGATGTGCACAACGTGAGCTTCCTGTTCACCACCGACGGGCAGGTCAACACCGGACTGGTGCTGCCGCTGATGTTCGCCGCGCTGCTGCCCTGCATCGTGCTCAACGGGTTCGACGTCGCCGGCAACGCCAGCGAGGAGACCAAGAACGCCTCCCGCGCGGTGCCCCGCGGCATGGTCATCGCCAACGGCTCTGCCTACCTGTTCGGCACCATCGTGATCATCCTGCTGCTGCTGGGCATGACCAACACCGCCGACACCATCGGCGCGGAGCAGCCGGTCACCTACATCCTGGATCCGATCC